>NZ_JBHJXS010000010.1:425260-456812 GCF_042269265.1 Nocardia sp. NPDC056000 | reverse complement strand
GCCCCTTTTGCTATCCATAGCATTCTCGACATACATCGGGGGATAGATCCGGGACTTGTGCGGGTGCACTGGATTCGGTTCTCTCACACCTCACGGATCACAACGGTGATGTAAAGTGCCCTGCGTCGCTACACATTAAGAATTTGTTAGCAGTAACACAGTGGCAACAATGTGGCGACAAACTTACCCGGGGTTCCCCAAGAGCCCCATTTCAACCTCGGTGGTCGAGGTTGACCGCAAGAAACCTGATGAGGGGAAGTATGAGCGAGAACCGCACCCACGGTCTGCGTCGTGGTGCCCGCATTGCGGGTATCGGCGCTGCCGCGGCCGTGGCCATCGGCCTTTTTTCGACTGGTGCCGCTAATGCCGATACCTTCGTACCGTTGCCGGACGGTCAGAAGGCTGCGCCCAGTGGAACTGTGACGATCACCCGTACGGGTGAGCACGCCATCATTTCACCGTCGTTGTCCTCCAATGGCGCTGGCCGCGTCGTGTGGGTCACCGGCAATGCCGTCGCCGAGGTCACCGAGACCCCCGATGGCACGATCGGACCCAACAACGGACCTGCCAATGGCAACGGCTCCAACAATTCCTCCACCCATGGCGCCTCTCAGCTGAGCACCGGCTACATCGTCGGCTGCCAGGTGAACATCGCCGATAACGCCATCACCGCGGGACTTTCCGGCGGCATCAGCCTCAGCGATGCCTCGGTCGGCGGCTCCATCGGCGTCAACCTCGGCCCGGGTGAAGTCAAGTTCGTCCAGATCGATTACAAGGACATCCTGAAGCCGGGTACCTACGCGGTCGAGTACCAGGATGCCGAAATCCAGCTCCAGGGTTGCGCGGGTTACGCCCAGGCGCGGTCGTACACCACCGTCGAGGTCATCGGCGATCACTACTCCAAGACCACCCTGTACGGCCAGCCGTTCAGCATCGGCTGATAGTGGTCACCCCCGCCAAATCACTTCTCGCGCAAGCGAATTCAACCCTCGAGGGAAAACTGTAATGAACATCCGTAAGACTGTGGCGCGGGTGGCCGGTGTCGGCGCCGTCGCAACCGCCGCTCTTGGCCTGTTCTCCACCGGCGCTGCCAACGCCGATACGTTCGTCGGCCTGCCGGGCGGCGAACTCACCAAGACCCTGTCCGATGGCACCGTCGTCAACGTCAAGCTCGTCGGCGAATCCGCCAACATCAACCCGTCCATGGGCGCCACCCCGCTGCACCGCAACGCGTGGGTGTCGGCCTCGGCGCAGGTCAACATCTCCGGTGACACCACCGCGACCGGCGGCAAGATCTTCCCCGGTTACGTGGTCGGCTGCCAGGTGAACATCGCCGGTGGTGACACCAGCGCCGGAGCCACCGGTGGCGCTTCCTGGGACAGCTCGGGCAATGTCACCCCGTCGGCCGGCGCCACCGGCGGCGGCAACCTGAATCTCGGCCCCGGCCAGGCGAAGTCGTTCTACGTGCTCGACCTGGAGCAGGCCGACGACTTCGGCTCGGAGACCCACAAGGTCCGCAATGCCTTCAAGGGCAACAGCGGCTCGGTCACCTGGGCGGACGAGACCATCGGCCTGAACGGCTGCGCGGGCTACGCCCAGGCGCGTGCCTTCGTCAGCGTCGAGGTCGAGACCGACAATGTGATCACCTGGGTCACCCTGTGGGGCCAGCCGTTCTCGATCGGCTGATCTCGATCACGTAAGACGAACGGGCCCGGCGCATTTCGCGCCGGGCCCGTTCGTGTTCGCGTTTCTTTTGCGTAAATTCGCGCCCGGCTTCGGCTTTCGCGCCGACCAGGGGTTTCAGCTCTCGTGCCTGCCCCCGGCGGTGCCGTTCCGGCCCTCGGCGAGCAGATCCCGAATCTGCACCAGCACTTCATTATCCGAGAGCGGGGTCTCGGTACTGCCCCAGCGCGCCTTGGCCTTGGTGGCCGGAACCACCAGAATGAAGTACAGCAGCGCCGCGATGATGAGGAAGTCCAGCGCCGCCGTGATGATCGGCCCGATGGCGACGAAGGTCGCGGGTTTGTCCGCCACCAATTGGAACCCGAGCCCGAGTTCATTGCTGCCGCCGAATACCGCGAGCAGCGGATTGATGACCCCATTGCTGAAAGCGGTCACAACGGCCACGAACGCCGTGCCGATGACGACCGCGACGGCCAGATCGACGACATTGCCACGAAGCAGGAAATCCTTGAAACCCTTGAGCATTGCCGGAAACTCCTCTGCGTAAGCGGGGTGGAGCCTGGATGCGTGCGGGGGCGTGCCCCCGAACCCCTGGAAACGGGGCGGAACTCGTAAAACGGGTAGTGGCGATGCTAGTTCACGCGGCGGCCGGGTCAGTGGAACACGACGGTGAGCGCGGTGCGCAGGGATGCCGCGGCGACGGCCGTGGCGCGGCGGGAGTCCAGGGCCACCAGGACCACACGTTCGTCCTTGCCCGGGGTGGTGTTCGCGCCGGGAGCCAGCACCACGGCGGCGTCGGTGGCGAGTAGGCGGGCGGGGCGGCCACCGCTGCCGGACTCCTCGGCGGCGACCACGTCGACGCGGTCACCGGCGCGCAGGATATCGGCAACGGCGTTGTCGGCCAGGCGAATCGGGACGATGCGAGCATCGGGGGAGTGGGCGGCCACGGCGGCCAGGCGGGGGCCGATGACGCGCAGTTCGGTGAGGATCTCACCGGGTGCGACCGCGCCGGTCAGGGTCGCGCCGCGCAGTGCGCCGGGCTCGCGAATCGCACCGTCGGGGAGGGCGCTCGTCTCCCTGGGCGCGGGCCGCAGATCGCCATCGGCCAGGACGTGACCGGGCGGCAGTTCGCGGGCGGCGACCAGCACCTCGGTATGTCCGCCCGCCGGATCGCCGCGCACCGCGAGGACGGCGGCGAGCAGCAGTAGCGCGAGGGCCGAAATGCGCCGCAGCAGTACGCCATCGGCCCATGGCGGGAGTGCGGACGTGATGGATTCGAGGCGGGAACCGCGGCCGAGATCGGCATCGCGGCCGGGTGTGCGCAAGCGGATCATGCCCGGAAGCCTAGGCCCGGGCACAGATCAGCCGACCCTCGAAAAGGGTCGGCTGTGGATAACTTCGACGCTGTGGATATCGGTCGGAACGAACCGAATTCGCCTCGGTCGGAGCTACGGTCCGGGCGCGCGGATCAGGCCGCGGAGGTGCTGTTCGAGCTCGGGGCCGAGGTGGTCGCGGCCGGGGTGGAGCTACCGCCGCTCGCACCGTTGGAACCGCCGCTCGAACCGTTGGAGCTGCCGCTGTCCGAGGTGGACGCGGGCTTGGCGGCCTCGCTGGAGGTGGTGCCGTTGCGGCTGTCGGTGCGGTAGAAACCGCTGCCCTTGAATACGATGCCGACCGAGTTGAAAAGCTTGCGCAGCTTTCCATTGCAGCGATCACACGTGGTGAGCGCGTCATCGGAGAAGGACTGCACGATGTCGAACTTGTTGTCGCACTCGGTGCAGGCGTACGAGTAAGTAGGCATCGGGAAACCTCTCCACGGTCTTCGTCGATCTAGCACTCTACAGATGACAGTGCCAACACTGCCAATCGGGTGTCAATTCCCGGGTTATTCGTCCAGCTCGCGCAGTCCGCCGAACGGTGTCAGCGCCCATCCCATTCGATGGTCGTGCGATTCGCGCGGCAAATGCGCGACAACCTCATCGTCCCGCACCACCGCGATCAATCGGGCATCGGCTCGGCTCGCGTTCAGACTTCGATCGTAATAACCCGCGCCGCGACCCAGCCGTGTCCCACTCCGATCCACCGCCAGCGCCGGAATCAGAATCATCTCCGCCAGCCGCAGGGCATCGGCGATGGGTGCGCCCTCGGGCTCGCGCAGCCCGAATCGCCCGCGCCGCAACCGCTCCGGACCTTCGTACTCGGCCCACTCCAGCGGACCCGGCTCACCGGTCACCGGCAGCAGCACCCGCGCGCCCGCGGCCCGCAGCGCGTCCAGCATCGCGAGCGATCCCGGTTCGCCCCCGACCGGCACATACGCGCAGATCCAGGTGACCGTTTCGACCAGCGCCGCGGCGTGCCGAGCCAGGGCCTCGGCCTCGCGTTCCCGTTGTCCGGGAGTGATCGCCTTGCGCCGCGCCAGGATCTCGCCGCGCCAGGCCGCCTTGTCCCGCACTTCGCTCACGCCCCAACGATATGCGCCCGCGCCGCGCGTCCCGATCACCGACTATGTGGCGCTCAGCACTGTTCGCGGTGGCGGGAGTGGGTATGAAGTGGTGGAAGGGGTGCGCACATGCCCGATGGGTATGGCTTCGCGCGCCCGCGGTCCCGCGTTCGGTGCGCTCGGTGCGCGCCGGACGCTTAGGCTCTCGGGGACGTCGGGGCGTTGCTTCGGCCGCGACGACGCTCCAGACGGATGGATAGGGTGAGCTCATGACAGCTAATGGCGGCGGAGCCGAGTCGTGCTTCCGCACCGCGGTGGTGCCCGCGGCGGGGCTCGGCACGAGGTTCCTGCCCGCGACCAAGACGGTGCCCAAGGAGCTGCTACCGGTGGTCGACACCCCGGGCATCGAATTGGTCGCCGCGGAGGCCGCGGATTCCGGCGCCTCCCGGCTGGTGATCGTGACCTCGCCCGGAAAAGACGGCGTGGTAGCGCATTTCGTCGAGGATCTGGTGCTGGAGAGCACCCTCGAGGAGCGCGGTAAGCATCACCTGCTGGAGAAGGTGCGCAAGGCCCCGGCGCTGTTGGACGTCACCTCGGTGGTGCAGGAGGAGCCGCTCGGCCTGGGTCATGCGGTGGCACAGGCGGAATCGGTGCTGGACGCCGATGAGAGCGCCATCGCGGTGCTGCTGCCCGATGATCTGGTGCTGCCCAGCGGTGTGCTGTGCGCGATGGCCGAAGTGCGCGCCACCTACGGCGGTTCGGTGCTGTGCGCCATCGACGTGCCGAAGGAGGAGGTCAGCGCGTACGGCGTCTTCGACGTCGAGGTGCTGCCCGGTGCGGACGCCGATGTGCTCAAGGTCAACGGCATGGTGGAGAAGCCGCCGATGGAGCAGGCGCCGTCCACTTTCGCCGCCGCGGGCCGATACCTGTTGGACCGCGCCATCTTCGACGCGCTGCGCCGGATCACCCCGGGCGCGGGCGGCGAGTTGCAGTTGACCGACGCGATCGCCCTGCTCATCTCCGAGGGACATCCCGTTCACGTTGTGGTGCACCGTGGGTCGCGACACGATCTGGGTAACCCGGGCGGCTATCTTCGTGCTGCGGTCGATTTCGCTTTGGAACGTGAGGAATACGGTCCCGCCCTGCGCGAGTGGCTGGAGCAGCGGCTCACCTCGCACGAATGAGCGATGCCGCCGACGGGGTGTGGTTAGTGCGCGAGACCAGGGAAGGGCGGCATGCGCTCGGTTGAGGATCAGCAGATCAAGGTGACCGCGGCGGCTGTGGCGCCGCGGCCCGTTCGGGTCGCTATCTCGGAGGCCCAGGGACTGCTGTGCGCCGAGGATGTGGTCACCGAGCGTCCGCTACCGGGTTTCGATCAGGCCGCCATCGACGGTTATGCCGTGCGCAGCGTGGATGTTTCCGGCGCGGGCGCCGATATTCGCGGTGAGGACGGCGAACCGGTCGAGCTGACGCTGCCGGTGGTCGGCGAGGTCGCGGCCGGTTCGCGCCAGCCCATTCGCCTGCAACCGCGCCAGACCGTGCGCGTGGATACCGGCGCTCCGCTGCCGACGCTCGCGGATGCCGTTCTGCCGCTTGATTTCACCGATGGCGGGCGCGCCCGGGTGAAGGTGTACGAGCCGGTGCGCTCGGGCGATTACGTGCGCCGCATCGGCGATGACGTGCAGCCGGGCGATCTGGCGGTGCGCGCGGGCACCATCATCGGCCCGGCCCAGGTGGGCCTGCTCGCGGCGGTGGGCCGGGACAAGGTGCTGGTGCATCCGCGCCCGCGCCTGTCGGTGCTCTCGGTGGGCGGTGAGCTGGTCGATATCGATCGCACGCCCGGACCGGGCCAGGTCTACGACGTGAACTCCTATGCCCTGGCGGCGGCCGCGCGCGATGCGGGCGCGGATGTGAACCGCGTGGGCATTGTCAGCGCCGATCCCAAACGCCTGCGGGATGTGGTGGAGGGTCAGCTGGTTCGCTCCGAGGTCGTGGTGATCGCGGGCGCGGTGGGTGGCTGGGCGTCCGAGCAGATCCGCGAGGCCCTGGAGGGCCTGGGCGAATTGGAGATCACCCGCGTCGCCATGCATCCGGGTTCGGTGCAGGGTTTCGGCCTGCTGGGCCGCGATGAGGTGCCGACCTTCCTGCTGCCGTCGAATCCCGTTGGCGCGCTGGTGGTTTTCGAGGTGATGGTGCGGCCGCTGATTCGAATCGCGCTGGGGCGCAGACATCCCATGCGCCGGGTGGTGCGGGCGCGCACGATTCTGCCGATCGCCTCCATTCCCGGCAGGCGGGGTTATCTGCGCGCGCAACTGATGCGCGATGAGCAGACCGGCGATTATCTGGTGCAGCCGCTGGGCGGGCCGAACGGCGCGTCCTCGCATCTGCTGGCCACCATGGCCGAGGCCAACAGCCTGATCGTGATCGATCCCGATGTCACCGAGGTGCGTACCGGTGACGAGGTGCGGGTCGCCTTCCTCGCGCAGCGAGGCTGAGGCCTTGGACATGAACGTCTTCCGGGCCGCCCAGCATCCGGGCTGGCCCGCACATCTGGGACCGGTGCGCGTGGCTGCCGGTCAGGTCACGTTGCGGCCCATCCGGTTACGGGACGCATCGGCGTGGAGCCGGATTCGCACCCGCGATCGCGAGTATCTGGAGAAGTGGGAGCCGACCGGGCGGGGTTCCTGGGAGGCGCGCAATCACGCCGGGAATTGGCCGTCGCTGTGGTCGAGCCTGAAGGCCGAAGCCCGTCGCGGCGCGATGATTCCGCTGGTGATCGAGGTGGACGGCACCTTCAGCGGGCAGATGACGGTCGGCAATATCGTGCGCGGCGCATTGCGTTCGGCGTGGATCGGCTACTGGGTCTCCAAGGAGGTCAGCGGTCAGGGCGTGGCGACGGCCGCGCTGGCGCTGGGCCTGGATCACTGCTTCGGTGAGGTGGGCCTGCATCGGGTGGAGGCCACGGTGCGCCCGGAAAACCTTGCCAGCCAGGCGGTATTGCGCAATGTCGGTTTCCGCGAGGAGGGGCTGCTGCGCCGCTATCTGGATGTGGACGGTGCGTGGCGGGACCATCTGCTGGTCGCGATGACGGTCGAAGAGGTGTCGGGGACCGTGGTGGACAAGCTGATTCGCTCGGGGCGCGCCGCACAGCCGTGACGTGCGGTGTACCCGTCGTTACCCGCGTGTCGCATGCCGCCGCACCGGTTGATCTGGACATCCGTACCGAGTCCGAGTCGTGTGACTACTGTGGCAGATGTTGACGGCGCGCCTGCGGGTTATTCCTGGGACGCCGAACTAGCCTACGGACGTCGGTGGTGCGTCCTCGTATGACCGGCAGGTGCTGTGGTGCACGTCGATGGACGATGTACGAAGGGATGCGAGCCAGGCGGGGACGGAGGTGTTGGGCGCGATGCCGAATTCGATCTTGTGGATCGGACTGGTCGTGCTCTGGGTGTTCGTGCTGTTTCCCATGTTGGCCGGCCGCCACCCCCGCATTCGCCAGCACACCGACGCGGCGCTGGCCACCCGGGTGTTGCATCGCGGGGATACCGAGCGACGCATCAGAAAAGGTCCGGCATCCGGACATGACACCGACCCGGACTACGTGCCGGTTCGCAGGAAGCATCACCACGATGATCCGGAGGATCGGATGACCAGATCGGACGACAGCACTCGAGCTGAATCGGACGACGAGGATTTCGACACCGCCCGCGAACGCGATACCGAGAGCGCGGTTTCCGCGCCGGAAGCCGTGGTGGCCGACGCTGCCGATCCGGTGACCGAAGCGGCAGGTGATGAATCCGAGTCCGGGACAGCGGAATTCGACAGTGATACGCGAGCGCCCGGGGAGCCCGACGATATTCCCGGCGATATGAACGATGAGCGTCCCACGCGCACAGCGCATGCGGACGATGCGGAACCGGCCGAGGATGTGCGCGCGCCCCGCGACGGTGACGGCGAACCGCGCAGGCGAGTGCGGATGGACGCCCCGCCGCGCAGCCGGGTGCCCGCGCTGCGTGAACCGGAGCCGGAGTTCGAC
Source organism: Nocardia sp. NPDC056000 (assembly GCF_042269265.1). Classification (NCBI taxonomy): domain Bacteria; kingdom Bacillati; phylum Actinomycetota; class Actinomycetes; order Mycobacteriales; family Nocardiaceae; genus Nocardia; species Nocardia sp. NPDC056000. The sequence continues at coordinate 448,650 of NZ_JBHJXS010000010.1, read as the reverse complement.
GAGGACGAATTCGACGCGGACGACCCGGATTTCGTGCCGTCCCGGCGCGGCCGCGGTGGCTACGATCCCGAGGCCGATGCCATCGCGCGCGCGGCCCGCTACACCTTCCGCCAGCGCGCGGTGCTGGGCCTGGTGCTGAGCACCCTGCTCTTCGCCGGTGCGGGACTGGCGATTTCGGCCACCCTGTGGTGGCTGGCCGCGTTCTCCGGAACGGTGCTGGTGGGCTATCTGGCCTATCTACGCAAGCAGGTGCGGCTGGAGGAGGATATTCGCCGCCGCCGTGCCGCGCGCCTATCCCGTTCCCGCCGTGAGGATGCCGAAGCGGAGGCGGCGGCCGAGGCCGATCGCCCGCTGCCGGATCGGGAGGAGACGCGCACGCAATTGCGGCGCGCGGTGCTGGTCGAACCCGATGACGAGGATCCGCTATTCGAGCATCTGGAATTGTTCGATGCCGCTACCGCACGGGCCGTCCGGGAACGGGCCGCCGGTCGCGTTCGCCGCGCGGTCGGCGAATAGCTCCGCAGCCCACGTAGTTAGGCACTGAAACTTCAATGGGTGCCCGGCCATTAGCCGGGCACCCATTGTCTTGTCGTATCCGCTAGCGGGTTCCGGGCATTCGGGTGGTTACCGGGATCTGCTGTTCGATGAGTTCGGCGAGGGTGCGCAGTTTGGCCGCGAATTCGCGGGCCGCCACCGGATCCTCGGTGGAGCCCTTGACCACTTTGGAGGAGAGTGCGGCCAGCCGGGTTTCGGCGGCGCTGAATACATCGGGTGCGGAGGGTGCGTCCTCGGCGAGATCGCCGCGCAGCCAGGACTGCAACCGCCGCACCACCTCACCCTGTTCGTAATCGCCGGGCAGCACCGCGATCGCTTCCCGGAGTTTGCCCGCGGTGACCTTCGCATCGGCCGCGAGGGTGGTGTAGACGGTCACCGCCGCGTCCTCGCCGTGCGCGGCCATGATCGGCAGCAGCTCGCGAATCTGGCCCTCGTTGATGGAGGGCGCGACCGGATGCAGCCGCGCCGCCAGCGGCCACGCGCGAATCAGCTTGTGCGCGTAGGAACGCTGCATATCCCAGCGCTTCTCCACATAGTCGTCGAAGGTGGCGTGCTCGGCTCGATAGAGGCGGCCGTCCCGCACGATCTGTAATGCGCGCCCGGCCACCCAGAACGCGACCCGCAGTGCGTCGATGGAGGATTCGCACAGATCGAGCTGTTCCAGCTCGCTCGCGTTGAGCGGTCCCTCGCCCGCCGCGGGCAGCGGCATGGTGAGCACGCTCGGCGATGCGGTGGCCGCGCCCCGCAGCGTGGAGCCCACGCTGCGCAGCGCCGGATCGATGCCGCGCATGGCGGATTCGGCCCGCTGCACCGGTTTCAGCTTCGGCTTCGGCGACTCCGGCTGCTCCGCTTCCGCGTCGGCGCTCGGGGTGACGAACATGGCCGCCGGTGATTCCGATGTCATGGCGGGAGGCAGCACCATTTCCGGCTTCACTGCTTTCTGCGTGGGTTTCGTGGTGGCGGGAGTCGGTGCGGTGCTGTGCCATTCGGCATCGCGCAGCGGGGAGACCGGGGGCGTGTGCTCGGCTTCGTCGGAGAGGGGATTGCGGGTGGTGGCGGGGTGGGTGCCGCCGATGCTGCTCTTGCGTCTCTGCGGGGGCATCAGGCCGATACCTCCAGTGCTTCGGTGGCGGTGCGGTTTTCGTGGTACGGCCGCAGCAGTTCCTCGCCGACCTGGCTGTATTCGCCGAGATCTTCGATGGGGTTCTCCGCGCCGTCACCGACCTCACCGTCGGCGGCCTCGCGGTACCACTTCCACGCGCTCACATACGATTCGAAGACGTCGTAGCCCGCGCCTTCGAGATTGGTTCGCTGCGTGCGGTATTCGGTGGAGACATTGACGCCGTTCTTCATGGTGACCGGAACCTTGGTCATGAGCACCCGCACCCGAATGGGTTTGGCGCTTTCGGCTGCGGCCTCCTCGGCGGCCCGGTAGGTACTGGGCACGCGCTTGACCTCCGACGGGCTCACGCTGGTCACCAGGATCAGCTCATCGCTCTCGGGTACCGCGGCCTTGAAGATATCGGCCGATTCACCGCCCGCGTCGACAATGATCACCTGGTACTTCCCGGCATTGTCGGTGATGCAGTCGTTGACGTGCCGGGACGGGAAGGCGATCAGTTCGAAGGGGACCTCGATATTCTCCTTCCGCAGTCGCCGGTACCAGGAGTATCCGGTCTGACTGAGCGGGTCGGCATCGATGACGAGTACCCGGAGTCGATGCACGGTGGCGAAATACGAGGCGAGGAAGAAAGCCGACGTGGTCTTGCCGACGCCGCCTTTCAGATTCCCCAGGGTGACCACCAATGGCTCGGGTAGTTCGGGTAGCGCAGCGGAATCTGTCATTGAATCCTCCGGATTATGAGGAGGGAGCTCGTATACGCAAGTCTCACACGAGTGCCCGCGCGGGCCCCGTATTGCCGGTCTGTTTCGCGAAAAAGCGGCTGTGTCCAATTGGACACAGCCGCTTTTGTTTACGAATCCGTTATGAATAACACGCGTGTCATTCGTTACCCGCCTTGCCGAACAGGCGTTCTATGCAATGTGGAACTGCCGCAGTACCGAGATGTTCGTGACCGGAAACCGGATAGCTGACGCTTGATGGAAGGACCGCATCATGGAAAGTATCGGTGATAGACAGAACCTGCCCCAGCTGCCGCGCCTGTCGTGGCGGAGCTTGACCACCGGCATTCTCGCCGCCGCCGGAATCGGTGCGGCACTGCTGTTCACAGCGGGTGAGGCCGAGGCGACGCCGGTGACCATCCCCGGTATCGGCCAATTCGAGGTCGCCGACGAACTCGCCGCCCGGCTCGGCATCATCGCCCCCGCACCGGAAGTGGCGGTCGTCGAGGTTCCGGTCGTGGACGAGTCGATTATCGAAAGCTATGAATTCCGTCCCGTGACGATTCTCGGCGCGGGTGTGAATTCGAGGACTCCGCGCCTCGCGGCGATTCCGGAACAGCCCGGACGACCGGTGCTCCCGGAATCCGCACCCGCGGCTCTGCCCGAATCTTCGCCAGTGGTGATGCCCGAATCCGCACCCGTGGTGATGCCGGAATCCGTCCCCGCGAATATCGCGGCGGAATCGCGTCAGGTGACCGTTGCCGGTCTGGGCGAATTCTCCATTCCGAGCGCGCTGCCGTCGCTCATGGGAATTCCGGGCGTGACCGATACCGCCGCCGTCCCCGCGCCGATGCCCGCCGCGATGCCGAAGAAGTCCGCGGGCGAGCGCGCGGTGGAGGCGGCCCGGACCAAAATCGGTTCGAATTACCGTGCCGGTGGGGCCGGTCCCGATAATTTCGACTGCTCGGGTCTGGTGCAGTGGTCCTATCACGAGGCGGGTGTGGATTTGCCGCGCACGAGTTATTCGCAGCTGGCAGCCGGCACCCCGGTTTCGGTGGATGAATTGCAGCCGGGCGATCTGGTGTCCTTCTACGGCGGCGGCCACTCCGCGCTGTACGCGGGCGACGGTCAGGTCATCCACGCCGCCACATACGGTTCCGGCGTGAAGCTCTCGCCGATGAGCGAGATGCCCGTCAGCGGCGCCCGCCGCTTCTGAGCATTCAGGGCCAGCCGACGGCATTCGCCCGGAATACGAATTCCGGATACGAGACGCCACCGGTCCCACCCCACAACTGCTGTGCCATGACCCGCAGCCGGGCCCGCAACGGATCGACGATCTGTTCGGGAGTCATGGCCTCGGGATCATCGCACCAGAGGAAGAGCATGGAACCACGCAGCAGCCGCCGATCCGCGTCGGGCAGTCGTGAACCGTTCACGAAAAGCCCGGGGTCCCAGGCGTACAGGAGTTCGGGCGGTGCGTTCAGCGCCGCGGCCGGTCCGCCGGTGACGAAGTACGCCGGTGTGAAGGCGGCGTTCAGGATGGGATGTCCGGCCGCGGTGAGCTCGGCGGGCGTGCGCCCGCCGGGCAGCCACGGCAGTCCGCCCGCGCTGGACGACCAATACTGCATGACCACTTCGGTTTTCGGTGCGACGGTGACGGCCTGGTCGAACCCGTCGTTCCAGGCGCGCGGTGTCCTGCCGAAGGATTCGACGATATCGGCGGCCCAGTTGGCGAAGGCGACGATGACATCGCCGGGCGCGGCATCGGGTCCGATGACCCGGGTGGCGTATTCGCTCAACTGCGGATACCGGCTGTAGTCGCTGATGTACTCATCGCAGCCCAGATGCCAGTAGCGGCCGCGGAACATGGGTACGAACTCGTGCAGGATATCGCTGATCAGTTGGTAGGCGGCGGGATTGGTGAGGTCGATCTTGCCGCCGACGCCGCCCGCGATGAGGTTGTCGCGCTGGGCATCCGCCGAGCTGGTGTGCGCCGGGCGCAGCACCAGGTCCTGATGTCGGGCGAGAATGGCGTTCATATGGCTGGGCATATCGATTTCCGGCACGATCTCGATGCCGTACGAGTCGGCGTAGTCGAGTATGTCCGCGATATCGGCGGCGGTGTAATGCAGCGGCGAGGTGATTTCCGGATGGCCGCGGCTGTCCAGCCGGAAGCCCTGGGAATCCGAGAGATGCAGCTGCACCATATTCATGCGCAGGTGGGCGGCGTCCCGAATTCGGGCTTTCACCCAGTCGGCCGGGAAGAATTCGCGGCCGGTATCGAGCATGAGCCCGCGCTCGGCGTAGTCCGGCCAATCCTGTGCGCTGCCACCGGGAATGGTGCCGGACTGCCGCAACCACTGCAATGCGGTCTGGGTGCCGTGCGCGATGCCGGGCAGGTCGCGGGCGCTGATGGTGAGCCGGTCGGTGGACGAAATACGGTACGACTCAGCGGGTTCCGGTGCGTCGCCGGTCTGGACCAGCACGATGTCACCGGCGCGTGCGCCCGTGCCGGTGACCGATACCGGTTTGCCGATGCCGGTGAGATCCTCGGCCAGTCGTTGGGCGGGTCCGCGCGATGCCGCGTCGGCGACGATGCGGGCGTCCGATCCGAGCGTGAATCCCGTTCCGCCGGAGATCCATTGCTTGATACTCGGAATTGTCGGCGGAAGCTGTTGTGCGACAACAGGTTCCGCATTCGCGCCGGGTGCGGCGGCCATAACGCAGGCCGTCGCGGTCAGCCAGCGGGCGATATTCCGGGTGAATCGCGAACGGACCACCATCGAATTTCCTTTCGGCGCGTCGAGACCGGCATAAATTACCAGTCGCCTGTCACAATGCTGCGGACAACCACTTCATCCGGCACGGAGTAAGAGGTGCGAAATGAGTAAAAGGCAATCGATAACGCTCGCCCGCGCGGCGGCGGTGGCGCTGGCGACTTTCACGGTCGCGGCGCTCTCGACTTTCACCGCGGGTCCGGCGAATGCCGCCCCGGTCTGCGCGGGCGCGGGTCAGCCGACCGTGGTGGTCGCGAATCCGGGTGGCGCACTGGAGGGTTTGACGATCGATCCGGCCGGGCGCGCCTTCACCACCGATCTGCTTACCGGTCGCGTTTTCCGGATCGACTTCCCGGGCGCGGCCGCGGTGCCGATCGCCACGGTGCCCAGCGGCGGCGGTGGCGCGCTGGCCTGGACGCCCGATGGCAAGCTGCTGGTCGGCTACGGCGCGGACGCCCGGGTGATCGCGGGTGACAGTCTGCGGCACGCCGGCATCGTCACGGTCGATCCGGATACCGGCGCGATGGCCCCGTACGCGGCGGGTTTGAGCGCGGCCGACGGTATGGCCGTCTCACATGACGGAATCGTCTACGCCACCAATGATTTCGCGAATCTCATCGGCCGGGTGTACCCGAACGGCGCGGTGCAGGCCGATTGGGGCAATCTGCCCAGCTCCAATGGCGCGGTGCTCAGCAGTGACGATCGCTTCCTCTATGTCTCGCGGACTTTCGTCAATCCCGGGGTGAGCCGCATCCCCACCGATGCCCCGTGGGCGCCGCAGTCGGTGCTGGATCTGGGTGGCGGTGACGCGCTGGACGCCCCCGACGGTCTGACGCTGGATTCGCTGAATCGTCCGGTGGTGCCGCTGAATCCGTCGGGGCAGGTGGTCCGGATCGATGCCAATAACCAGTTCTGCGTGCTCGGCTTCGGCAACAACCTGACCAGCGTGGTGAGTTACGGCCGTGGCGGGCAGGGCTTCTCGGCGGGCCGGTTGTTCGGCGCGACCTTCACCGGTGTGGTGTACGAGATTCCGGGCGGATTCGATCCGAACGCCCGCACCGCCGCACCCTGACCGGGGCACGAGCAACGTCGATCTGTTCGGGGCGGGGCGAACGCTACGTTGCGTTCGCACGCCCTGCGATCGCGATATGCACTCGAAAGTTGTATTACGCCAGGTTAATTCACTTTGCAGTCGAGCAATAATGCTGCAGCCTAATGCGATTGGGTTGGTGTTGTGTTGCAATAGATTTGGTGAGGGAGGTGGTGCCCATGCCCGGAGGGCGGCTCACGCCGGAGGATCGCCGGCGCATTGCCACGGGTTTGACGCAGGGACTGGGGTACGCGGAGATAGCCCGCCAGCTGGGCCGTCCCACGTCGACGGTGAGCCGGGAGGTGACCCGCAACGGCGGACCGGGCGATTATCGCGCCGATCTCGCGCACGCCGCGACGGTGGTGCGCTCGCGGCGCCGGGTGGCGCGACCCCGGCGGATCGAAAAACCGCCGGGCGCAGACGAATACGGACGGCTACCGGCGGTGGTCGGCGATTTCAGCGCACAGTTCGCGGAGCTGTTCGCGCGCACCGGGGTGCCGAAGATGGCGGCGGCGGTGCTGGCCCGGCTCTATGCCGCCGACTCGGGCAGCATCACCGCCGGTGAACTGGTGCGATATCTGCGGGTGAGTCCGGCGACCGTCTCGGCGGCCGTCGGCTATCTGGAGGGGCAGCAGCTGATTCGCCGGGAGCGCGATGCGGGCACCCGCCGGGATCGCTATTTCCTCGACGAATCCGCCTGGTACCGAGCCACTCTCGCGAGCGCCCGGGCGAATGAGTCGCTGGCGGCCAAGGCGCGTGACGGCGCGGCGGCGCTGGGTATGAATTCCCCTGCGGGGCAACGGCTGCTGGGGATGAGCGAGTACCTGGAGAAGGTCGGCCTGGATATGGTCCGTTCCGCCGAACGATGGCGCACGCAGCTGGGGGCCTGACCGAATCCCGGGGCCGACGTGCCTCGACCATAGACATACATACGGTATGTATGTAAAAGTGGTGGGGTACCCACGGGCATTGGAGCAACGATGGCAACAAGCACATCACTCGGCCGTACCCACGAAATCGACGTCCCCGGCGGCCGCATCAGGTACCACGACACCGGCGAGGGCCCGCCGGTCGTCTTCATTCACGGATTGCTGGTCAACGCCGATCTCTGGCGCAAGGTGGTGCCGCGGATCGCGGCGGCGGGCTACCGCTGCCTGGCCCCGGACCTGCCGCTCGGCTCGCACGAAATCCCGGTTCCCGCAGCGGATCTCACCCCCACCGGGGTCGCCGATCTGATCGCCGCGTTCCTGGAGCGGATGGATCTGCGCGATGTCACCCTGATCGCCAACGACACCGGCGGCGCGATCACCCAGATCCTGCTGGCCCGCGATCGCTCCCGCATCGGGCGGGTGGTGCTGGCCTCGGTCGACAACTACGAGCGCTTCCTGCCGCCGCCGCTGACGGTATTGCCTTGGCTGGCAAGGATTCCGGGCTCGGTCCGCCCGCTCACCGAGGCCATGCGCTGGCGCGCCCTGCATGCGCTGCCCATCGGCTTCGGCTGGGTCGCCAAACGACCGGTGCCGCCTGAGATCGCGGATTCGTATCTGCTGCCTAGTCGGCGCTCCGCCGCCATCCGCAAGGATCTGCGGCGGCTGCTGCTGACCTTGAACAAGCGCTACACCCTCGAAGCGGCGCGGAGTTTCGGCGAAATCGAGATCCCGGTGCTCGTGGTCTGGGCCAGTGAGGACAAGTTCTTCCCGGTCGCCGGGGCCGAGCGGCTGGTCCGGGATTTCCCGAACGCCACCCTGCGCCTGATCGACGATTCGTACACCTTCCTGCCGGAAGATCAACCCGAGTTGCTCGGCAGCACGATCCTGGAGTTCACTCGGCTGCATGCCACGCCGTAGCCAGGAGGACCGCTCGCGCACCACCCGGGCCGCGCTCGAGGACGCCGGACGCCGGCTGTTCACCGAGCGCGGCTTCGCCGGTACCTCCGCCGAGGATCTGGTGGCCGCCGCCGGTGTCACCCGGGGCGCGCTGCACCATCACTACGGCGATAAGCGCGGATTGTTCCTGGCGGTGCTGGAACAGGTGGAGGTGGAGGCCTCCGCCGAGATCGGAACCGCCATCGCCGCACACGATTCCGCCGATATGCTGGGCGGGATGGCCATCGGCCTGGCCACCTTCCTGGAGATCTGCCGCCGCCCCGCCATGCTGCGGATCGTGCTGCAGGACGGCCCAACGGTGCTGGGCTGGCAGGCTTTTCGCGAATTCGAGGCGCAGCACGGGCTGGGCCTGATCGTCGATATGCTCGAGCGCGGCCGGCAGGCGGGCCTGATCGTCGATGCCCCCGTCCCGATGCTGGCCCAGCTCCTGATGAGCGCCCTGACCGAGGCTTCGCTCATGGTCGCCAATGCCGAGGATCCGGATCTGGCCCGCGCGCAGGCCCAGCAGTCCCTCATGCTGCTGCTCGCGGGCGTTCTCCGTACCTGATTCGCCGCGAAACCGCTACGGCGGCGGCGCCCCCGCGGTTCCGGGGAGGGGATGCATGGCAATTGCCGGGAACCGCCGGTGAATTCGATCCACATAGCGGCGCACCGAGGAGAGTTCGGCATCCAGGGATCGGCGGACATCGAGGGTGGCGCTGGACTGTAGTCGCCGGGCCAGGGTCGCGGCGTGCTTTTCCAGTTCGGCCAGAAAGACCCGGGCCTGCGCTAACTCGGGATCCTCGGCACTGTCGTAACTATCGAACATCGGCTACTCGGATCATGCGGTTCGGGTGCGTCTTTGCGCGGCGCGACCCTCTGGGCTGCATAACGCGGAAGTATTCCACGCGGTTACCGGCCGCGCTGGCCGAATGGTTTGCGATCCTGCGACATTCGCGAATCGATTCGGACATGTCTGCGCGGGAAGTCGAATTCGGCTTCGCCAACTAACGTCACTCCCATGGCCATCAGCTATCTGGAATCGATTGTCGTCGGCGCGCTGCAGGGGGTGAGTGAACTCTTCCCGGTCTCGAGTCTCGGCCACAGCATTCTGCTCCCGGCCTGGGTGGGCGGACAGTGGGCGGACGACCTCAGCATGTCCGCGAAGAACTCGCCGTACCTGGCGCTGCTGGTGGCCATGCACGTGGCGACGGCCATCGCGCTGGTGGTGTTCTTCCGGCGGGATTGGATCCGTATCTTCGGCGGGCTGTGGGAGGTCGCGCGTACGCGGGAGATCCGTTCGCCCGAGGCGCGATTGGGGGTGCTGCTGATCATCGCCACGATTCCGGTCGGGGTGGCCGGGCTGCTGCTGGAGAAGGCGGTCCGGAACTATCTGGGCACGCCGATTCCGACGTCGGCGTTCCTGATGCTCAACGGGCTGGTGCTGCTGTCCGCCGAATTGCTGCGCAAGCGTGAGACCCAGCGGGATCTGGCGCTGGTCAGTCCCACCGCGCGAACCGTGGATCTGTCCGCCGAGGACACCCTGGTGCTGCCCACCACCGATCCGGCGTACGCCTCCGATATCCGGCTGGCACGGTTGGGCGTGAAGTCCGCGCTCATCATCGGCTCGGCACAGATCGCGGCGCTGTTCCCCGGAATCAGCCGGTCCGGCAGCACGATCGTGGCCGGCGTATTCAAGGGGATGCGGCACGAGGACGCCGCGCGCTTCGCGTTCATGCTGGCCACGCCGGTGATCCTGGCGGCGGGCGTACTCAAGACGCCGGAGTTGTTCACCCCGGAGAACCACGCCATTCTCGGTCCGGCACTGGCGGGCAGTGTGGTGGCGGGTCTGCTCTCCTATGTCTCGGTGAAATTCCTGACGGGTTACTTCGAAACGAAAACACTCACACCGTTTGCCATCTATTGCCTGATAGCGGGTGCTGCTAGCCTCGCGTACTTCACCTTGGCGGGGTGAGAATCTGTACATGGCACTCGTACAGCCCTTCACTCGCTTCGTCGCCCTCGGCGACAGTCAGACCGAAGGCGTCGGCGATCCCGATGACAATGGCGGATTCCGCGGTTGGGCGGACCGGTTCGCCGGGAAACTCGCCGCCGCGAATCCGGGTCTGCTGTATGCCAATCTGGCCATTCGCGGCCGCCGCACCGCGCGCATTCGCGCCGAACAGCTCGGGGCGGCGCTGGCGTTGCGGCCGGATCTGGTCGCGCTCATCGCGGGTATGAACGATCTCATCCGGCCGCGTTTCGATCAGGCGGGCACGCTCGCCGATATCGAGGCCATGCTGGCGGCGCTCACCGAATCCGGCGCCCGGGTCATCTCGTTCACCTTCCCCGATATCGGCAGTGTCGCGCCGTTCGTGCGCCCGCTGTCCGGGCGCGTGCGCACCATGAACGCCGAATTACGCGCGCTGGCAGCCAAATACGATGTCACGCTGGTCGATTTCGAACCGGTCGGCACCACCGCCGATCCGCGCGCCTGGGCGAACGACCGCCTGCACCTGAGCCCGCTCGGGCACGAGATCGTGGCGCAGGCCGTCGCCGACACCATGGCGATCCCGGGTGCGGACTCGTCCTGGCGCGATCCGCTCCCGCCCTCGGTGCCGCAGCCGCCCGTGGATCGGGTGGTCGACGAATTGCGCTGGGTCGCCGAGCATTTCGTGCCCTGGGTGGGCCGCCGGGTGCGCGGCCGCTCCTCCGGTGACTTCGTACTGCCCAAACGCCCGCAGCTGACCGCCGTCGCGCCCGAATGGCACGGCGGCTGGAGCACGCCGCTGCCCTCCTGAGGCGTCAGTTCACCTGACGGCCGTCGACATCCCAATACCGCTTGCGCAGTTCGCGTTTGAGGATCTTGCCCGCGCCCGAGACCGGTAGCGCGTCCACCACCTCGATGCTGCGCGGGGCCTTGTATCCGGCGATCAGGGTCTTGGCGTGCTCGCGGATCTGCTCGGCGGTGACCTGCTGTCCGGGCTGGCACACGATGACCGCGTGCACCCGCTCGCCCCACTCCTGGTCCGGCACACCGATAACCGCGCAGGCGGCCACCGCCGGATGCGCCGCCAGCGCGTTCTCCACCTCGGCGGAGTACACGTTCTCACCGCCGGTGACGATCATGTCCTTGAGCCGGTCCACCACGTAGACGTAGCCGTCCTCGTCCATATATCCGCCGTCGCCGGTGTGCATCCAGCCGTCCCGGACGGCGGCGGCGGTGTCCTCGGGGCGATTCCAGTAGCCGAGCATGACATGCCCACCGCCGACCACGATTTCGCCGACCGTACCGCGCGGAACCTCGACGCCGTCGGCGTCCAGAATGCGCACCTCGCTGTGCGGCATGGCGCGGCCCGCCGATCGCAGCCGCCCGTCGAGATGATCCTGCGGGCTGAGCAGGGTGGCGATCGGGGACAGCTCGGTCATGCCGTACGCCTGCACGAAACCCGCTGCGCTGAAAGCCTTCATGGCCCGCTCCAGCACGGCGGCGGAGATGGGCGAGGCCCCGTACATGACGTGCCGGACGCTGGACAGATCGTGTTCTGCGGTGGCCGGATGATCGACCAGCAGCTGAATCATGACCGGTACCAACAGCGATGCCGTCACCCCGTGCCGTTCGATCGCGTGCAGCGTGGCCACCGGATCGAAGGCCGGGATCATCACGTGCGTACCGCCGAGCATGACCGTGGCGTACCAGCCCGCGAGATCGGCCAGATGGAACATCGGCGCGGCGTGCAGGAAGCGCACGCCGGGGGAGAAGAGGTAACCGCTTGCCACCCCGCCCAAGGCCGAGGCGGTCAGATTGGCGTGACTGAGCATGACGCCCTTGGGGAATCCGGTGGTGCCGCCGGTGTAGAAAACTCCAGCCAGGTCCGCGCCGCCGCGCCGGGCATCGGCGATGGGCTCGGCTCCGGCGATCAGCTCCTCGTAGCCGAGCGCGCCCTCGGGGGTGGGACCGTCACCGCAGTGGATGACGGTCGTCAATCCGGGATGCTGCTCCCGCAGCGCGGGCAGCATGGGTGCGAAGGCGTCGTCCACCAGCAGCACCTCGGTACCGGAATCGACCAGTGAATAGGCGATCTCGACCGGGCTCCACCGGATATTGACCGGGTTCAGCACCGCGTTCGCCCACGGCACCGCCAGCAGATATTCGTGGTAGCGGTCCGAATTCAGGCCGAGCATCGCCACCCGATCGCCGTCGCCGACGCCCAGTGCGCGCAACGCGCCCGCCAGCCGGGACACCCGATCCAGCACCTCGCGGAAGGTCCGGGTGCGGTCCCCGCAGATGGTCATGACGGCGTCGGGGGTCTGTTGGGCGGCGCGGTGCAGTCCCTGGGTCAGGTACATGGGCGGATCCTTCGTCGAACGTCGGTGTCGGACGTCACAAGTATTTGCGGGCGGGTGTGATCCGGGCCATGGAGTCAGCCCCGGACTATGACCCTTGCGCTTTGTTGGTTTTTCCAAATCCCGGCCGTAGCCTCGATGGTGAAATGACCGATTCCCGCGAGGCAGCGAAGCCGACCGCCCGGCGGCGGTTGATCACGCGCGTGCGGGAGCGCACCCCGGAATTGAGTGAGCGCATCGTGGCCCGGGCGCGCGCGGAGATGCCGGGTTATCTGGCGCTGCCGGGTGAGCAGATCGCCCGGGTGACGGTGGAGATGGTGGACCGGCTGCTGGCCGCGCTCGGCGATGGTCGCGATCTCACCGAGGATGATCGGCGCGCCCTCCGCGAATTCGGCGAAATCCGGGCCCGCCAAGGTGTTTCGCTCTCCGATGTGCAGAACGGATGGCGCATCGCCATTCGTGAGATGGTCGCGGATCTGACCTCCGCCGCACACTCGGCCCGCGTCGCCGACCGCACGCAATTGGCCCTGGTGCACGATCTGCTCGATATCGTCGATCAGGCGACGGCCGCGTTCAGCGGCGGGCATCGCGATGTCGAAATCGAATTGGCCAGGCACGATCAGCAATTGCGCGCCGAATTCGCCCGGGCGCTACTGCTGGGCGGGCTCGGACCGGGCGATATCCACGTGCAGGCGCAGCGCTACGGACTCGATCCGGCGGGGGAGTACCGCGCCTTCCGCGCTCGCGGCGATGATCCGCGCGCCACCGCCGACCTGCGCGGCCTGCTGCGTCCCGAGGTGACCGCGGTGCGCGTGTTCTCCACCGCGATGGACGGCGATATCGCCGGATTCCTCTGCGGCAGCGGCACTCTCGACACCACCGGCACCATCGGCCTGGGCCCGGTCACCGGTCTCGCCGAACTGCCGCGCTCCTTCCGGCTGGCCAGCCGCATGTTGGCCACCGCGCACCGCTACGGCCTCACCGGCTCCGCGGATCTGGACCGCCTCGGCCTGCTCCCGGCCATCGTCGCCGATACCGATCTGGGTGATGAGCTGGCCCGCCGCTATCTCGATCCGCTGGGCAGCGGTGAACAGGCCCGCGTCGTCATCGAAACGGTCGACCGCTATCTGCATTCGGGTATGCGCATCGAGGCCACCGCGGAGCGACTCATAGTGCACCAGAACACCGTTCGCTATCGCCTGGCCCGTTTCGAGGAACTCACCGGCACCGATCTGCGCGCACCCTACAGCGCCATGCGGGTGTGGTGGGCCATCCAGCATCGCAAAGCGAATCCGGCGGGCTGACCTGAATCGGTCCGAAAACGACAGCGCCGCAGACCTTGTGGGTCTGTGGCGCTGTCATGGAACTAGCTTCAGATGTCGAACCGGTCCAGGTTCATGACCTTGTCCCACGCTTTCACGAAGTCCGCGGCGAACTTCTGCTTGGCGTCGTCCGTCGCGTAAACCTCTGCGACGGCACGCAATTGCGAGTTGGAGCCGAACACCAGGTCGACCCGGCTGGCGGTCCACTTGGTCGCGCCGGTGGCGCGGTCCTTGCCCTCGAAGGTCTCCGCGTCCGCCGAGGTGGGCTCCCACTTGGTGCCCATATCGAGCAGGTTCACGAAGTAGTCGTTGCTCAGCGTGCCCGGCTTATCGGTGAACACGCCCAGCTGGGACTGGTTGTAGTTGACGCCGAGGGCGCGCAGGCCGCCGATCAGCACGGTCAGCTCGGGGGTGCTGAGGGTGAGCAGGTTGGCCTTGTCGATGAGCAGGAACTCCGCCGGGAGACGGCTGCCCTTGGCCAGGTAGTTGCGGAAGCCGTCGGCGTTCGGCTCGAGCGCCGAGAACGACTCCACATCGGTCTGCTCCTGGGTGGCATCGGTGCGGCCCGGGGTGAACGGCACCTCGAGGTCGAAGCCACCGGCCTTGGCGGCCTGCTCGACCGCGGCCACACCGCCGAGTACCACCAGGTCGGCGAACGAAACCTGCACGCCGCCACCGGCATTGAAGGATTCCTGGACGCCTTCCAGCGCGCGGATGACCTGCGCCAGCTCGTCCGGGTTGTTGACCTCCCAGCCGCTCTGCGGGGCCAGGCGGATACGGCCGCCGTTCGCGCCGCCGCGCTTGTCACTGCCGCGGAACGACGAGGCCGCCGCCCACGCGGTCGACACCAGCTGCTGCACGGTGAGTCCGGAGGCCAGGATCTGCGCCTTCAGGTCGGCGATCTCGGCGGCGCCGATGACCTGCGCCGGAGCCTCCGGAATCGGGTCCTGCCAGAGCAGCGTCTCGGCCGGCACCTCGGGTCCGAGGTAGCGGACCTTGGGACCCATATCGCGGTGGGTCAGCTTGTACCAGGCCTTGGCGAACGCCTCGGCCAGCTCTTCCGGATGCTCCAGCCAGCGGCGGGTGATCTGCTCGTAGATCGGATCGACCCGCATGGACAGGTCGGTGGTGAGCATGCCCGGGGCGCGGGTCTTGGACGAATCGAAGGCGTCCGGCACCAGGCCCTTGCCGGTGCCCTCCTTCGGGGTCCACTGGTTCGCGCCGGCCGGGGACTTGGTCAGCTCCCACTCGTACTGGTACAGGATGGTCAGGAAGCTGTTGTCCCACTTGGTCGGCGTCCAGGTCCAGGTGACCTCGAGCCCGGAGGTGATGGCGTCCTTGCCGACGCCGGTGCCGAAGCTGGACTTCCAGCCCAGGCCCTGCTCCTCGAGCGGGGCGGCCTCGGGCTCGGGGCCGACATGATCGGCCGGGCCCGCGCCGTGCGTCTTGCCGAAGGTGTGACCGCCGACGATCAGCGCCGCGGTCTCCTCATCGTTCATCGCCATGCGGCGGAAGGTCTCGCGGATATCGGCCGCGGCCAGCAGCGGATCCGGATTGCCGTTGGGGCCTTCCGGATTCACGTAGATCAGGCCCATCTGCACTGCGGCCAAGGGGTTTTCGAGATCGCGCTGACCGGTGTAGCGCTCCTCGCCGCCCAGCCACTCGTTCTCCGGGCCCCAGTACACATCCTCTTCCGGCTCCCACTGGTCGACGCGACCGCCGCCGAAACCGAAGGTGCGGAAGCCCATATCCTCGAGCGCCACATTGCCCGCGTAGACGATGAGGTCGGCCCAGGACAGCTTGCGGCCGTACTTGACCTTGACCGGCCACAGCAGGCGGCGGGCCTTGTCCAGGCTGGCATTGTCCGGCCAGGAGTTCAGCGGGGCGAAGCGCTGCATACCCGCACCGGCTCCACCGCGGCCGTCATTGATGCGGTAGGTGCCCGCGGCGTGCCAGGCCATCCGGATGAAGAACGGGCCGTAATGCCCGAAGTCGGCCGGCCACCAGTCCTGCGAGGTGTGCATGACATCGACGATGTCGGCCTTGACCGCGGCCAGATCGAGGGTCTTGAACTCCGCCGCGTAATCGAAATCCTCGCCCATGGGGTTGGCCACGGCCGGGTTCTTCTGCAGGATCTTCAGATTCAGCTGGTTGGGCCACCAGTCGCGATTGCTGCCGCCCTCGACGGGGGGCTTCAAACGGGTGTGCGCGACCGGGCAACCGGTGGCGGGTTCGGTCTGGGCCTCACCGATGGGCGGATGTTCCTGTGCCACGGGGCAATTCCTTCCGGGAGTGGGATCGGGCTGTGATCACTTGTGAGCGGGCTGGGCTGAGCAATCGGGGCACAGGCCCCAGTAGATGACCTCGGCCTCGTCCAGGACGAAACCGTTGTGGTTCGAAGGTTCGAGGCAGGGCGCCTCGCCGACGGCGCATTCGACATCGGCGATGACACCGCAGTTGCGGCACACCACGTGGTGATGGTTGTCCCCGACGCGCGTCTCGTAGCGCGCCACCGAGCCCATGGGCTGGATGCGGCGCAGCAGACCGGCATCGGTCAGTGCCCGCAGCACGTCGTAGACGGCCTGGTGCGAAACGGTGCCGAGGGTCTCGCGCACGCGGCGCAGAATCGAATCGGTATCGGAATGGGGATGGGCGTGCACAGCGGAGAGCACCGCGACACGCGGCGCCGTCACCCGAAGGTCGGCCCCGCGGAGCATGCGCCCGAAATCAGCTGCTGTGGACACGTTCGTAAGTATGACTCATTCCAGTCTTGGTGTGGGGTGAATTCTGCAAATAGGTCGCTGACCGGGCGAACGCCCGATCGCGGTTGCGGTGGTGAGGAGGGTCTCCACCCATTTCGCGGGGCCTGGGCTACCGTGGAAGGTGGTCGCACACCCGCGGCCCACTGGACGATCGGGACCGTACCCAGGCAGCGACAAGACGGTATTCACCGAAAGGGATACCTCTGTCATGGCCTGGTTGATTCTCGTCATCTCCGGATTCCTGGAAGCCGTCTGGGCGACCGCGCTCGGCAAATCCGAAGGCTTCGCCAAACTCGTTCCCACCGCCGTATTCGGTATCGCATTGGTCATGTCCATGGGCGGCCTCGCCTACGCCATGCGCACCCTGCCGGTGGGCACCTCGTATGCGGTGTGGGTCGGCATCGGCGCGGTGCTGACCGTCGTCTACGCCATGCTCACCGGCGATGAGACCGCCTCGCCGCTGAAAATCGCCCTGCTGTTCCTGATCGTGGGCGGCGTGGTCGGCCTCAAGCTCGCGCACTGACGGTTCGCGCTAATGCGGTTCGGCGGCGGCCCGGCTGACCAATTCACCGAAGATCACCCGGTCGCCGCCTTCGCTCTTGGCCCGGTACATGGCGTCGTCGGCGCACTGGATGAGTTCCTCGGGGGCGGGCCGGGGACAGATATGGCAGGCGGCCGGGTCGTAGACGGCGACGCCGATGCTGATCGTCACCGGGATGATGTGATCGGCCGCGACGGCCTGCCGGAACGATTCGGCCACCAGTCGCGCCTGCTCATCGGACAGTCGCCCGACGACCGTGAATTCCTCACCGCCGGAGCGCGCGACCACCAGATCGGCCGTCGCGCAGGATTGCAGCAGTTGCGCGGTGCGGATCAGCACCTCATCGCCCATGGAATGCCCGAAGCGATCGTTGACGCTCTTGAACTGGTCGAGATCGGCGACCATCACGCAGATCTCCGCGCCGTACGTGCTGTTGAAGACCCGGGTCAGATGGAATTCCAGCCCGCGCCGATTGAACACCTTGGTCAGCGGATCGGCGGTGGAATCGGATTGCACCAGCCAGAACATGAATTGCAGGGTGGGCAGTGATAACACCACCGCCGCCATCATGATCAGCACGACCGCGATGGCCAGGTACGGATCGCCATCGCTGCGCACCATTCGCCAGGCCAGTACCAGTACCGTCAGTAGTGACCAAATGGTATGCACCGCAAGTGCTTTCGGGCCATGGAAGAACGCCAGATAGCATCCGGTGACCACCAGCAGCATGGCGTTCAGCGATCCGAACACCCGATTCGAATCCAGCAGTGACGAGGTGGTGATGGCGATATCGCCCAGTGCGAACAACGCCAGCGATTCAACGGTCCCCGGCCACGATCCGAACCACCAGCGCACCGCCCACAGCACCCCGATCGCGATGATCACCGCGGCGGCCACCAACCCCGGCGTACCGGTGGGCCCGACGGGTGACAGTGCGGTGGCCACCCCGATGACCGACATGGTGATACCGCCCGCGCCCACGATCCAGCGCAACCACGCTTGTATCGAATGCGCCTCCAACACGCGTACGGGCCAGTGGTGATTGACGGGATCCCGCCACCACGATTTCAACAGATCAGCGCTGCTACCCATGGGCTCCGTTCGGCCTCGGCAATCGAACCGGCACACCCCGCAACTTCCCGACCAGTGTAGGTGCGAACTCCCGGTTACGGCGAGGTGCGGCCGCCGCACCCCGCCGATTCCGCGCCGTCACGGTGGAGTTTGATATCGATCACGCCGATCTCGGCCCGAGCGGCCGCGCGGATCAGGCGGCGGATTCGCCGCGACGCGCGCTCGTGTCGGCGGAGCGCCGGGCCGCGGCCATGGCCAGGGGCACGGCCCAGCCCGCCGCTATTTGATCCATGGCGATCCAGCGCTCGTCGACTCTGTTCTGCACCAGCGCGATCGAGATGCCGGATTTCGGATCGGCCCAGCCGAAGGAGCCCCCGGCGCCGATATGGCCGAAACCGTTCAGCGTGCCGACGCTGGGCAGGCCGTGGTAGCCGAGCCGCCAGGTGAGCGGGAGCAGGAGGCCGCGGTCGATCTTGAAGGTCTGCACCTGGTTCAGGGCCGCGACGGT
This sequence comes from Nocardia sp. NPDC056000, assembly GCF_042269265.1. Lineage (NCBI taxonomy): Bacteria > Bacillati > Actinomycetota > Actinomycetes > Mycobacteriales > Nocardiaceae > Nocardia > Nocardia sp. NPDC056000. The sequence goes on along the minus strand of NZ_JBHJXS010000010.1, from coordinate 429,970 downwards.
CTGCGGGGACAGGAATTGTTTGCCGTCGGCCGTGCGGCCCCGGCAGGCCAGCGCGCCGTACATGGTCGCCAGAGCCGATGCGGTGCACACGGCGTTTCCGGCGGGGAGCTCCGCGCCGAGGATGGTCGGCGCGTCGCCGTCCAGCATCTCCGCGATGCCCGGCGTGTAGAGAATGCGCAACGGGTCGGTGAGCGGTCCGGGCTGCGCGGTGAGCCGGTCGGCGATCGGCTGGATACGCCGCAGTGCGCCGATGAAACTCCGCGATCCGGTGAGATCCGCTGCGCGCGTGCGGGATCCGGGCGGCGGCGCGCCCAGGTGGATACCGTCGACGCCGAGCGGTCCGGCGATCTCGGTGCGATAGAGCGTCGCCATCCCCTGTCCGGTCACCGCGCGCGCCAATCCCGCGAGCAGCCAGCCGATGGTCAGCGCGTGATAAATCGGCTTGTCCACCAACCGATCCGGCGCGGCCGCCGCCAGCCGCTCCTCCATCAGCAGATGATCGAGCACCTCCGCGCCCTGCCCCGCGAGCCCGCGCAGCGACGACAGCCCCGCACGATGGCTGAGCAAGTGCCGCACGGTAATTCGCTGCTTCCCATTGGCCCCGAATTCACCCCAGTACTCCGCCACCGGAGCGTCGTAATCGATCAGCCCGCGATCGGCCAGGCGATGAATCACCGTCGCGGTAATACCCTTCGACGCGGAGAAGATCATCGCCCCGGTATCCGCGTCCCACGCCGTCCCAGACGAATCCGATTCCCCCGCCCAGACATTCACCAGCGGCTCCCCATGCCGATGCACGGCCAGCGCCCCACCACTACCGGCCCCCGCATGGGTGCGAGCGAAAGCCCTTACCACCCAATCGAATTGTGCATCTGCCCAACCGGAGACGCCTGACGGCAGTGCGTATTCCCGAACCGTGCTCATCGATTCACGGTAACGCCGGATCCGGCACCGGACAATAGTTGTCTGAGACAGATTTCAGCAGTCTGATTCGGCGCTGTTCCTGAACGAGTCCAGAATGTGTATGACTTCTCCTCCTCGGCACGGGATCGCTACAGTGATGCCGTTCGATCTTGGATGAGGAGCAGCGCCGCAATGGTATTCCGGAAACTCCGATCGGCGGCACACTCCGAAATCATTGCCATGCTGGCTATTACCGGTGCGATTACGCTGGGAGCCGCGCTTGTTCCCGCTGCTCCGGCCGCGGCCGGGCCGGTGCATCCGTGGGCGGCTCCGCCGGTCAACAGCTGCGGTGAAACCGGATTCGACCCGCTCGCCCGGCAGTCCGACCCGACGCCCGGACAACCGCAGCAGAATCCGACCATCAAGATCCCGGTGCCGTTCCCGCAATTGGTGCCCGTCCAGGTACCCGGCCCCAAACCGGACAACACTCGAATCGACTCTGCCGCACTGCCTTCGGATCCGTGCGCCGACCCGTGCCCGGACGTCCGATCCGAGACGCCCGCCGCACCGGCGCCGGTCGGCTCCGGCAGCGGGTTGCCGCTGCCGCAGATCGAGCTCAACCCCGAGTCCGAACCCATCCCGATTCCAGTGCCCGGCGGCGACGGCCCCGATCCGCAGCCCGCGCCCGTTCCCGATCCGCAGCCCGCAGCGCCCGCGCCCGCTGTCGCCGCCGTCCCTGCGCCGCAGGTGGATTCGATCGAGCTGGTCAATCAGGTGACCGGGCACGGATCCCTCAATCGCACCGATATGCGCTGGTCCGTCGACGGCACCGATCTCGGACTGATGTGGGAGAACAAACCCGGGCAGGTCGCGGTCGTGTTCGGCGATACCTTCGGTAAAGGCTGGAAGCCTACCGGCGCGGGCACCGACCAGCAGGAATGGCGTAGCAATGTCATCGCCTACAGCAGTGAACATGATCTGACCAAGGGACTCGTGCTGGACGACTTCGTGCAGGATCGGCCCTGCCACGCCGCCGAGATCCTGGACAGCCGCAAGGTCAAGAACTTCGAGCACACCACCATCCCCACATCGGGATTCGCGATCGGCGATCGGCAGTACCTGACATATATGTCGATCAACCACTGGAGCCGAATCCCGGGCATGTGGTGGACCAATCTGGGCGGTATCGCCTGGTCGGACGATAACGGCCGCACCTGGACCAAATCCCAATGGGCGCGCTGGGACAACCTTTTCGGCCTCGGCCGGTTCCAGGTCGCGACCATGGTCCCGCACGGCGACTACGTCTATATGTTCGGCACGCCGAACGGACGCCTCGGCGTCATCGGCCTGGCGCGGGTGCCCGCGGCTCAGGTGCTGAACAAGTCCGCGTACCAGTACTGGGTGGACGGTGTCTGGACACCCGCGGAGGGCGCGAACGAACTATTCGCCACCCCTTTGGTTTCCGGAACCGCCAGCGAACTGTCCATCCGCTACGACGCGGAATCCGGGCAATGGCAGATGGTGTACCTGGATGTGGTGCGAGGAGAATTCGTCCTGCGTACCGCCGCGGAACCGCAAGGCGCATGGTCGGATCCGGTACCGCTGCTCCGTACCGAGGACTATCCCACCGCGTACGGCGGTTTCATCCATCCGTGGTCCACGGGCAAGGATCTCTACTTCACCATGTCGGCATGGAACAGCTACAACGTCTATCTGATGCACGCAAAACTGAAGTGAATCAATCGGTTACGCCATTTCGGGCGCTGACGTACCGCCGCCGTAGGCGCTGAGGAAGGTGTCGACGGCGGCGTTCGCAATGGATTTCAGCTCCGCCGCGGAAACCTTCCGGGTGCCCAGCCGGGAGCGCACCTCGAGCGGCCCGGTCAGCAGGGCGAGGAGTTGTTCGGCGGCGACGACGGGATCGCAGGGGCGCAGGCGACCGGCCAGGGAAAGTCGTGCCAGCCGATCGGCGAGGGTTTCGGCGAGTTGCCCGGAGGTGCGGTCCTGCACCAGATTCGCGAGATCCGGAAAACTCGCCAGCTGCGCGAAGGTCAGACTGCGCAGTGCGTGCGAGCGCTCGCCGTTGCAGATGCGCAGCAGCCGATAGGCGGAATCCCGCAGGGCCGGTTCGGGATTCCGGTCCGTATCGCGTAAACCCGCTACGGCGGTCCGGCATTCGGCTCCCACCAGGTCGGCTGCCGCTTCCACGGCATGCCGGTAGAGCGTCTCCTTGTCGGTGAGGTGGTTGTACACCGTGGGTTTGGCCACCCCGGCCGCATCGGCGATCTCCTGGACGCACGCCTGCGCGTAGCCGCGGTTCGCGAAGACCTCGAAGGCCGCCGCGAGGATGGCCTGCCGCTTGTCTATGCGCCCTCGGCTCGCTGCCTCTCCCGTCACGATTCACATGCTAGCGGGTCAACAATTTTGAACTTGCGGGTTCAATGTGTGGGTTCTACCGTCTAGTGCACAAGATTGAACCGACGAGTTCAAAAAGTGAGGCAGATGTGATCGTTCACCAGCTCAGATTCCGTTTCCGTGATGAAACCGGCGAAACGCAGAAGGCTCGGGTACTGGAACTGATGCGCGCCACCGCCGCGGTCGAGTCCGTTGCCTTCTCGACGGTCGGGCGGCACCTCGGGACCCCGTCGGACGGTTATACGCACGCACTGTGCGTGGCCTGGTCCGATCTCGACGCGCTGGAGCGGTACATGCACGATCCGGTGCATCTGGCGGGTGATCCGGAGATCATTCCGCATCTGGCCGCGCTGGCGATCGGACCCGAGACCACGGATGATCCGGACCCCGAACTCGGGGCCAAGATCATGGCGGCCAATCAGCGCAAACTCGAGCTGTACCCGGAGTGGGCGGCGCTCATGAGCTCCATCCCCGAGGTGCGTGTCAATATCGCGGTCTGAATCAGCTACGCGCGGTGGGTGATTCGCTCGGCAGTCGGGCGGTGAGGCGTTCGCGGACATCCGGCCAGTCCTCGGCGATGATCGAGAACATGGCCGTATCGCGGACGCTGCCGTCGCCGCGGCGGAACTGACGGCGAAGTGTCCCTTCGTAACTCGCGCCGAGGCGGGCTATCGCCTGTTGCGAGCGGTGGTTGCGGACATCGGTTTTGAGTTGAACTCGCCCGGTGTGGAGGGTGCCGAAGGCGTAGTCGAGGAGCAGTAGTTTGGCGGCCGGGTTGACCGCGGTGCCCCACACCGGCGGTGTGTACACGGTGAATCCGATCTCCAGCCAGGCATCGTGCTGATGCGCGTCCAGATAGGACGTCACACCCAGGGCCGCTCCGGCGGGCAGATCGCCGATCGGCCGCTCGGCACGCACGGTCCACACCTGCCAGCTCGGTATCGAATCACGCTGGCGCAGTGTGTGTTCGAACTCGGCGGCGTCGGCGGGACGGCCCGGGACATGCGCCCATACCGCATCGTGATCCAGTGCGGCGAACAGCTCCGCGGCATCGGCGGCCGGGTTCACCGGCGTCAATCGCACGACATCTCCCACCAGTTCGGTGCCTTCCGGCACCGGCCAGATCATGTCCGGCCAAGGAGCATCGTCCGGGCGGGGATCGGGAAGCGGCTGAAAGCGATTCACCTCGCGAATGATGCCGTATCGAAGAGCCGAGTCAGGCTGTCCGGCGACAAGATCACAACACCGGCGCGTCGGCCCCGCGGTGAATAAAGATCCGGGTGAATCAATTGGGGCGCGGATTAACGCAACTGCGTTAACTTGGGGGCATGGCGGCAAAAGACCAGATCCTCGCCGCGGCGGAACGGCTCTTCGCCGAATTCGGCATCGAGT
>NZ_JBHJXS010000010.1:69577-425162 GCF_042269265.1 Nocardia sp. NPDC056000 | reverse complement strand
GCAGATCGCCGTCGCCGCGGGACAGCGCAATACCTCGGCCGTCGCATACCACTACGGCAGTAAAGACGCGCTGGTCGAAGCGGTGTACGTGTGGCGGCGGATTAACGCAACTGCGTTAACTTGGGGGCATGGCGGCAAAAGACCAGATCCTCGCCGCGGCGGAACGGCTCTTCGCCGAATTCGGCATCGAGTCGGTATCGCTGCGGCAGATCGCCGTCGCCGCGGGACAGCGCAATACCTCGGCCGTCGCATACCACTACGGCAGTAAAGACGCGCTGGTCGAAGCGGTGTACGTGTGGCGCATGACCACCGTGAACGCGCAACGGCTGGCGCGCCTGGCCGCGCTCGGGGAGACGGGAACGGTCACCGAACTGGTGCGGGCGCTGATCGAACCGCTGGCCGCCACCCTGCACGATCCCGAGCGCGCGGGCGAACCCAGCTGGTATCTGCGCTTCATCGCCGAAACCCTGTGGCGGCCACAGTTCGATCCGGTCATCAACACCATGCGGCGACCCGAGGCCGAGAGCGTGCGGCTCGTGGTCGCGGCGCTCGCGGGCAAATTCGACGGCCTGGCGCGCGAGATCTTCGACGAACGCATGCGATTGGTCGCCATGCTCGTGGTGACCGCGCTGGCGGATCGGGAACGGCGGTTGCAGGAGCCCGAGCCGCCCGAACATCTCAGCGATCTCGGACTCGATGTGCTGGTCGACGCCGCCACCGCCATCCTCACGGCCCCGTGGCCACCCCGAAACTGAAGTCACCCAACGGAATAAGGATCCACCATGACTGCCGCCTACGCCACCCTCGGCGAGATGCTGACCGGCCGCTCCCTGGCCGCCGGGCCGCGCACGCTGCATCGACTGCCCGGCGGTGCGGAGAGCGCGCCGTACGAGTTGTTCACGCTGACCCCGCAGACCAATCTGATCGGCGCGGAGATCTCCGGCATCGATCTGCGCGAGCCCGTCACCCCGGAACTGTTCGCAGAACTCGATCGCGCGCTGCTGGAGTGGAAGGTGCTGTTCTTCCGCGACCAAAACCTCACCGGCACACAGCATCGCGATTTCGCGCGGCTGTGGGGAGAGCTGGAGATCCACCCGTTCCTGCCGCAGGGCGAGGTGCCCGAGATCGTCCGCTTCGCCAAGGACGCGGAGAACCCGGGCGTCGAGAATGCCTGGCATACCGATGTCACCTGGCGCGAGCGGCCCGCGCTCGGCTCCGTGCTGCGCGCGCTGGAGGTGCCCGCTGCCGGTGGCGACACCATGTTCGCGGATATGGCCGCGGCGTACGACAATCTGTCCGATGAGCTCAAGGCGCGGATCGACGGACTGGACGCGATCCACGACTTCACGCTGCCGTTCGGGCAGTTCCTCTCGGCCGACGAACTCGCCCGCCGCCAAGCCGAATTCCCGCCCGTCGCACACCCGGTGGTGCGCACGCACCCGCGGACCGGGCGCAAGACGCTGTTCGTGAACGCGGTGTTCACCACCCATATCGTCGGACTGGACGCGGCCGAGGGGGAGGAGTTGCTGCGTCAGTTGTTCCAGCAGGCCCGGATTCCGGAGTACCAGGTCCGATTCCATTGGGCCGCAGGGTCTATCGCGTTCTGGGACAACCGGGCCACTCAGCATTACGCGGTCAACGACTACTTCCCGAATCGGCGGGTGATGGAACGCGCCGCCATCCTCGGCGACCGGCCCTACCGCTAGTCGTCGTGATGACCGGCACCCGGAATCGGCTGCCGGTCATCATCGCGATCAGGTGCGAGCGCGCGCCAACCGGGTGACCGCGGCGATCATGCGGTCGATCTCCTCGCAGGTGTTGTAGAAGGCGAAGGAGGGGCGCACCGTCGCCTCCACACCGAAGCGGCGCAGAATCGGCTGTGCGCAGTGATGGCCCGCGCGCACGGCGATGCCCGTCTCGTTCAACGCTTTTCCCACCTCGATCGGCTGATGGCCCGCCAGGGTGAAGGACAGCACGCTCGCCTTGTCCGCCGCCGTGCCGATCAGCCGCACGCCCGGAATTCTCGCCAGCAGGGGCGTGGCGTAGGCCAGCAGCTGGTGTTCGTAGCGGGCGATATTGTCGATGCCGAGGGTCTCGATGTATTCGACGGCCGCGCCCAGGCCGACGGCATCGGCGATATTGCCGGTCCCGGCCTCGAAACGGCCCGGCGGCGGCTGGAACAGCGACCGTTCCATGGTCACATCGCTGATCATGTTCCCGCCACCCTGCCAGGGCGGAACATCTTGGAGCACTTCGGATTTCCCGTAGACCGCACCGATACCGGTGGGGCCGAAGAGCTTATGGCCGGAGAATACGAAGAAGTCGGCGTCCATGGAGCGCACGTCGATTCTGGTGTGCGGAATCGACTGCGCACCGTCGACCAGGGTTACCGCTCCCGCCCGCCGCGCCTGCGCCACGACCTCCCGAATCGGCGTGATGGTGCCGAGCGCGTTCGAAACATGAGTGACCGAAACGAGTTTCGTGCGATCGGACAGCAGGCGGGTGTACTCGTCCATCCGCAACTGCCCGGTGTCGTCGACCGGGATCACCTTGATCACCGCGCCGGTTTCGGCCGCCAGCAGCTGCCACGGCACGATATTCGCGTGATGCTCCAGGTGCGAGATCAGGATCTCGTCACCGTCGCGAATATGCTTGCGCCCCCACGTCTGTGCGATGAGGTTGATGCCCTCGGTCGCCCCGCGCACGAAGATGATCTCCTCCGCCGAACCCGCACCTAGAAAACGCGCCACCGCCTCGCGCGCGTGCTCGTACGCATCGGTGGACCGAGCCGCCAATTCGTGTGCGGCACGGTGGATATTGGAGTTCTCGTGCTCGTAGAAGTAGCTGATCCGATCGATGACCGCACGCGGCTTCTGCGTGGTCGCGGCATTGTCGAACCACACCAGCGGGTGACCGTTCACCCGCTCCCGCAGAATCGGGAAATCATTGCGCACCGCGTGCACATCGAACGGCGGATGCGCATCCGGTGCGGGGTGCCCGACCCGGTCGCCGAGGAAGTAGAACTGCGAACCCGCCGGTGCCGCAGGTGCTTCCGGCCTCTCCAGGAAATAGAAGCTCGGCGTGCCCGGGGGAGTAGCCGGGCTGCCGAAGCGCGACGGCGTGAGCGGCACATCGAGCGAGGGCAGTGACGGCAACAGCGGATCGGTATGCACCCCACCGCTATGCACCGGAGCGGCTGTCGGTCGGGAGTCCCAACCCGGCACGGTGGGTGCGGGGGTGGGACCGCCGGGCGGCACCGAACCCTGTGGTCCTGCGGCCCGCGGTGCCGAGCCCTGCGGAATATTCGCCGGTGCAGGGCTTTCCGAGTCATACGCGGGCATTGACGGAATCCCGTTCGGCGTCACGGCCGTCACCGGCAGGCTCGGCTCCGCGACGCCGAGCGTGCCGATGGTGGGTGTCGCCGTGGGCAGCGCCGAGAAGAACTCCCCGGCAAGACGATTCAGCGTCGCCTCGTCGGGGAGCAGTCCACTCCACTCGGAACCGTTGGCGGCCACCGGTTCCGGTGGCGTCGGCAGGTCAGCGGTAGGTCGGTGCGTAGTCATGGAACTTGTTCACCTCGGCGCCCTCGAGCACTGCCACCGCGTCATCGGTCAGGATCGCCAGCGAGCAGTACAGCGAAACCAGATACGAGGCAATGGCACTGCGGTCGATCCCCATGAATTTCACCGACAGTCCGGGTCCCTGCTCCCCGGCGAGCCCGGGCTGGTAGAGCCCGACCACGCCCTGGCGGGCCTCACCGGTGCGGATCAGCAGGAACTTGGTCTTGCCACCGGTCACCGGCACCTTGTCCGACGGAATGATGGGAATCCCACGCCAGGTGAGGAATTGGGATCCGAACAGGCTCACCGTCGGCGGCGGCACACCGCGCCGGGTGCATTCCCTGCCGAAGGCCGCGATACCCTCCGGATGGGTCAGGAAGAAGCCCGGCTCCTTCCACACCTTGGCGATCAGGTTATCCAGATCGTCTGGCGTCGGCGGACCCGCGATCGTCGAAATGCGTTGCTTCTTCGGGGTATTCGCGATCAGCCCGTAGTCCGGGCTGTTGATCAGCTCGCCCTCCTGATGCTCCTTGATCGCCTCGATGGTCAGGCGCAGCTGCTGGGAGATCTGGTCGTGCGGGCTGGAGTACAGATCCGACACCCGGGTGTGCACGTCGAGAATGGTGTGCACGGCCTTGAGTCGGTATTCGCGCGGATCCTTCTCGTAGTCGATGAAGGTTTCCGGCAGCGGGGACTCATCGTAGTTGTCGCACTTGATGTCGACAGTCTGCTCATGGGTCACCCGGTTGCGCCGGTAGATGCCTGCCTCCACCGGCAACCAGTTCAGCAGGTGCACCAACCACCGCGGGGTGATCGACTCCATCTGCGGAACGGTCTTGGTGGCATTGGCGAGTGTCCTCGCGGCCTCGTCGCCCAATGCCACCGGCTGCGGCACAGTACTCGTCATGAAAACCGCCTTCAATTAGGCTAATTGGCCGTTACCGGCTGCACGGATACTAGCGCCACACATACTCCCTGTCCTGATGAGGCAAGGCGTGGGCGTGTCCGCGAAATCCGCCCTGAATCGACCGTTCTAGCTAACAGTGAGGAAACCGAAATTCCGCGGTAACGCGTGCGACAGATACCTGATTTTCGCGGCATACCGACCGTCATGCGTCATCCTGGGGACACCATGACCACCTACCGAATCGACGCAGGCACCCTGATCCCCGGCAGCGGTCCGGCCATCCCCGGCGGAGTCGTCATCACCTCCGGGGCAACCATCGGCTACGCCGGACCCGCCGCCGACGCGCCGCCCACCCCGGGGGCGACGACGATCACCGCGCGCACGGTCATGCCCGGTATGTGGGACTGCCACGGGCACTTTCTCGGTATCACCGCAATGGATCTCGCGAAACTACCCATGGAACCGCTCGCGGTCCGCACCGCCCGCGCCACCGCCGATCTGCGCGCCGCACTCGACGCGGGATTCACCTCCGTGCGCGAGGTCGGCGGCGTCGGAATCCATCTCGCGCCGATCATCGCGGAGGGCACGCTGCCCGGTCCCGCCATCTACGCCGCAGGAGCCATCCTCTCCACCACCGGCGGGCACGGCGATCTGCACGCGCTACCGCTGGACTGGGTCTCGCATTTCGGCCATCACGGCGGCGAACTGCGACTGTGCGACGGCACCGCCGAATGTATGCGTGCGGTACGAGAACAGTTGCGGCGCAACGCGAAACTCATCAAAGTCTGTGCCTCGGGCGGTGCGTTCTCCGAAGTCGATCACCCGATGCATCAGCAGTTCACCACCGCCGAATTACGCACCATCGTCGAAGTCGCCGGACTGGCCGAACGCGCGGTGGCGGCACACTGCCACGGCAAACCCGCGATCATGGCGGCGCTGGAGGCGGGCGTGCTCACCATCGAGCACGGCACCTACCTCGACGACGAAGCCTGCGCGGCGATGAAGGAAACCGGCGCCATCCTCGTGCCCACCCTGACCATCCTCTCCGAACTCCTCGCCACCCCCGACTCGGTGCCGCCCTACGCGCTGGCGAAACTCCGCGCCAGCCGCGACCGGCACGCCGAGGCGATCGCACTGGCACATCAGCACGGCGTCACCATCGCCTGCGGCACCGATATCGCGCTCTCCGGCATCGACACCCCGAATGGCTGGGGCCGCAACGGTATCGAACTCGAACTGATGGTCCGCACCGGCCTCACCCCCGCCCAAGCCATCGAAGCCGCCACCGCGACCGCCCCGCTCACCCTCGGCCCGCAGGCGCCACTCTCCGGGCAACTGCGGGCCGGGTACGACGCCGACATCCTCACCCTGGATATCGATCCGCTCGCCGATATCGCGGCGCTCGCCGACCCGCGCCACATCACCCGGGTGTGGAAGTCGGGGAAACTTGTGAAAGGCGCTGCCTGAGAGTGGGTCTTGATAACCCCTCGAACAGGGTGGCTCCGCGGACGCGGTGAAAAACAAGTAGAGCCGTAGGTCGGTGACCTACGGCTCTACGTTGTGGAGCTAAGGGGAATCGAACCCCTGACCTTCTCGATGCGAACGAGACGCGCTACCAACTGCGCTATAGCCCCAGCCGCTGACCGTTACCGGCCTGCGGTGGAAAACTTTAGCAGGTGGGGTGGGGAGTCGACGAATCGGCTGGTTAGGGGTGGTTTTGTAGGGTGTGGGGGTGGATATGAGTGCGCATTCGGACCTGGTGGCTGATTGGGAGGGGCGGGTTCGGGGGATGCTCGCGGGGGCGGGGCGGGCGGAGATGGCGGGGTGGGGGATGCGGGTGCTGGGGGAGGGGCAGGAGAATGTGGCCGTACTTGTGGGGGACGCCTATGTGGTGCGGCTGCCGAAGGATGCGGACGGGGCCGAGGGGGTTGCGCGCGAAGGGCGGTTGCTCGCGGAGTTGGCGGGTTCGCTGCGGCTCGCGGTGCCCCGGTATGAGTTCACCGCGCCCAATCCGCTCGGGCCGGGGGAGTGCTGTGTTTATCCGGTAGTGCCGGGGGAGGTGCTGTCCGAGGGGGAGTGGCGGGCGCGCGGGATGCTCGACGATGAGACGGTCGCGCGGACCATCGCCGAATTCATCGAAGGCGTGCACGCGTTTCCGGCGGATCGAGCCCGGGAGTTCGGGGTCCCGGCGCGGGATATGCGGGCGGAATTCGCGGCCCGTCTGGAACTGATTCGGGCGCAGGTGATTCCATTGCTGCCCGCCGGAGACGGACGAGAGTTGGCGGCGCGCTGGGAGAAGTATCTGGGCGAGGATCGGAACTTCGAGTATTCACCGGTGCTGATGCACGGCGATGTGAGTCTCGATCATCTGCTCGTGACGGGGAACCGGATCACCGGCGTCATCGACTTCGGGGATGTGCAGATCGGTGACCCCGACTATGACCTCAGCTATCTGTGGCCGGACGCGGGCCCGGAATTCGTTCGGCGCGTACAGCACTGGCGCGGCCGGCCGCTGGACGAACAGCTGATCGGGAAACTTGATTTCTGGGCGGTCGCCGACGCCGCCATCGATGTCCTCTACGCCATCGAACGCGGCATGCCCGAATTCCGGGACGTGAGTGTGAAACAAGTGCGTTCAATGTTGGCGCGGTTCGGGCATCACGCCGGTTCGGTATAGGACTCCAGCACCCGCATAAAAAGATCGACCCGGTATTCCCGCACCGCCGCACTGTCCGGCTCCAGCAGACACTGGGCCATGGTGCCGTCGTGCACGGCGATCAACGCCCGGCCCAGCCCCACCGAATCCGTCACCGTGCGCCCCGCCCGCGCCAGCAGCCGCAACAGCACCGGAGCCAGCGCCGCGCTGATCGACTCCTCGCGCGCCACCATCAACCGGCGCAGCGGCGGATTGCGCAGCGCGTGCGCGGTGAACTCCGAGGTGATCCGAAACCACTTGTCGTCCACCGGAACCGCACTCAACACGAACTCGACCGCGGCCCGCTGATCCGGAATGACCGCATCACTCTCCAGCACCGCCGACACCTCGGCCAGCATCGCCGCAGACCGCTGCTCCCACATAGCCAGGAACAACTCCTCCAGCGATGTGAAATTCGAATAGAACGCCCCCCGCGTGAACCCGGCCCGCTCACAAATCGATTCGACCGTGCACCGCCCCAGCCCGTCCTCCGCGAACGCCTCGAACGCCGCATCCAGCAACCGCGCCCGCGTCTGCACCCGCCGCCGCTTCACCGGCTGCGCCTCCACACTCCCCGCATCCCCATCGGCCCTGCTCACGCCCGAATCGTATCCGGCCGTCCGCAACCTCAAGCGATGGCCGCGATTTCCCCGTCATCGAACTGGATCGCCTGCCGCAGTCGTCCGCCGAGCGCGGTGGCGTATCGGGCCAGCAGTTCATATCCCGCGATATGCCCCCGTTCTATCTGCGATACCCGCCCTTTGGTGACTCCCATACGTTCGGCGATCTGAAGCTGGGTGAGCCCTCGAGACTTCCGAATCTCAGCCAGCCGCTGCCCGATCATCTCGGCCAGCAGCTCCTCTCGGCCGGTGGCAACGGCCTCCTCACCGCCCGCGCGTTCGACGAACTCCGCCCGAATGTCCTGCCAGCGTGAGTATCCGCTCATTGCGGACCCTCCATTTCTTCTAGGCGTTCCTTCAGATACGTCTCATACCGGCTCTCCGCCAACGGAATCGCCGTTCGGTACCACGACTGCCACCGCTTGTACTTGTTGCCGCCGACCAACAGGATGGTCGATCGCCAAGGATCGAATGCGAACAGGATGCGGGTGGTTCCGGGTCGTAGTTCCTTCAGATTCGAGATCGCCGAACCTGTCAGAGTGTCAGCGAGTGGCCGCCCCAAGCCAGGACCGTATTCCGCCAGTATGTCGATGGCCTGCACCACTCTGCTGTAGTCGGGCTCCTCGAGTTGTGTAATCCATTCCCGAACCTCATCGACCACGTAGATGTCCCACTCCCGGTTCGCCACCGGCGAAGTATAGGAATAACTATACCTGAGTTGTGGGTCTTTTGCTGTACCTGAACAGCGCCCCTGCGAACCCCCATCAGGCCGGAGGCGGTTCCAGACCCGCGGCGCGGGCGGCGGTGGTGAGGACGGCTTCGAGCATGGGTGGGGTGAGGCGGCCGGTGAAGGTGTTCTGCTGGCTGGGGTGGTAGCTGCCGAAGAGGTGGAGGGGGGAGCGGTTGGGGATGGATGGGGATAGTTCGTAGTGGGCGGCGTGGGTGAAGCGGGGTTTGGGTTTCGGTATGGGCCAGCCGGATTCGGCCAGGGCGGGGAGCAGGGCCTGCCAACCCCAGCCGCCGAGGACGACGATCGAGCGAAGAGTCGGTGAGAGCAGGGTTAATTCTTCGGTGAGCCAGCGGCGGCAGTTGTCGCGTTCCGACGGGAGGGGTTTGTTGTCGGGCGGGGCGCAGTGGACAGGTGCCGTCATCCGGGAGTCGATGAGGCGCAGGCCATCTCCGGGGTGCGTGCTGGTGGGCTGATTGGTCAGGCCCGCCGCGTACATGGCGGCTATCAGGAAGTCGCCCGCGCGGTCACCGGTGAACATGCGACCGGTTCTGTTGCCGCCGTGCGCGGCCGGAGCCAAGCCGATGATGAGGACCCGGGCGTCGTCGGGGCCGAGGCCGGGAACCGGTTTGCCCCAGTAATTTTCGTCACGGAAGGCCGCCCGCTTGTCGTGGGCGACCTGTTCGCGCCAGGCGACCAGTCGCGGACAGGCTCTACACCCTGTGAGCTGCGCGTCCAGTTCAGCAATTGTGCGGCACACCAGGGTGACTCAACCACATCCCCCGCACGAGCGGGGCGCGTCGGCGCGGCGTGGCGGCGCGGCATACAGTGCCCCGATAGCCGAGTGTTTGCGACCGTGAAGGGAACCGGCCCCAATGAGTGATCTCGTCGAGCTCGGCAACGCCGTCGGCACCGCCCAGAAGGTCGGAAATATGGTGGGCGTGTTCGCATTCGGCGTTTCGGGTGCGCTGCTCGCGGTGCGCCGCAACTTCGACGTCGTCGGCATCGCGGTGCTCGCGGTGTGCACCGCCACCGGCGGCGGCATCATGCGCGATCTGATCATCGGCGAGATACCGCCTACCGCCTTCGTCACGCTGCGGTACGCGGCCGCGGCGCTGCTGGCCGCCGCGGTGATCTTCTTCTGGCATCCGCCGAACCGCCTGATCCGGACCCCGCTGCTGCTCGCGGACGGTATCGGGCTCGGCATCTTCTGCGTCACCGGCACCGTCACCGCCTTCCAGCACGGACTCTCGGCCACCTCCGCCGCCGCGCTCGGCGTGGTCACCGCGGTCGGCGGTGGCGTCGTGCGGGATGTGCTGGCCGGAATCACGCCCAGCGTGCTGAGTGACGGTGAGCTCTACGCGGTGCCCGCACTGCTGGGCTCGGCCGTCACCGCCGCCCTGCTGTACTACGGCGAATACACCTACTGGACGGGCGGTTTGGCGGGTGCGGGTGCGGTGGCCCTGCGCTTCCTCGCGCTCTGGCGGCACTGGCGCGCACCGCTGGCCCGCTCGCATCGCCGCCGCGAATCCAGCTAGCCGAACCGGGCGCGGCGCATAGCGGGCGTAGTCGTGTTGCCCGGGCGCGCCGAACATGGTTGATAGCATGGCGAAGGTTGGCCAGCGGGCTGTGCATCACACCCAGAGAGAGTTCCTACCAATGCAGTTTGAGATCGTCGAGCGGGACGAGACGTGGGTCGCAGGGCTGCCGGTTCGCAGCCCCAAACGTGCTCTCGGAGAGCTGCGCGACCATGATCTCGAGGTGGCCTGGGCCGCCGTCCTGCATCAGGAACTCGGGGGCCCGCTCGCGGCCGCGTATACCGACTTCTCGCCCGAATTGGGCACGTTCAATACCCAGATCGTCGGCTATCAGTGCGAGTCCTTCGACGAGGTCACCCGCGGTCATATCGTGGCCCGGCTGCCGCGCGGGACGTACGCCAGATTCTCCGCGGTCGGCAGCTTCCCCCAGGTGATGACCGATCTCTGGACACAGATCGCGTACGCCGAGGAACACAATCAGATTCAGCGCACGCACAGCGGCGATTTCGAGTGCTATCCGCACGCGTACAAGATCGAGCTGTACCTGGCGGTAGAGGCCTCATGACCTATTCGATCGTGGTGCGCCAGGGCGGCGTCTATGGCGGTCTCGTGGTGCCGCGGGTGCGGCCCAGTTTCAAGGTTTCCAATAGTGAGCTCATCGAGTTCCTGCGCGACCGGCTGCGTGATCGCGGCGATGACAAACCGCTGGCCACGGTGTACGTGCCCGATCCGGCCGGCAACTACAACGTGCTCGTCTCGTACGAGTACTCCTCGCCCTATGACGCGCCCGTCGGCGATGTGCTGATCCGGGTGCCCAAGGGCGTCTACGCGCGCTTCGAGCCGAATGGGGATTATCACGATCCCGCGGAAGATGTGTGGGCTCAGGTCGACGACGCGACCGCTTCGGCGGAGATCACGCGGGCCTACCGCGAGGAGATCGAGATCTGGTCCGGGCCGTCGGAACTGGAGCTTTTCATCTCCATCCTGATCTGATTGCTGATCGTTAGCTAAATGAGAACCAACCGGTCTTGTGGTTGTGTTTCATGACTGATAGCAATGGTTTGACCAGGGGTGATTTCTAGACGTCCATTCGGGTTTCGGGAGATTTGCCGGACGCCTGGACAATTTCTCACGGCTGGCGGATACTCCCCTAGGTGCCTGTACCGGGCCCGGTTGATACATGACCGTATCGGACGGGGGCTCGGTAGTCGCGCGGAAACCCGCGCAGCAACGGAGTAGGAACTGTATGGCTGTGGAAGTGGTCGCAGTCGTCCCGTCGGATTCGGCTGATGACGACTTACTGCGATTCCGGGATGCGTCGTCGGGGTGCACCTTCTGGGTCGGCACGCCGCAGGCACATCCGGGCCTGTGGCGCCGCAACATCACGGGTGCGCTGCGCGCTTATCGGCGGTACGGCGTGGATCCGGCGCTCGAATACGACAAAACCGTGAATGGCCACTCCAGCGCGCTGTTCGTGGCCGCGATCGATCCATTCGGGGATGTGGTCGCCGGTATGCGCGTGCAGGGCCCGTACTCCCACGTGGACGAGGTCAACGCATTGCGCGCCTGGGCCGGACGGCCCGGTGAACCGGCCTTGCGCAAACGGGTTGCCGACCGGATACCGGAGGGTGTCGTCGAGGTGAAAGCTGTGTGGGCGGACCGGGGTTTGGACCGCTCACAGCGCCGAGCCCTGGGCGCGGCCCTGGATCGCTGCGTCGTCCACGTGACCACCCTGCTGGGCGCCCGCTACGGCTTCGTTACCGCGGGCGAGCATGCCGCGGAGGGCTACCGCAGCAGCGGCGCGCGCTCGGACTGGTGGATTCCCGCGGTGCCGTTTCCCGATGATCGCTACCGCACCGTCCCGCTCTGGTGGGATATGCGGAGTTATCGATCGGTCGCCGCGGAATCGCAGTTGACCTTGATCGATGCGGAACAAATCGCTCTCGCGGACGGCGACGGCGCTGTGCCGGCCGACCTGACCGGCACCGGAGGACGCGCCAGACAATGAATTCCGACAATACCGCGGCCGCGGAATATCGACCGCTGTTTCTCGATGAATCCGATCCGGAGGATGCGCGCCGGATTTCCGAATTGCGCGCCGAATCCGGTATCGAATTCACCGATTTACGGAATTTGCTGCGCGCCGAATTCGATGATCTGGTGGCACCGCCGGAATTATCCGAGGGGTCGGAATCGGATCGCTGGATTTATTATCCGTGGCGCAAGGCCGCTGTGGCATTGCCGGGACCGGAATTGCTGCGGATCGTCCGGCTGGACCGGAACCGCAACAAACTGACACGAACCGAACAAGAAAAGCTGACAAACCAGACAATTGGGGTGGTCGGACAGAGCGTCGGACATGCCATCGCGCACACCCTCGCCATGGAAGGCAGCTGCGGCCGGATAAAGCTCGCCGATTTCGACACCATCGAACTGGCCAACCTCAATCGGATTCCCGGCTCGCTCTTCGATATCGGCGTCAACAAGGCCGTCGTCACCGCCCGCCGGATTGCCGAGATCGACCCCTACCTACCGGTGGAGATCTTCACCGCCGGACTCACCGACGACAACGTCGACGACTTCTTCGCGGACCTCACCCTGGTGGTGGAGGAGTGCGACTCTCTCGATATCAAACTCGCCGTGCGCGAGGCCGCCAAACGCCATCGCATTCCGCTGCTCATGGAAACCAGCGATCGCGGCCTGCTCGATATCGAACGCTATGACCTGGAACCGGATCGGGAGCCCTTCCACGGCCTACTAGGCGGGGCCACGCGCGCCGACCTACGCGGCCTGACCACCCGTGAGAAGGCGCCCTACGTGGTCCGAATCCTGGACGCGCACGGCCTCTCCGATCGTTTCGCCGCCAGCCTGGTGGAAATCGATCAGACCCTGGACAGCTGGCCGCAGCTCGCCGGTGACGTCCAGCTCGGCGGCGCGACCGTGGCCGCCGCCGTGCGCCGCATCGGTCTCGGCGTCGACCTCGCCTCCGGTCGCACCCGCGTCGATCTGAGCACCGCGCTGGACGCCGTGGCCGAACCCGAACCGGTAGAAGAGTTCGTCTGGCCCGCCGATCCCGCGCCCGCGACCGCACCGCGCACCGATGCCGAAGCGGTACTGGCCGCGGCGCAATCGGCCCCGTCGGGCGGCAATGTGCAGCCCTGGTCGCTGCGCGCCGAGAACTCCACCATCGTCATCGAACTCGATGTGCGGCGCAGTTCCGGCATGGATATCGGCTATCGCGGCAGCGCGCTCGCCGTCGGCGCGGCGCTGTACAACGCCCGCGCGGCCGCGGCCGCGCGCGGTGTCCTCGGCGAGGCCGATCTGTACACCGACGGGCAATACAGCCGACCCGCGAGCGGACGCCTGAGCGGCCCGGGCGGTCGGCTCAGCGGTCCGGCTCGCCGCGCCGCGCCGCTGACCGCGGTATTGCAGCTGAGTGATTGGAGCGAGCCGGAATTGGCGCGGGACTATCCCGATCTGCTCGAACGCGTCACCAATCGCAATTTCGGCACCGGCGAACCCGTCGACCCGGCGATTCTGGAAGCGCTGGCGGTGACCGCGGCCAAGGCGGACGGCGGCCTGCGCTGGATCACCGGCTCGGCGGATCTCGAGACCGCCGCGACCCTGCTGGCCGCCTCCGATCAGGCCCGCTATCTGACCCCGGTGCTGCACGCGGAGATGTTCTCCGAACTGCGCCGCCCGGTCGGGAACAAGCCGCTGGATCTGCGCACCGGCCTGGATCTGCGCACGATGGAATTGGCCGCGGATGAAGGCGCCAAGCTCGATATCGGCGGACGCGCCGACATCATGGACCGCATTCGGGATTGGAACGGCGGTATCGCGCTCGGTGACTACACCCGGGACCGGGTGCTGTCCGCCTCGGTGCTCGCCGCGGTCACCTTCACCGCCCCACCCGTCGGCGACCCCGGGGAATTGGCCGCGTACGCCCGCGCCGGGGAGACCCTGCAGCGGGTCTGGATCGAGGCGCAGCGGCACCGGCTGGCGGTACATCCGGTGTCCCCGGTGTTCCTCTATGCCCGACAGACCGAGGATCTGAACACGGTTTCCCCGGAGTTCGCCGATACACTAACGTCACTTCAAGGCCGTTTCCTGGACCTGTTGGGAGTGCCCGAGCACGAGACCGTGGCGTTGGTACTTCGCCTGAGCTATGCGGCGGAGGTCACGGCGAGGAGCCGGCGGCTTCCGATACCGGGTGCGGAAACCCGCTGATGGGATCGGAGACAAGGTGCCTCGGCAGACGCTCGACTCACTGGTGACCCAGGTTGCCTCCGAGTTGATGGGTGTCGACGCCACCACGATGGTGGCGGCGAGTGAGCGGGTGCTGTCCTGGCTCGTCGATCACTTCGACGTCGACTTCAGCTATCTGCGCCATACCGATCGGGAGCGCCGCGCCTCGGTGCTGATCGCGGAGTGGCCGCGCCGGCAGGTCACCATTCAGCCGGATCCGTTGCGGGTCACCTACTTCGATCGCGCGGATTCGGTGTTCGCCAAGCTGGAGAACGCCACCGAACCGCTCATCGTGCGCCCGATTCCGGAGCACGCGGACTATCAGCACACGATTCATCTGTCCTCGGGTATTCCGACCGTGTCGATGGCGGCGGTGCCGCTGGTGTCGCGCGGGGAGTCCACCGGGGTGCTTGGTTTCGTCAAAGAGGGCGATCGCGAGTGGAGTACCCGAGAGTTGAACGTGCTCAAGGCGATTGCCGCGCTCTTCGCCCAGTTGCAGGCGCGCGTGGTGGCGGAGGAGCGGCTGCGCTATATCGCCATGCACGACGATCTGACCGGTTTGGCCAATCGGCGCGCGCTGCTCGAACATATGGAGGAGCGGCTGCGGGCGGGCAGTCCGGGTCCGGTGGCGGCGTTCTTCCTGGATCTGGATCGGCTCAAGGCGCTCAATGACTTCCTCGGGCATACCGCGGGGGACAACTTCATTCGGACGCTGGCGACGCGATTGCGCGATCACCTCGATCCCAATGATGTGATCGCCCGGCTCGGCGGCGACGAATTCGTCATCATCCCGGCCAAGCCGATGGACGCCAGTGCCGCCGATCTGGAGGCGACCCGGATTCAGCAGCTCATCGCGCGCCGGGTCACCGTCGGCGGTGAGACCGTCAGCCGCGGCGCGAGTGTCGGTGTGGCGGTGGGCATTCCGGGTGAGACCACGGTCGCGGACGTGCTGCGCCGCGCCGATCACGCACTGCTGTCGGCCAAATCGAGCGGCGGCAATGGCGTGGCCGTGTTCACCGATGCCATGCGCGCGCAGTTCGAACTCCAGGACGATGTGGAGCTGAATCTGCGCGGTGCGGTCTCGGATGGTTCGCTGCTGCTGCACTATCAGCCGGAGGTGGATCTGCGCACCGGGCGCGTGGTCGCCCTGGAGGCGCTGGTGCGCTGGCAGCATCCCACGCGCGGTTTGCTACCCCCGGGCGCGTTCGTCGGCGTCGCGGAGGCCACCAATCTCGCGGGTGAGCTGGGCCGCTGGGTGATTCGCTCGGCGTGCGAGCAGTTCGCGCAGTGGCGGCGGCGTGGTTTGGCGTCGAGCGTGGTGATCCGCATCAATGTGTCGCCGGTGCAGTTGGTGAGCCTGGATTTCGTGGAGACCATGGAGGGGATTCTGCGGCGCTTCGGCATCGACGGGTCCTCGGTATGCCTGGAGATCACCGAGCACGTGGTGGTGCAGGATCTGGCTCGCACGCAGGTGACGTTGCGCGGGCTCAAGCGGATGGGCGTGCAGATCGCCATCGACGATTTCGGCACCGGATATTCGTCTTTGTCGCATCTCAAAGCGCTGCCGGTGGACGCGGTGAAGATCGACCGCGGTTTCGTACAGCGCCTCGGCGCCAGCGCGGATGATCTCGCGATCGTGAAATCCATTGTGGGACTTGCCGGTTCGTTCGGCCTGGGCGTCGTCGGCGAGGGCGTGGAGACGACCGTCGCGGCGCGTACCCTGGTGGCACTGGGTTGTTATCGCGCACAAGGATTCCTGATCGCGCGGCCGATGCCCGCCGAAGAGGTGGAAACTCATCTGGCAGCGGGGCGGATAGCCCTCGACCTGGACCTACCCGGTACCGGCCGGTCTGTAACCCCCTAGAAGTATGGGGCTGATTGGGGGGTTGCATTGTTCGCGATGGAGTTTGAGCGCGTAGTAGGTTCGGTGGACAAACGGGGCAATCAAAGGGATGTGGACCGGCGTGCGAACCTTCAGTAGCAGGAAGACCCTGATCACCGGAGCCGCCAGCGGAATCGGGCGGGCCACCGCGCTGGCCGCTGCCCGCAAGGGCGCGCGCCTGGTGCTCACCGATGTGAACTCCGACGGCCTCGACGCGACGGTCGACGAGATCCGCGCCGCGGGCGGGGTGGTCGACTATGCCCAGGCCATGGATGTCAGCGATTACGACGCCGTCACCGCCTTCGCGGGCAAGGTGCACGATCAGGTCGGCTCGCTCGACGTGGTCATGAACGTCGCGGGCATCTCCACCTGGGGCACCGTGGAGAACCTCGAGCACAAACACTGGAAGCGTCTGGTGGATGTGAATCTGATGGGTCCCATCCACGTCATCGAGAACTTCGTGCCGCCCATGATCGCGGCCGGGCGCGGCGGCGCGCTGGTGAACGTGTCCTCGGCGGCCGGGCTGATGGCCTTCCCGTGGCATGCCGCGTACAGCGCCAGCAAGTTCGGGTTGCGCGGGGTGTCCGAGGTGCTGCGGTTCGATCTCGAGCGGCATGACATCTCGGTGCACCTGGTGGTGCCGGGCGCGGTGGACACGCCGCTGGTGCAGAGCGTCGACGTGATCGGCGTGGATCGTGACGATCCGCGAATCCAGGCCTGGATCAAGCGATTCCGGCGGCACGCCAAGAAGCCGGAGCAGGTCGCCGATTCCATCCTGCGCGGGGTGGAGAAGGGCCGCTACCTCATCCACACCCAGTTCGACATCCGCTTCGGCTACTGGTGGGTCCGCAAATTCGCCTGGCCGTACGAATTCGCCATGCGCCGCGCCAACGCCCTGTTCACCACGTTCCTGCCCCGCGAGCAGCGGCAATTGCCGCCGAAGGCTGCGGCACAGGCCGAGGTGGAAGCCGGTGTAGATGCGGTAGCACCGGAACGAGTCCGGCCCGAGGTCTGAGCCCCCTCGTCGTCCCGGCCCAAATGGATGCCGGGATGACGGGCCGGGAAGGCTAGGCGCTCAAGAGGTCTCGGCGAGGGGCAGGGAGCAGCCCTGCTCGGGCTTCGTGCAGTTCTCGGCGGCGTGCACGTCCAGGACGCGCGCGCCCGGGCCCTCGTCGCCGAGGTGGTCGTGGGCGTTGACGATCTTGCAGGTGCCCAGGGACAGGCAGCCGCAGCCGATGCAGCCGGTGAGGCTGTCGCGCAGGCGAATCAGCTGTTCTATGCGCTCGTCCAGGTCGGATCGCCACGCCGTGGACAGGGCTTCCCAGTCGCGGCGGGTGGGGTTGCGGCCGTCGGGGAGGTTGTCCAGGGCCTGGCGGATTTCGCCGAGGGGAATTCCGACACGCTGTGAGATGCGGATGAAGGCCACTCGGCGCAGGGTTTCCCGGGGGTAGCGGCGTTGGTTGCCGCTGGTTCGGCGGGCTGTGATCAAGCCCTCACGTTCGTAGAAGTGCAAGGCGGACACCGTAACTCCGGCGCGTTGTGCCAGCTGGCCCGGCGTCAGTTCCTTCGCCTGCCAGGACGCGGTCTGCATACCTGAAGGTTAGTCGAGGTTTTTACCCGGCGCGAATTGCATGCCTTCTTTGCCGCGGGGAACTACCGTCAGGATATGGGAATCAAGGCTGCGCCACCGGCGCGACCGTTCTCCGTCACCTCGGAAGTCGGCGCATTGCGCACGGTGCTGCTGCACCGGCCGGGTGACGAACTGCGCCGGTTGACCCCGCGCAACAATGATCAGCTGCTCTTCGACGCCATCCCGTGGGTGGAGCGGGCGCAGCAGGAGCATGACCTCTTCGCCGGAGTGTTGCGCGAGCGCGGGGTGGAGGTGTTGCTGCTGTCGGATCTGCTCACCGAAACCATCGGGGTGAGCGGTGCGGCGCGGATACAGGGCATCTCCGGCGCGGTGGACGCGCGCCGGCTCGGCCACGCGCTCGCCGATGAGCTGGCCGCGTACCTGCGCACGGTGCCCGCGCCGGAGCTGGCGCAGATTCTCATGGCGGGTATGACCTTCGACGAACTGCCGTTCGGGCCGGATCACACCTCGCTGGTGGTGCGCATGCATCACGGGCACGATTTCGTCATCGATCCGCTGCCGAATCTGCTCTTCACCAGGGATTCCTCATTCTGGGTCGGTTCGCGGGTTGCGATCACCTCGCTGGCCTTGCCCGCGCGGGCGCGCGAGACCTCGCTGACCGATCTCATCTACGCCTTCCATCCGCGATTTCTCGGGGTGCGGCGGGCGTACGAATCGCATACCGCGCCCATCGAGGGCGGTGATGTGCTGCTGCTCGCCAAGGGCGTGGTGGCGGTCGGCGTCGGTGAGCGCACCACCCCGGCGGGTGCGGAAGCGTTGGCGCGCAGCCTCTTCGAGGACGATCTCGCGCATACGGTGCTGGCGGTGCCGATCGCGCAGACCCGCGCCACCATGCATTTGGACACCGTGTGCACCATGGTCGACACCGATGCCATGGTGATGTATCCGAATATGCAGGATTCGTTGTGCGCGTTCACCATTCGCAAAGAGGTGGACGGCACGGTGACCATGTCCGGTCCGGATCCGTTCCTGCCCGCGGCCGCCAAGGCCATGGGCATCGGGGAACTGCGGGTCATCGATACCGGCCTGGACGGTGTCGCGGCCGAACGGGAGCAGTGGGATGACGGCAACAACACCCTCGCGCTCGCGCCCGGTGTGGTTGTCGCATATGAACGCAATGAGATGACCAATGCGCGGCTCGTCGACGCCGGGATCGAGGTGCTACCCATCCCCGGTTCCGAATTGGGTTCCGGCCGAGGCGGTCCGCGCTGCCTGTCCTGCCCGCTGTCGCGTGACGAGGTGTGAAAAGCCATGCTGGACATCCCGGTTGACCATCATTCGACGGTGCCGCCGTACGAACAGCTGAGGCAGGGCATCGTGGCGCGGGTGCGCTCCGGTGAACTGGCCGCCGGGACCAAGATCCCCACCGTCCGAGCCCTCGCCGCCCAACTCAAACTCGCCCCCAACACCGTCGCCCGCGCCTACCGCGAACTCGAACAGGACGGCGTCCTCGAAACCCGAGGCCGCCTCGGCTCCTTCATCGCCTCCTCCGGCGACCCCACCCGAGACGTAGCGGGCCGCGCCGCAACGGAATACGTAGCGGTCATCCGCCGCCTCGGCCTGGACGACGAAGCGGCCGTGCGCTACCTGCGCGCGGCACTGGGCGAAACTCGAACCTGAACTCGAACCCGGCGCGGCGCATGGGGGTTCGGGGGTGTGGGGGCGAAGCCCCCACGTTCTTCCCTACCTCCAGCTGGGCAGCCAGAGGTGGTCGTGCCAGCTGCCCGGGGTGATGGGCGCGCCCGTGAGAATCGGCCACAGCCAAATGAAGTTGGCGATCACCAGCGCGAGGTAGAGGCAGACCAGCATGAGCCCGAGCCCCTGCCGTTCGCTGGGCGGTGCGAGATGCTGCCAATCCGGTTGCCCGGACAGCCGTCTGCCTATCGCGGGCGCGTGCCCGAGCACATCGCCGAGCACCAGCGCCACCGCCATCATCAGGAATGGCGCGAGTGGTACCGCGTAGAAGTAGTACATCTGCCGATCCAGCTGCAGGAACCAGGGCAGCAGTCCCGCGCCGTAGGCGACCAGCACCGCCGCGTACCGCCAGTCCCGGCGGACGAAGCTGCGCCAGATCGCCCAGCCGAAGACCGGTAGCGCCAGCCACCAGATGGCGGGCGTGCCGATCAGCATGACCGCCTTCACGCACTGGCTCTGCCCGCAGTCCCCGCTGCTGCTGTCGGAGTAGTAATAGAGCATGGGCCGCAACCCCATCGGCCAGGTCCACGGCTTCGATTCCCAGGGGTGATGATTGCCCGCCGAATTGGTGAGCCCCTCGTGGAAGGTGAGCACCTCACCGCCGTAGTACCAGAGCGAGCGCAACGCGTCCGGCACCCAGGAGAAGTCCCCGCCGCGCCCGACCCGCACCCCGACCGCGTACCGGTCGTAGCTGGTCTCGGCCGCGAACCAGGCCCAGAAGCTGGCCAGGTACACGAAGACCGGCACCACCCCGAGCGCCCATGCGGTCGGCCCGAGATCGCGCACCGCGGTGCCCGCCCACGGTCGCCGCACCCGGTATCCGCGCCGCGCCGCGAGGTCGAAGCCGAGGCTCAGTGCCGCGAACGCGACCACGAAATACGCTCCGGACCATTTGGTTCCGCAGGCGAGCCCGAGCAGGAGGCCCGCGCCGAATCGCCACCACCGCACTCCGAAGCGCGGCCCGAATTCGCTGTCGTCGAGTCGGCCTTCGGCGGCCACCAATGCCATGCGCGCCCGCATCTCGTCGCGGTCCACGATGAGGCAGCCGAACGCGGCGACCACGAACAGCGCCTGGAAGATATCGAGCATCCCGAGTCGGGAGGAGACGAAGGTGAGTCCGTCGGCGATCAGCAGAATGCCCGCGAACGCGCCGATCAGCGTGGAGCGCGCCATCCGCCGGGTTATCCGAATCACCAAGAGCACCAGCAGGGTTCCCGAGACGGCGGCCATGAACCGCCACCCCCACGGCGAGTAGCCGAAGATGGCTTCGCCGATCGCGATCATCTGCTTGCCGACCGGCGGGTGCACCACCAGCCCGTAGCCGGGATTGTCCTCGACGCCGCCGTTGGTGAGGGCCTGCCAGGCCTGTGGCGCGTAATGCTTCTCGTCGAAGACCGGCGTACGCCCCTCGGTCGGGTAGCCCAGTTGGATGAAGCGCGTCAGCCCGGCCACCGCCGTCAGGAACAGTGTCACCACCCAGCCGCGCGCCCAGTCGGTGGGCCCGAAATCCGGTGAGGGTCGCAGTGGCGCCGGACTGGACAGCGCCACCCCCGCCTCTACAGCTGGCGGTCGCGCGTCGGTCACCTGGGTCACGCACCCGATGTTATGCGGTGCCGCCCCGAAACTCCCGCCCCGGTCGGACCCGGGGCCCGGTCGGGGCGGAGAGTCGGGGTGTGGCCGCCCGTATGCTGGCACCGATGCCGGATCGCTGGTCCGGGCCGAGGGGGAGTGTGGCGACGAACAGGAGTGGGATGAGCGGCGAGCCGACCTCGGGCGGACGATTGGTGCTCGCGGCCACCCCGATGGGCGATATCGGCGATGCCTCGCAGCGCTTGCGCGATGCGCTGGGCTCGGCGGATATCGTGGCCGCCGAGGACACCCGGCGGACCCGGTCGCTGGCCAAGGCCCTGGACGTGGAGATCACCGGGCGGGTGGTGAGTTTCTACGATCATGTGGAGACCGCGCGAATCCCCATGCTGCTGGAGGAGATCGAGGCCGGTCGGACCGTGCTGCTGGTCACCGATGCGGGGATGCCGTCGGTGAGTGATCCGGGCTACCGCATGGTCGCCGCGTGTGTCGAGCACAAACTCCCCATCACCTGTCTACCCGGTCCGTCCGCCGTGACCACGGCACTGGCTCTGTCCGGTCTGCCGGTGGAGCGGTTCTGCTTCGACGGTTTCGCACCGCGTAAGTCCGGGCAGCGCAAGGAGTGGTTCCGCACCCTGGCGACCGAACCGCGCGCGGTGGCGTTCTTCGAGGCCCCGCACCGGCTCGCGGACTGCCTGGCCGATGCCGTGGAGATCCTCGGTCCCGACCGTCGCGCCGCGGTCTGCCGTGAACTCACCAAGACCTATGAGGAAGTGGTGCGCGGCACCCTCGGTGAGCTGGCGGCGTGGGCGGTCGAGGGCGCGCGGGGTGAGATCACCGTGGTTCTCGAAGGCTCGCACAAGGTTTCGGCCGATCCCGCCGATCTCGTCGAGCGGGTGGAGGGATTGGTGGCCGCAGGTCTGCGCCTCAAGGACGCCTGTGCGGAGGTGGCCTCCACCAGTGGAGTCTCGCGCCGCGAACTGTACGACGCGGTGCTGGCCGCACGCGCCGCCGAATAACCGATACCCGATCGTCTGCTCGGACATCGCTGCCCGCCTTGGTTTTCGGCGAACCGCGTTCGTCCTACTGCGTGGAAACCTTTGCCTCGGTGCTGGTTTCGCGCACGGTCGCGGCGATCTGACGCGGCCGGAACGGCGTCCACCAGTTCGCCGGTCCCATGAGTTTGACCAGTGCCGGAACCAGCAGCATGCGCACCAGGGTGGCGTCGATGATCAACGCGATCACCATGCCGAGGCCGAGGAAGCGCATCGGCGTCAGCGGGGAGAGCGTGAACGCGCCGGTGATCAGCACGAGAAGCGCTGCGGCGGCGGTGATCACGCGCGCGGTCTGCACGGTCCCGGTGCGCACCGCCTCCTCGGTGTCCGCGCCCGCCTCATGCGCTTCGACCATGCGGGAGAGCAGGAATACCTCGTAGTCGGTGGACAGGCCGAAGACCACGGCGATGATCAGCACCATCATGCTGGCCGAGACCGGGCCGACGCTCACGCCCAGCAGTCCGGCCAGATGCCCCCTGTCGAAGATCCAGGTGAGGATGCCGAAAGTGGCTGCCAGGCTGAGGAATGCCATGATGACCGCCTTGAGCGGGAGCACCAGCGAGCGGAAGGCCAGGCCCAGCATGAGCAGGGTGGCCAGCACCATGACGATGAGCATGAGCGGCAGGTTGTGCAGTACCGCGGTGACGCTGTCGGCGGTGGCGGCGCTCTGACCGCCGACCTCCAGGGTCACACCGTCGATGCGCACATCGCGCAGGTCGTGCACGATTTCCTGGGCCGCGGGGGAGCGGTCCGGCGCGGTCAGCACCGCGTGCAGGATGGCGGTGTTGTCCTTGGTATCGAGTTGCAGCACCTGTTTGACGCCGGGAACGGCCCCGAGCTCACGCAGTGCCGTGGTGACGGCCGTGGAAGTCGGTGCGCCGCCATCGGATTCGCGCACCAGTACGGTGGCCCCGCTGTTCGCGGCCGGGAAGCGCGCCGCCAATTCGTCGACGGTGGCGCGGGTCGCATTGCCCGCGGGCAATGCGGTGTGGTCGATATCGCCGAGCCGGACGCCGGTGAGCGGGGCGGCCAGCACCAGCAGCAGTGCGCCGACGGCGATGGCGACCGCGCCCGGGCGGCGCATGACGGCGGTGACGACCCGGCCCCAGAAGCGCTGTGCGCGTTCCTCGGAGCGTTCGAAAGCGTCCGCGCGCCAACTCCATTTGCCGATCCGGGGACCGAGTAGCGCGAGCGCGGCGGGCAGCGCGGTGATCGACAGCAGCGCCGCCAGGCCGACCGCCGCGATCGAGCCGAAGCCCAGCGAACGCAGCACGGCCTGCGGGAAGACGAAGGTGCCCGCGAACGCGCACATGAGCAGGACGGCGGAGAACAGCACGGTGCGGCCCGCGGTATCGAGCGCGCGGGCGACGGCGGCCTCGGTCGAGCTGCCCCGTGCGAGTTCCTCGCGGAACCGGCTGACCACGAAAAGCCCGTAGTCGATGGCCAATCCGAGTCCGAGCAGTGACACCACGTTCATGGCGAACACGCTCACCTCGGTGAACTGCGCGATGATCCCGACCGCGCCGAGCGCGCCGATCACGGCGAGACTGCCCACGATCACCGGCAGCGACGCCGCGACCACACCGCCGAACACCAGCACCAGCACCAGCGCGGTGAGCGGAATCGAAATCGATTCGGCCACAATCAAATCGTGCCGGGACTGATCGCTGATGGTCTGCGCCAGCGCGCTGTAGCCGGACATCCGCGTTTCGACGCCCGGCACTGTAAGTGCCTCGGCCACTTCTGGATATACCGCGATGCGATGATTCTCATCGCCCGAGGCGAACACCACGGCCACGGCCGATCGTCCGTCGGCCGACCGCATGTATTGCGATCGCGAACTGTTCCAATAGCTTTCGACCGGCCGATCCAGCAGCGCCGGATCCACCTTCTTGATCGCGTCCAGCACCCGCGGCCCGATATCGGCCAGCGTCTGCCCTTCCGGCGCGGTGTAGATCGCGACGATATCCGGATTCTGCGGCCCCAGCTGATCGTGCACCCACTGGTCGACCGCGCTGGATTCACTACCGGGATCGGAATACCCCGCGGCACTGACCTTCTGCGCCAGCCCGGTGGCGAACAGTCCGCACGCGAGCGCGAACAGCACCGCCACCGCCAGCACGGTTTTCGGCCGTGCGACCACGACCCGAGCCCATGCGGTCATCATGCGGTCGGATCCGTTGGCGCGAGTTCTTTTTCGAGGGTGTTGACGATGCGGTCGAGCAGGGCGTCCAGGCGTTCGGGAATGCCCCGGCCGCTGCGCGCGGACACGGTGAGTTCGGTGCGGCCGCCACCTTCGGTGAGGCCCATGAGCAGCGGCATGGCGACGCTGTGCTGGGGCAGCACGCGGACGGAGGTGGGGGTGAAACCGGGGACCGCCAGTTCGTCGAAGTCGTAGCGGCCCATATGGGAGACGGTGGCAGAGGCCAGGTTCCGGCCCAGGCGCGCTCCGGTCCAGTTCAGTGAGCGCAGCAGGATGCGGCCGGGAGCCTGCGGCAGATTGGAGAGCCGCGCGGCCTGCATTTGATTGAGTTCGCGGCGTTCCTGGAGGCCGATCTTCTTGTCCGCGTTGAGCTGTTTCCAATCGACGCCCGGCCGGGCATCGAGGAACAGCGGCAGTGCCAGGTTCGCGGTGGAGCGCAGTTCGGGATCGTGGCGGCGCAGATCCACCGGGATCATGATGCGTGAGAGCGGTCCGCCCTCATCGGCCAGAATCGCGGCGACGCGCACCATCGCGCCCGGTCCGGTGGCATTGATGGTGCGGTGGCGCAGCAGGTGTCGCGGTTGTCCCGGATCCTGCCGTCCGGTGCCCAGCGCGGAGCGGAAGCGCGGCAGCATGAGCGCCGGACGCCCGGGTGCGCCGACCTTGCGCTCCAGTTCGTCATCGGCGATGGGATCCGCCGCGCCGACCGGTTCCTGACCGCGCAGCACCCGCAGCACATCGGTGGCCCACATGACCATGCCCATACCGTCCATGACGCCGTGGAACACCCGGAATACCAGCGTGGTCGGCGCGGCGGTGAGCAGCAGGATCTCCACCGTGGACTCCGGCGTCGGCCCGATCGGGCTGGTGAGCACCGGATCCGCTTCCAGCGCCGGATATTGCAGCGCGTGGTCCACCACGCGTACGGCGGGCGCGACCCCGCTGTCCACCCAGAACTTGCCCTCCCGGACCAGTCGTGCGCCCGGATTCGCCTCGGCGGCAATGGTTACCGCGCGCCGCAGCTGTTCGGCGTCGATACTGCCGACGCCTTCGATGGCCAGCTGCATGAGGAACGGCGGCGCCAGCTCCCGCATCGGGAAGTACATGAACTCGGTGGGGGAGATGGGCCGCCGGAAGGTGCTCATTACCTGCCTCTTTCGCGCGCTGACTGCGTTATCGCAGGTTTTCGGTGAGTTTCACGACGCCGCCCTGGGCGTCCAGCCAGGCCAGGAAATCGGCCAGTCCGGTATCCCGGTCCACAACCGGCTGGTAGCCGAAATCCGTTGTGGCGGCGGAGGTGTCATAGGTGGCGGTGCGTGTCATGAGCGCCACCGCGTACCGCGACAGCGGCGGCGACCAGCGGGTCGCGATGAACGGCACCTTCCAGACGGCGTCCAGAATGGTGACAGCCGCGTTCAGCACTCGCTGATTCGGCTGCCTGCTCGGCGCGGCATAGCCGAGTCCGACGGCGACCTCGCCGAGGAAGCCCCAGACATTCGTCTGCTCCGCGTCGGCGACGAAATACGCTTTGCCGCCGACTTTTTCGGACGCGGCCGCCCGCACCGAAGCCTCGGCGATATTCTCGACGTGGCACAGCGAGGCGTACACGGCCTTGCCGTAGGACAGATCCGGCAGCGAACCCGCGGCGGCCCGGCCGAGCAGTCGCACGATGGGCCCGGAGCGGTCGCCCGCACCCCAGATGGCCCGGGGCCGCAGCGCACAGGTGGTGAAACCCGCGCCGTTCGCCGCGAGCACCGCGCGTTCGGCGGCGGCCTTGGTCTCGGAGTACAGGTTCAGGAAGCGGTTCGGGTACGGCACCGATTCATCGATGTTCACCTGATCCCCGCCGTCGCGATCCATGAGCGCGCTGGGACTGGAGATGAACACGAACCGCTGTGCGCCGTTGCGGCGCGCGCCATCGAGCAAATGCTGTGTGGCGGTGAGGTTCTCGGCCACGAACTGGGCACGCGTGCCGCGTTCGTCGACGCGGGCGGCGCTGTGGAAGACCACATCGACGCCCTTGGTGGCGCGTTCCAGCGAGAGGTGATCGGTGAGATCCCCGTGCACCACCTCGACCTGATCGATGACATCGGCCAGATCACGCAGATTGCTGGTGGGGCGCACCAGAATCGCGACGTCATAGCCGCCCTCGCGGACCAGGCGGCGCGTGATGGCGCCGCCCAGGAATCCGGAAGCGCCGGTGACGAGCGCCTTCTTCCTGCTCTCGGACATCAGGCGGCCTCCTGCGTCTTCCACCAGGTGGCCCCGAAGATCTGGGTCAGGACGGCGGTTTCGACCGGTGAGCGGTCACTGGATTGGGCCGCTTTCAATGCCGCCGGGATCTGCGCGGCGTGCACCACGATGCTCAGGAACGCGTCGATCCACCAGATCGCGCGCAGCACCCGGTTGGCGGGTGCGCGATCGACCAGTGCGGCGATCAGCCCGGCGGCCAAGTACAGCCAGCCGAGAATCGGAATCGCCCGCAGGGCGGTGGTTTTCAGAGACATGTCACGCTCCCTCTCCGAGCTGCGCCGTCGCCCAGATGGCCAGCTGTTCGCGCCCGATCTTGGCATTGTGGCGGATGTCCACGGGGAACCCGGGATGGAACAGGAACCGGGACACAGTCTCCGTGACCTCGAATTCCACCGCGCGGCTGCGCAATTCCGCCGCCAGCAGCACCGTGTCGGTGCCGGGTTCGGCCTCGACGCACAGCACCGGACGCTGCGCACCGCGTTCGCCGACCCCGACCAGCGCGGTGCGGATGACGCCGGGCAGCGTATTGAAGACCTGCTCCACCTGCACCGAGAACATCGGCCCGGCGGCGGTGTGCACGCGCTGACTCTTGCGCCCGCAGAACCAGATCCGGCCCTCCTGGTCGATCCAGGCGAGATCGCCGGTGCGATGCCAGACGGTATCGCCGTCGGCGATCTTGCCCGCCAGATTGGCGGACTGCGGCCAGTAGTACCGCGTGCTGACATTCGGTCCCGCGACCACGAGTTCGCCGATGCCGCGGGTGGCGACCAGTTCGGCCTCGCGTGCCTCGGCGTCGGCCCAGGTGGACAGCGGTTCATCGGTGATGGCCACCAGCCGGGCGCGCACGCCCTCGGCGGGCCGCCCGATGCAGGTGCCCTCACCGCTGTGCGCCCGCTCCACCAAGCCGCCCAGCAGTTCCCGGGATTCGATGGTCGACATGGGCAGCGCCTCGGTGGAGCCGTATCCGGCGTGCACCTCGGAGTCCTTGGACAGCACCTGCCGCAGTCCGGCGATGCACCAGTCCGGGACCGGTGCGCCACCGGAGTAAATGCTGTGCAGCGTGGGGATTTTCGTCCCGGTGCGCTCCAGATACCGCAGCAGCGGGATCAATACGGCGGGGGAGGCGAACATGGTCCGCACGCCGAACCGATTCACCGCATCGGCCACGAACGCCGGATCGGTGGACCCGACCTGACTCGGCACCAGCGGCGGCAGTACGCATCGCGCGCCCAGCAGCATGTCCAGAATGCCCACCAGCGGCAGGGTGATCAGCGAGGTATCCGGGGCCACGCGGCCACGCGCCGCGTGCACCTGCTCGATCATGGACGACAGATTTCCGTGCGTCATCTCCACGGCCTTGGCCGGACCGGTGCTACCCGTCGTGTACGCGATCAGCAGCAGCTCGTCGGCGGGCGCGGGCACCCGATCCGCCAGCAGCGCCGAAGGCGCCACGGCGGCAACGGATCCCCCGGCGGCCTGTTCCCAGCGCGCCCGTGCGCCCACGGTGGTGTCCCGCAGCGTGCGCAGCCGCGCGCCCATCACCGGCCGCAGCCGATCAGCGGTAGCGGCCGCCCGCGCGACGGCAACCCCGGGCTTGGACTCCGAATTCTCCAGCGAGACAAGCAATTCGCGCACCCGTGCATTGATCGGCCCGGCTACTCGCGGGGTTCGGCCCGCGCCACCGGATCCATCGCGCGCGGCGGCCGCGGCTGCCGCGGCCGGAGTCGGAGTGCCGGTGGGATCGGTATCCACACTCGACGCCTCAGCGCTATCGCCATGGGCGGCAATGGCTTCCGTGCTCGCGGGTGCGCCCCAGCTCTGTAGCGTCTGCCCGCCCCAGAGCCAGCGCGGGCCGACGGTGATCTTCACCCGCACATCGCGGAAGTACTTGCGGAACAGCACGCGGGCGGCGTGCGCCTGCGGAATGCCGATGAAGGCCTCGGCATCGGCGGCGCGCAGGCAGTTGAGCATTTTGCGCAGGCCCATACCCGGGTCGATGACCACCGGGACCGCGCCGATCTTCAAGAGCCCCAGCATGATCGCGTAGAGCTCCGGGCTGGGCAGCACCAGCACGATGGTGCGGGTGCCGCGGCCGACCCCGGCCGCGGCCAGATGCGCGGCGATGGTGTCGGACCAGGCGTCGAGTTCGCGATAGGTGAGCTGCCGGTACTCCGGGAGGCCGGTGGCGGTCTGCCCCTGCGGGAAGATCACCGCCTCCCGGTCCGGCTGGTCGGCCACGACCGCGCGGAAGCGGTCGATGGCCTGCCAGTAGGTCGCGATGGTCACGCCGCGGCTCCGACGGCGGCCGGGAGCCGGTAGAGCACCGCCGCGGCGGACGGTCCAGCGCCGGCGGCGACGAACAGCACATGGCTGAAGGCGTCCAGGGAACGGTTCGCCACGGCCGCGTCGTATGCCAGCGGCAGTGCCGCGGTGTGCGGATCACCCTGGGACAGATCGGGGGTGAAGACCGCGTTCGGCGCGATGCCGAGTTCGGCGGCCAGCAGCTCCGGGAATCCGGCGGTCGGGGTGGAGGCGATGAGCGCGGTGCTCGCCTGCTCCGGATCCGACTCGGACAGCGCGAGCCGGGCGGCGTCGGCGGCCAGCGCCAGCAGGCGCGCCTCGGCATCGGGCTCGCGGACGACGGTCATGAGCTCACGACCGTTGGTGCCCATGGTCGCCACATCCACGTACGACTCGATGCCGGGGGTGCCGCCGCCGGAGACGGTGTGCACGCGGCCGAAGCCCTCTTCGTCGTCGCTGCGCGCCAGCAGCAGCGCCGCACCCGCTGTGGCATAGGGGAATTCGTCATCCGCCGCGCCCCGCTTCAGCGAGGGGTGGGTGTCGCCCGACACGATGAGCACGTGCTCGGCGCTGCCGGTCTCCAGGATGGACTGCGCCACCTGCACCGCGTTGAGCACGCCGACACCGGCGTTCATGAGATCGAAGGAGAAGGACCGCGGATCGTCCTTGGTGTAGTCCAGCCCGATCCCGGCTTCCTTCTGAATCAGCGCCGACACAGCGGGTTCCACGGTGTTGGTATCGCGGAAGATGCCCGCGTTGATGAGCACGCCGACCTGATCGGGGCGAACCTCGGCCCGCTCCATGCTCTGCCGCGCTGCCGCGCCGCTGTGCTCGACAATGCTGAAAGTGCTTTCGGCCCGGCTGATTCCGGTGGATTTGATGCGCACGCCCATGATCAGACCTTCAGGGATGAAATCGTGGTGGACAGGAAGCCCCCGACGACGCCGGAGGCGGCCGGGACCATCAGGATCTTGGATCCCGCGGCGATGTTCTGCTGGCTGAGCTGATCGTGCAGCACGATGAAATGCGAAGTGGTGGAAGTGTTTCCGTACTTCTCGATGACGTTCAGATCCGGCGGCATCGGCGCGCCGAACTCGCGCTCGGCGATCGCGTTCATGAACGGGATCGCGGCGGCGCCGAACTGGTGGTGGATCATGTAGTCGAAGCCCTCGTCCGCGAAGGTCTTCCCCTGGCCCGCCATGAAGTTGCCCTGGGTGTCGGTCCACAGCAGGAAGCGGGATTCGTTGTGCATCTTGCGGTTATCGGTGTACAGCGACACACCCTGTGACTTCTCACTGGGCATGCCCAGGCACAGGTGCGAGAACTCCGACGCGGTGGCGAGTTCGATGTAGTGGATCTTGTCGTTGTCGTCGACGGCCTCGTCGAGAACAATGGCCGCACCCGAATCGCCGACCGTCAGCGATGCGAATTGCAGATCGTATTTCTCGGTGATCTCGTTGACCGCTGTTTCGGCAATGGGCGTAATGGCCTCGCCGCTGACCACCATGCCGCGTTTCACCGCACCCGAGCGAATCATTCGATCGAGAATGTAGGTGCCGGTCATCATTCCGGCGCAGGCATTGGAAAGATCGAAAGAAATGGTGTCCGGGCGCGCGCCGAGTTCGCGGGCGAGGGAACCGGCGAATGACGGCTCCATGTACATCCGGGTGCCCTTACTCCGCGTGATCGAGGTGGAGATGATCACGTCGAGATCCGAGGCCGCATACTGTGACCTGGAAAGACAGTCCTGCGCGGCATTCATCGCGAGAATGTAGGAGTCTTCGGCGTTTTCGGGGGTAGTATCGCGGAAGCGTCGTTCCTTGACGCCCGTGATTTTTTCGAGATCGAAACCCGGCGCCGTCTTCAATCGGGCGACGAGATCCTCGGTGGTTACACGATTTGATGGCAGATAAGCGCCTATCGACTCGAATCGAGAATGCGACACGGGGACTCCTGAAAGTACGAAGAAATGCAATCTGAATCGGTGACGGGCAAGACGCTACCCGACGGTAACTATCGCGGCGACCGGACACAGTGGCACAAAACTGTCTGAGACATTGTGGTTGGCAACAGTTTTCGCCGGTGAGAGCATCGTCCTATGAATAGCCGCGAATGCGCGCTGTGAGGGACTTCACGCGCTACGCTGCGCGCTTGTGATGTAACTCGGAGTTACATATACTTCCAAGTGAAACTGTCTGGGCGACAGTGGATTTCGTATGCGGAGTACGGCATGGTTGTGCCCATGCACATACGGAAAGCCCTGGTAGGTGGCCTGGCGGCCGCGCAACTCGGCGCGGGATTCGCGCTCGGCATGCCCGGAATGGCAACTGCCGCAACGGAATCCACGGTCTGCGGTAATTGGACGGCCGCGACCGTCGCCTCCGGCTTCGGCAGCCTGGAGAACCTCGCCTTCGATGGCGGCGGCGGCCTGCTGCTCTCGGAGATCTCCCTCACCGGTAGCGGCGGCGGCCTGTATCGGCTCACCCCCGACGGCACGCATACGCTCGCCGCGGCGGTGGAATCGCCCGGTGGCATCGTCGTCAATGCGGGCAAAGCGTATGTGAACTCCGGTAATACATTCGCCAGCGGCGTCACCAACAGCCCGGACGGCAAGATTGTCTCGGTCGATCTGGCCACCGGGACCGTGACCACCGTCGCCACCGGCCTGCATATGCCCAATGGCCTGGCCCAATTGCCGGACGGCGGTTTCGCCGTGAGCCGTGATCTGGGCCCGGATGCGGTAATTACCCGGGTCGCCGCGGACGGTTCCGGAGCGCACGCGCTGGCACCCGGACTGAATTCCACAAATGGCCTGGCCTACGACCCGGTGCGGCGCGAATTATTCGTGTCCACCACGTTCGATGCCGTCACCGCAATCGCCGCCATCGATATCGATCGTCCCGACGCCGCGCCGCGGCGAATTACCCTGCCCGGTTTCGGTCCGCTCAATTCCGCGGATGATTTGACCGTCGGCCCGGACGGCGCGGTGTATGTCGCGCTGAATGCCGCCGGTCAGGTGGTGCGGGTGGATCCGGATGCCGGAACCTTCTGCACGATCGCGACCGGCCTGCCGTTCGTCTCCTCGGTGCGTTTCGGTTCGGGCCCCGGTTGGGACCCGAACTCGTTGTACGCCACCGGTTTTCTCGGCACCGTCACCCGGTTGACGCGTTAGTTCTTGGGCTCCACGTACTTCGGGAACACCACTTCCGGGTCCGGCAGGGTGGTGCCCGGCTGGATCGGGGTGGCGATATCGGCGAAGTCGCGGCCGGTCTGACCGAGCAGATCCAGGATCTTGGCGGCCGAACCCGGAATCACCGGCTGCGTCAGCAGCGTGACGATGCGGACGACCTCCATGGTCACGTAGAGGATGGTGCCCTCGCGCGCGATGTCCTCTGGCGTACCGGCTTTGGCCAGCGTCCACGGCGCCTGCGCGGAGAAGTACCGATTCGCTTCGCGCAGTGCGTTCCACAGGTGCTCGAGCCCCAAATGGATTTGCTGCTGGTCGAATTCGGCGCGCACCTGCCCGAGCAGTTCACCCGCGAGCGCCAGCATGGCGTTGTCCTCATCGGTGAATTCGCCGGGGGCCGGGACCACACCTCCGAAGTCGCGAGCCACCATCTTCAGGCAGCGCTGCGCCAGATTGCCGTACTCGTTGGCCAGATCCGTATTGATCCGGCTGACGATGCTGTCGTGGCTGTACGCCCCGTCCTGCCCGTAGGAGATCTCGCGCAGCAGGAAGAACCGCACGGCGTCGAGCCCGTAGGTGTCCACCAGATCGGTCGGCGACACCACATTGCCGGTCGACTTGGACATCTTCTCGCCCTTGTGGAAGACGAACCCGTGTGCGAAAACCCGCTTGGGCAGCTCGATTCCGGCGGACATCAGGAAGGCGGGCCAGTACACCGCGTGGAAGCGCGTGATGTCCTTGCCGATGATGTGCACATCCGCGGGCCAGAACTTCCCGAACGCGGCGGAATCCGTATTCGGGAAGCCCACGCCGGTGAGGTAGTTGGTGAGCGCGTCCACCCACACGTACATGACGTGCGCCGGATCGCCCGGCACCGGCACACCCCAGTCGAAGGTGGTGCGCGAGATGGACAGATCCTTCAGCCCGGCCTTGACGTACGAGACGATCTCGTTGCGCCGGGTCGCGGGACCGATGAATTCCGGCTTGGTCTCGTACAGTTCGAGCAGCTTGTCCTGGTAGTTGGACAGCCGGAAGAAGTAGTTCGACTCCTCGGTCCACTCCACGGGGGTCTTGGTGTCGGTGGAGACGCGGGTGCCGTCCTCGAGCAGGGTGGTCTCGTCCTCGTTGTAGAACGCCTCGTCGCGCACCGAGTACCAGCCCGCGTAGGTGTCGAGGTAGACGTCACCGCGCTCGGCCATCCGCTCCCAGATGGCGATGGAGGCGGCCTGATGGTCCGCGTCGGTGGTCCGGATGAACCGATCGAACGAGACATCGAGTGCCTTGTCCATGGTCTCGAACACGTCCGAATTGCGCGCCGCGTACTCCGCCTCGGATTCCCCGGCGGCCTTGGCGGCCTGCTGCACTTTCTGACCGTGTTCATCGGTTCCGGTCATGAAGAACACGTCGAATCCGTCGAGCCGCTTGAAGCGGGCCAGCGCATCGGTGGAGATGTACTCGTAGGCGTGCCCGATGTGCGGGGCGCCATTCGGGTACGCGATGGCCGTGGTGACATAGAAGGCGGGGCGTTCGGATGCGCTCATGGTGTGTCTACTCTAATCTGCGTGCCCGTAGTCGCTCGCGTGAATATCCCCGTGGCAGGTGTCGCCCATGCGTAACAGCCGACCCGCTCCCGAACCGCCGGAGCCGCTGTTCCCGCTCATCGACGCGCATACCCATCTGGACGCGTGCGGTGCCACCGACGCCGAATCGGTTGCGGCCATTGTGGATCGGGCGCAAAAGGTGGGTGTGCGCGAGGTCGTGACGGTCGCCGACGATCTCGACGCGGCGCGTTTCGCGGTACAGGCCGCGAACTGGGATCACCGGGTATTCGCGGCGGTGGCGTTGCATCCGACCCGCGCCAATGCCCTCGACGATGCCGCCAAGGCCGAGCTCGAGCGCCTGGCCGCGGATCCGCGCGTGGTCGCGGTCGGTGAGACGGGTCTGGATTACTACTGGCCCGGCAAGCTGGAGGGCTGCGCCGATATCGAGGATCAGGTGGAGGGTTTCCGCTGGCATATCGATCTGGCCAAGCGGCTCGGCAAACCGCTCATGATCCACAATCGCGAGGCCGATCACGATCTGCTGACCGTGCTGTTGGATGAGGGTGCGCCGGAAACCGTTATCTTCCACTGCTTTTCGTCCGATGCGAATATGGCGCAGGCGTGTGTCGACGAAGGCTATGTGCTGAGTTTCTCCGGAACGGTGAGCTTCAAGAATGCTCATGAATTGCGGGAGGCCGCGAAAATCGTTCCGGAAGATCAGATTCTGGTCGAAACGGACGCACCGTTCCTGACTCCGCATCCGTTCCGCGGTGCGCCGAACGAGTCGTACATGCTGCCGTACACCTTGCGCGCGCTGGCCGAGATTCGGGAACAGGATCCGGTCACACTGGCCAAGGTCACCACCGCGAATGCGCGCCGGGTCTACGGAATCTGAGAATCCGACCGCCCCGCTTTGCGGATGTGGTCCCGCTCACTATGATCCAGTGCGATCGTGATTCACCTGCGACTCGATATCGGTTCGTGATTTCGGTATCCGCCGGTCCGGGTGAAACGGTTGTCAATCCCTGACCGCCTCGTTATCGTACTGTGACCATGCCGGGATTTCCGATGAAAGCCATGACGAAGATCAACTCGTCGCGGTCGCCGATGCTGTACGGCGCCATCGCGGCGATGCTTGTCACGCTCATCGTCGGCGCGGGCCTGGCCATTGTGAACAAGAAGACCATCACGGTCGTGGTGGACGGGCAGGCCACCGTGCACGACACCATGTACCTGAATGTGCGCGGCATTCTCAAGGACGCCGGCTACGGCATCGACGCGCGCGATGACGTATCCCCTTCGCCCGGTTCACGAATCGGCGACGGCGCGACCATCCGGCTCAATCGCGCGCGCGAGGTCTCGCTCATCGTCGACGGCACCCGATCCAAGGCGTGGACCACCGCGCTCACCGTCGCCGAGGCCATCGTGAAGCTGAATCTGCCCGGGGACGTGTTCAGTTCGCCCTCGCGGCCCACCCCGCTGCCGCTCGAGGGCGCGCAATTGCTCATCACCAATCCGCGCACCGTGGAGCTCGCCGATAACGGGAGCGCGCCGTCGCTGGTGCGGCTGGCCGCGCCGACCGTCGGGCAGCTGCTGGAGGTGCAGGGGCGTCCGCTGGTCAATCAGGATTCGGTCGAACCGTCTCCGACCACACCGCTCACCGACGGTATGAAGATCGTGGTCACCCGCAAGGTGATCGAAAAGCGCACCGAGCGGGTGCCTTTGGATCCGCCGGAGAACATCATCCAGGATCCGACGCTCAATATGAGCCGCACCATCGTCGAGAATCCGGGCGTACCGGGCACCCAGGACGTCACTTTCGCCGTCTCCATCGTGAACGGCAAAGAGGCGGGCAAGGATCCGGTGCAATCCACCGTGGTCGTCCCCGCCGCACCCAAGACCATCCGCAAGGGCGCGAAACCCGGCACCGAGGTGCCCGAGGTCAAGGACGGCCCCATCTGGGACGCCCTCGCCAAATGCGAATCCACCGGCAACTGGGCCATCAACACCGGCAACGGCTACTACGGCGGCATCCAGTTCGACCAGAGCACCTGGGAACGCCAGGGCGGCACCCGCTACGCCCCGCGCGCCGACCTCGCCACCCGCGAAGAACAGATCGCCATCGCGGAGGTAACCCGCGCCCGCCAGGGCTGGGGCGCCTGGCCCGCCTGCACCAGCCGCCTCGGCATCAGCTGACGCCCAATCGATTTCGGGCGCACCCCTCCCGTCATCCCGGCACGCTTTTGGCCGGGATCCACACAGCTTGTGCTCCAGCTGATTTCGGTGGATTCCGGCCGAAAGCATGCCGGAATGACGGGGCTTCGGTCTTACATCAGTGCGCCGCCGTCGACGCGCAACTCGGTGCCGGTCATATAGCGACCGTCATCCGATGCCACCATGGCGACCGCGCCCGCGACATCCTCGGGCTTGCCCAGCGCGCCGCCCTCGATCCATCCGGGCAGCCGCGCCAGCAGCGACCAATCCGAATCGGCGGGCAGGTCCAGTCCCGCGGTGAGGCTGGTGCCGATGCCGCCGGGCACGATATTCACCGCGCGCAGACCCTTTTTCACGTATTCGAGCGCGATGGCGTGGGTGAAGGCGTTCACGCCCGCCTTGGACGCGGCGTACGCGGCCATATACGGCACCGAGCCGAACGCGGAGGTGGAGGAGAAGTTCACCACCACGCCGCCGTGCGGTGATTCGAGCAGTGTCGGCAGCGCGGCCTGGGTCATCAGGAAGGTGCCGGTGAGGTTGACCGTGAGCACCTGATTCCAGGTTTCCAGCGGCAGTTCGTGGGTGTGCCCGGCGCGCATGATGCCCGCACCGTTCACCAATACGTCCAGCCCGCCGAGGAATTCGACGGCCTGCCCGAGTACCGCGCGCACGGATTCGGGATCGGCGACATTCAGATTCAGGGTGTGCAGCCGGTCCCGTGATTCGGCGGGGGTGGCGTCGATGGTGGCCTGCAGGCCGCTGTCATTGATATCGGCGGCGACCAGCTGGGCGCCTTCGGAGAGCAGGCGCAGGGCGATGCCCTGGCCGATTCCGGAGCCTGCTCCGGTGACGAGTACTCGACGTCCGTCGTATCTGCGCAACATGGCGCGAAATTAGAACAAGTTTCACTACGCGTCAATGGTTGGCCGAAATCGCCGATCACAGAGTTTTCTCATACTGGACGGTTGATCTAATAGCTAAGCTCAGTGCCGCTGTCGAATTGTTCCAGGGTCGGGCCCGATGGAGGATTAATGCGGTTGTTCGGTTGGCGCGCGCGGATTTTCACCGCCGCCATGGCCTCGGCGGGTTCGCTGCTCATGATCCCGGGAGCCCCCGCGCACGCCGCGACGGCGGGCACCGTGATCGATACGACCGCACATCCCGACGGCTGGCGCGGTATGTCCAACGGCTCCAGCGTGGACTACTGGACCACCCGCTCCAACGGTGAACCCGTGCAGGCCAGCGGCGCGCTCATCATTCCGCCCGGCCCGGCCCCCGCCAACGGCTGGCCGATCATGGCCTACGACCACGGCACCTCCGGCCTCGGTTCCGGTTGCGGCGGGCAGAGCGATGTGAGCCGCTTCAGCCGCCCCAAGGAGGACGCGATCCTCCAGTACTTCGTGAACAAGGGCTTCGCGGTGGTCGCCCCCGACTTCCTCGGACTCGGCAAATTCGATACCGGCCCGCACCCCTATCTGGAGACCCGCACCGAGGCCACCGCCACCATCGATCTGGTGCGCGCCGCCCGCGAAGCGCATCCGGAACTGTCGAAAACCTGGGCGCTGACCGGATTCTCGCAGGGCGGGCACGCGGCGCTGGGCGCGGCCAACCTGCAGGCGAGCTATGCCCCCGAGCTGGATTTCCGCGGCACCATCGCCTCGGACCCGGCCTCGGATGTGGAGAAGTTCGTACCCCTGGCCGGTCCCTACGTGCCGGAGATTCCGGGCCAGAACGGTAATGCCATCGACGGATTCGTCGTCAGCATGCTCGCCGGATTGCGTGCGACCCATCCGGAACTCGATCTGAACAGCTATCTGACCCCGCGCGGTCAGCAGGTGCTCGATCAGGCCGGGAGCCTGTGCTTCAACGACATCATGAAGGTCGTGGACGGCACCTCGGTCGGTGATCTGCTCGCCCGCCCGCTCGGCGACGATCGCTTCCGCGCCGCCATCAACGAGTACATGACCCTGCCGACCGCCGGTTACAACGCGCCGATCCTGTTGCTGATCAACGTGACCGACATGGTGGTGCCCTCACCGCTGCACGCCGCGCTGATCGCACAGCTCGCCGCGAACGGTCAGGACTTCGGCGTGGTCACCGGCACCGGCGGTCATACCGAACTCAATCCGGCCATGTGGTCGGCCATCGACGCCTTCACCGCGCGCGTACTCGCCACACCCACCAGATCCTGACCGCCGGGGTCCGGGCCACCGCGCAGCCCGGGACCCGCGGTCCGCCGGACGCCCGCCCGCCTCCCCTCGGCAGGCGGGCGTTCTCTATTCCGCCCGAATTTGTTCAGCAACTGTCAAGCAAATAGTTTGTCCGATGAACACCTCGGAAGGGCAACCCCGCTTCCGAGGCGCAACCGGTGGAGGATTTGTGAGATTTACCAGCACTTTTGCTCGAAGACTTACGATGACGGCCGTGGCGTCCAGCACGCTGCTGATGCTGCCGGTGACCCCGGCGCAGGCGGACGCACCCGGGTCACTGATCTCGGCAACCCGTCAGCCCGATAGCTATCACGGCATCGCGAACGGCTCCCTGGTGGAGTACTGGACCACCCGATCCAATGGTGAACAGGTCCGGGCCAGCGGTGCCATGTTCGTCCCGGCGGGTCCGGCCCCCGCGGGCGGCTGGCCGATCATGGCCTATAACCACGGCACCACCGGACTGGGTGCGAACTGCGGCGGCCAGTCCGATCCGGCGACCGCGCCGCTGCCGGTGCCGCTGGCCGCCGATGAGACGCTCATGCGGTACTTCGTTTCGAAGGGGTTCGCCGTCGTCGCCCCCGACCATCTCGGCCTGGGCGTCTTCGATACCGGCCCGCACCCGTATCTGGAACTGCGCACCGAGGCGACCGCCACCATCGATATGGTGCGCGCCGCCCGCGCCGCGAATCCGGGACTGTCGCGCACCTGGGCGGTGACCGGTATGTCGCAGGGCGGTCATGCCTCGCTGGGCACCGCCAACCTGCAGGCGTCGGCCGCACCGGATCTCGATTTCCGCGGCACCATCGCCATCGATCCGGCCTCGGATGTGGAGAAGGCGCTGCCCATCGCCGGGCCTTGGGTGCCGCGGCTGCCCGGTGAAATCGGCAGTGGCGTAGGCGCTTTCAGCACCAGCATTCTTGCGGGCATGCGCGCCGCTCGGCCCGACGCGCAGGTCGACAGCTATCTGACCGAGCGCGGCCGCCGTCTGCTCGATGACATCGGGACCGAATGCCTGCCCGCCATCTCCGAGCGCATGTCGCAGGTGTCGATGGGCGAGCTGCTCGCGCGCCCGCTGTCCGAGGGCCCGTTCCCGGCGGTGCTGCGGGACTATATGACAGTTCCGGTCCGGGGCTATGACGCGCCGATCCTGCTGCTGCTCAACGCCACCGACACCACCGTCCCGTCCCCGCTGCACGG
This sequence comes from Nocardia sp. NPDC056000, assembly GCF_042269265.1. Classification (NCBI taxonomy): domain Bacteria; kingdom Bacillati; phylum Actinomycetota; class Actinomycetes; order Mycobacteriales; family Nocardiaceae; genus Nocardia; species Nocardia sp. NPDC056000. The sequence goes on along the minus strand of NZ_JBHJXS010000010.1, from coordinate 385,891 downwards.
TGCGCTCGCCGCGCAGTTCGCGGCCAATGGCGTGGACTTCGACACGGTCGTCGGCACCGGATCGCACTGCCAGTTGAATCCGGCGATGTGGGCCGCCATCGAGGACTTCAGCAACCGCGTGCTGGCCACTCCCGTCCAGTCCTGACCGCCGCCCGCCCGATGCGGCCTGGAGGGGATCGCATCGGGCGGGCGCGTGTCGGCCGCGGGGCGAGGCCGGAGCGGCGCACGCGGGTTGATAGGTTTCGCAGGGTGTCCGAACCCGAAATCGCCGCTCGTGGAAAAGCCGCCCTGCTAGGTCCCGCCGAGGTGCGGGCGATGGCCGAGCGATTCGGTGTGCGCCCGACCAAGCAGCTCGGACAGAACTTCGTGCACGATGCCAACACCATGCGCCGCATCGTGTCGGCGGCCGGGGTCACCGGCGATGACGTGGCCCTCGAGGTCGGTCCCGGACTCGGCTCGCTCACCCTGGCCCTGCTCGATGTCGCGGATCGGGTGATCGCCGTCGAGATCGATCCGGTGCTGGCCGGGCACCTCCCCGGCACCGTCGCGGATCGCGCCCCGGAACTCGCCGACCGGCTCACGGTTGTGGAGAAGGACGCCCTGCGTGTCCAGGCCGCCGATCTGCCCGCCGCACCCACGGCGCTGGTCGCGAACCTGCCCTACAACGTGGCCGTCCCGGTGCTGCTGCATCTGCTGGCCGAATTCCCCAGCATCCGAACCACTCTCATCATGGTGCAGCTCGAGGTCGCCGACCGCCTCGCCGCCACCCCCGGCGGCCGCATCTACGGTGTGCCCAGCGTGAAGGCGGGCTTCTTCGGCACCGTCCGCCGCTCCGGGACGGTTGGCCGCCAGATCTTCTGGCCGGTACCGCAGGTCGAATCGGGTCTGGTGCGCATCGACCGCTACGCCGAGGCGCCCTGGCCGATGGACGAGGATCACCGCAGGAAGGTCTTCGAGGTCATCGACGCCGCCTTCGCGCAGCGGCGCAAGACCCTGCGCGCCGCGCTCGCGGGTTGGGCGGGCTCTCCCGTCGAAGCCGAAAAGCGTTTGGTGGCAGCGGGAATCGCCCCCACAGCGCGCGGTGAGACCCTCGATACCGCGGCGTTCGTCCGCCTGGCCGCGCAAGCGTGAACTAGTCCGGCAGGCTGAGCATGGCGCGCAGATTGGCGCTGGTCACCGTCGCCCGCGCCTGCGGGTTTTCGGCCATGTAGGTGATGAGCGAGAGCAGCGCGTTCGGTTCCACATGCCATAGCGTCGGCATCAATTGATATGTGCCCGTGCCGATTTCACGGTGGGTGACCGGATCTTCCAGGCGGAACGCCACCGTGGCCGTTCCGCTCTTGGGCTGGGTGCGGCTCTGGATATCGGTGAGTTGTTCCCACGGCGCGTCCAGCTTGCCGCCCATGCGGATTCGATCCCTGGCGAGGGTCAGCGCCGGGCGCTCCAGCAATCCCATCGGTCCGATGACGAGGAAGAACGCCAGGAGCACCCCGCCGAGAATGGCCACCGGCAGGACGTGGATCTCGAAGCCCCACAGCGTGATTCCGCCCAATGCCACCAGCAGGATGGGCAGCAGGAGGAGATTGGACTCCCCACGCAGCGGGCGGTGCAGCACGAGCGCCCCGGGCTCTTCGGTGACGGTCGGCGGCGGCTCACCCAGCACCAGGGACGCGGGAAAGAACAGGGACAGCGCGAGGAACAGCAGCGCCACCCCGATCGGCCGGTGACCGGCGAATCCGCCGAGGGCGAAGGACACCGCCGCCGCGAACAGGCCGAAGGAGATCAGCCCGGCGAACATGAGGCCGAGCCCGCCGCTCACGGTATTTCGTTCCCGCCGCGGCCACCGGTCGAGCCACCGATAGCCGGGCGGGAGGGATGATTCCCCCGAAGCGGTGTGAAATTCCGGCACTCTACGAACTGTATGGAGTTACACCTGGATTCGCAGGGCATCGAGCAGTCCGTCTTCGATTCCGTCGCCGTCGGCGCGCGCGGTCACGGTGAGCTGCACCAGGTATTCGTAATTGCCAACGGGGACAATCACATAGCGGGTGTGCACCCACAGGACGAGGGCGTCCACGGAATAGGTGCCGCTCACCGCCGCCGACGGAAAGCCTTGGTAGTCGGCGATTTCCGCGCCGAGTTCACGCCAGTCCGGCAGTTGGCGGGCATCGGCGAACGCCGACTCCAGCAGTTCGGCCGGATTCGAGGGCTTGGACAGCCGGCCCACCAGCAGCACGACATTGTCGGCCCAGCCGTTCTCCGGCGGGCGGGTGAAGACGCCGTACGCGCCCGGGAACATGGCGGCGTCCACGGCCTGCCAGCTGTCGGCGAGCGGCAACTCGACCCGCGGTGTCCCGGCCTCGCCCGGCTGCACCGGCGCGATCTCGATCTCCGCTGCGGCCAGGTACTCGGCAATAGTCGTCACGAACTCTGCTCCTCGGCATCGCGGGCGAGGCGGTCCCCACCGCGTTCGCCAGCCATTGAACACGAACCGCTCCCGCACCCGACCGCGCGCCCCGCATACGGCCGGGGCCGTCCGGATCGGATGATCCGAACGGCCCCGGTGACAGCCGATATTCGCTCAGCCGCGGAAGCGGCGCAGGCGCAGGCTGTTGCTGACCACGAAGACGCTGGACAGCGCCATGGCGGCACCGGCGAGCATGGGGTTCAGCAGACCGGCGGCGGCCAGCGGGATGGCTGCCACGTTGTAGCCGAAGGCCCAGAACAGATTGCCCTTGATGGTGCGCAGGGTGGCCCGGGACAGTTTGATCGCGGTCGGGACCGCGAGCAGATCATCACGCACCAGGGTCAGGTCGGCCGCCTGGATGGCGACGTCGGTGCCGGTGCCCATGGCCAGGCCGAGGTCGGCCTGCGCGAGCGCGGCCGCGTCATTGACGCCGTCGCCGACCATGGCGACCACCTTGCCCTGCTCCTGCAACCGTTTCACCACGGCGAGCTTGTCGCTGGGCAGCACCTCGGCGATGACCTCGTCGATGCCGACCTGATCGGCAACGGTGCGGGCGGTGGCGGCATTGTCACCGGTGAGCAGCACCGGGGTGAGGCCGAGCGCCCGCATCTCCGAGATCGCCTGCGCACTGGTCGGTTTCACGGCATCGGAGATGACCAGTACGCCACGGGCGATACCGTCCCAGGCCACCGCGATGGCGGTCTTCCCGGCCTGTTCGGCGCGAGTCTTGGCGTCCGCCAGCACTTCCGGCAGCGTGATGGACCAGTCCTCGAGCAGTTCGGTGCGGCCGATGACGACCGCCCGCTCGCCGACCAGACCCTGGACGCCCTTGCCGCCGTGGCTGACGAACTGTTCGACGGTCTCGGTATCGAGTCCGCGCTCGGCCGCGCCCTTCACCACGGCCTTGGCGACCGGATGTTCGGAGCCGTGCTCGACCGCCGCGGCGACCGCCAGCAGTTCGGCCGCGTCCACGTTCGACGCCGGAATCGCTTCCGCCAGCGTCATTTTGCCGGTGGTCACGGTGCCGGTCTTGTCCAGCACCACGGTGTCGATGCGCCGGGTCGACTCCAGCACCTGCGGACCCTTGATCAGGATGCCCAGTTGCGCGCCGCGACCGGTGCCCACCAATAGCGCCGTGGGAGTGGCCAATCCGAGTGCGCACGGGCAGGCGATGATCAGCACCGCGACGGCCGCGCCGAAGGCGGTCGAGACGGCCGCGCCGGTGCCGAGCCAGAAGCCAAGGGCCGCGACGGCGATCCCGATGACGATCGGCACGAACACCCCGGCCACCCGATCGGCGAGCCGCTGCACCGGAGCCTTACCGTTCTGCGCCTCCTCGACCAGCGAGGCCATCTGCGCCAGTTGGGTATCCGCGCCGACCCGGGTGGCGCGCACGGTCAGCAGACCGCCCGCGTTCACCGTCGCGCCGACCACGGCATCGCCCGGACCGACCTCCACCGGCACCGATTCACCGGTGAGCATGCTCATATCGAGGGCCGAATTGCCTTTGACCACGGTGCCGTCGGTGGCGATCTTCTCGCCCGGTCGCACCAGGAATTCCTCGCCGACCCGCAAATCGCCCACGGGGATACGGGTTTCGACGCCGCCGCGTACGACCGCGACATCCTTCGCGCCCAGTTCCAGCAGCGCGCGCAGCGCGGATCCGGCCTTCTCCTTGGATCGGGTCTCGAAATACCGGCCCGCCAGAATCGCGGTGATCAGCGTCGCCGCCACCTCGAAGTACAGCGCCGAGGACGAGTCGCCGCGGGTGATGGCAAGGCTGAAGGGGTGTTTCATACCCGCCATGCCCGCATCACCGAAGAACAGCGCGTACACCGACCAGCCGAAGGCGGCCAGGGTGCCCAGTGAGATGAGCGTATCCATGGTGGCCGCACCGTGTTTGGCGTTCACCCACGCGGCGCGATGGAATTGCGCGCCGCCCCACACCACGATGGGTGCGGTCAGCGTCAGCGAAAGCCATTGCCAGTTGGTGAATTGCAGTGCCGGGATCATGGCCATGGCGACCACGGGGATGGCCAGCGCCAGCGTCACCAGCAGCCGATGGCGCAGCTGCTGGGTCGCACCGGGGGCCGAATTACCGTCGCTATCAACGGGTTTCACCGGCTCGGTGCTGTGCACGGCGGCGGTGTAGCCGGTGTCGACGACCTTCGCGATCAGATCATCGGCGGTCACCGACTCCGGGAAGCTGACCTTCGCCTTCTCGGTGGCGTAGTTCACCGTGGCGGTGACGCCGTCGATCCGGTTGAGCTTCTTCTCGATGCGGGACGCGCAGGAGGCGCAGGTCATACCGCCGATTTCCAGCTCGATGGACCGCTCCTGGGCTGGGGCGCTCATCAGTGACCTCCTCCGTGCTGCGAATGCGCGTCCGAAGCGGATGCGGCGGTTGTGGTTTCGTTGGTGAATTCGGCGGTGTGCACCGTCCCGCCGTGCTGGAAGTCCAGGTACAGGCGGTACGTGCCATCGCTCGGCGCTTGCGCGTGGAAGGCGACTTCCGGTCCGGGAGCGGTCTTTCCGACCTCGCCCTCGGGGTGCACGTGCAGGTAGGCGAGATCGCTCGCCCGCAGTGCGACCAGGTGCGCGTACGCGCCCAGGTAGGGCTGCAAATCGGTGACCGCTTTACCGTCGCGGGTGACGGTGAACTTCACTTCGCTTCCGGCGGTGGACAGATCGCCGTTCAGGGTGACCTGGTAACCGTCCACCTGCGCGGTCTTGGACGCGGGAGGCAGCGGTTTGGCGACCGCGTCCCCGGCGACGTTCACGGTCCGGCTGAGCGTCAGCTCGCCCGGGCCGCCCGCGGGGGAGAAGTCGGTGAAGACCCGATAGGTGCCGGGTTCGGCCCACTTCCAGTCGATGGACCAGGTGCCGTCGGCGGCGAGTTCGGGATGTACGTGCCGGAATTGGCTCGCATCCGAACGGACCACGATCAGGTGCAGGTTCTTCTCGTGCAGACTGTTGTATTTCGTGACGGACCCCTGCGGTCCGGTGATCCGGAAGCGCAGTGCCCCTTGCTGATTCGCGGCGGTCGGGGCGGTGACATCGGTGAGGGCGTACCCCTGCTCACTGTCGGCGAGCCCCGGGGCGGCCGCGGTGGAATGCGCGGAGGTCGTGCCGGAGGCCGACTCGGCCGGATCGCCCACCAGGGCGCCGATGCCGAGTGCGGCCCCGAACAGTACGACCAGTCCGCCACCGAACGCGGCGAACCTCAGTCGATCGTTCATTCAGCTCGCCACCTCGTACCCGGCTTCGTCGACGGCGGCCGTGACATCGGCGTCGGCGATCGGAGCGGTGGACTCGACCTTGACCAGCCCGGTGGCGAGATCGACATCGACGCTGGTGACACCGTCGATCTTGCCGATCTCCTTCCGGACCGATCCGACGCAGTGGCCGCAGGTCATGCCGGTGACGGTGTAGGTGCTGGTGGCCATTTCGACTCCTCGACTCGCGCTATACGGTGCGGGGGTATCCCCGACACTTCGAAAACATACCCCCCATGGGTACCTGGCGCAAGCGGTTCGGCGTGGAAATTCAGCTCTTCGCGGCCTCGGATTCCGGCCACACCCGTAGTGCCAGCTCAGCGACCTGTGCCAATTCCGCGCGGCTCGCGCCATCGCGGGCGGACTGTGACATGCCCTGCATGACCGCGCCGATATAGCGGGCCAGCGCGTCCGCATCGGTGTCCGCGGGCAGCAGTCCAGCGGCGATATCGACGCGAATCCTATCGGCGAAGGCGTGCACATTGGCGGTGCGCATGCCCTCCAGCATGGTCGCGACCTCGGTATTGGTGGTGTTGATTCCGGCGCTGATCACCATGCAGCCGTTCGGGAGTCCGGGCACGGTGTATTCCAGTGCCGCCTCGCGCAGGGTGCGGGCCACCGCGTCCCAGGCGGTCGGTTCCTCGGCGAGCGCGCGGGCCGCGAAACCCGCGTAGTGGTTCGTGTACACGCCGACGGATTCATTGAACAGCTGCTGTTTATCGCCGAAGGCGGCGTACAGGCTTGGCGCGCCGATGCCGAGCTCGCCGGTGAGGTCGCTGATCGAGGTGGCCTCGTACCCCTGTCGCCAGAACAGTCGTAAAGCCTTGTCCAGGGCGGCATCTCGGTCGAATTTCCGGGGTCGGCCCCGGGTGGGTGTGGCCATGCCTCCTATTTTATAGCGTTCGCTAGATAATGTGCTACGGTCCCTTTCTGTAACGATCGCTAGATAAAGGGAGCACCGCTCATGAGCGCACTCGCAGGCAAGACAGCACTGGTCACCGGCAGCGGCCGCGGCATCGGACGCGCCATCGCGCTGCGCCTGGCGCACGACGGCGCACGGGTCGCGGTGCACTACAACCGCGATACCGCCGCCGCCAAGGAGACCGTCGCCGCCATCGAGGCCGCGGGCGGTTCGGCCTTCGCCATTCAGGCCCGGCTCGGCGTACCCGGTGATGCAGAAGCCCTGTGGACCGCCTTCGACGCACACGCCGACGGGCTCGACATCCTGGTCAACAACGCCGGGACCGACGGCATCCGCGAACCCATCGGCGGCACCGATGAGGAATCGTTCGACCGCGTATTCGCGATCAACACCAAATCCCCGTTCTTCGTGACGAAACTCGGGATCGACCGCCTGCGTGACAACGGCCGCATCGTCAGCGTCTCGACCGGTCTCACCCGCGGCGCGTATCAACCGCAGCTGCTCGCCTACACCATGACCAAGGCCGCCATCGACGCGCTGACCAGCATCCTCGCCAAAGAGCTTGGGCCGCGCGGCATTACGGTCAATGCGGTGGCTCCCGGAGCCATCGACACCGATATGAACGCCAGTTGGCTGCGCACCCCCGAGGGGCAGGCCGATACCGCCGCCCGATCCCCGCTGAACCGGGTCGGCCAGCCCGGCGACGTCGCCGATATCGTCGGTTTTCTCGCCTCCGACGCCTCCCGTTGGGTTACCGGTCAGTGGATCGACGCCACCGGTGGCGCACTCCTGTAGGTAACTGCAACTAGGCTGTGCGCGTGCTGTCTGTTGTGCCCAGCCCCGTCGTCGTGCGCGCGCCCTCGAAGGTGAACCTGCACCTCGGGGTGGGTGATCTTCGCGAGGACGGATACCACGACCTCACCACCGTTTTCCAGGCGCTCTCGCTGAGCGACGATCTGGAGATCGCCCCCGCGGCGGCCCTCACCGTGCAGGTCACCGGTGAGGGCGCCGATGAGGTGCCCACCGATCGCGGAAATCTGGTGTGGCAGGCCGCGGTCCGGCTCGCACATCTGGGCGGGCGCGCACCGCTGGTGGAATTCGCCATCGCCAAGGGCATTCCGGTGGCGGGTGGTATGGCGGGCGGCAGCGCCGATGCCGCCGCCGCCCTGCTCGGGCTGAACGAACTGTGGGAACTCGGCCTCACCCGCGTCGAATTGTCCGATATCGCAGCCGAACTCGGCAGTGACGTCCCCTTCGCCCTGCACGGCCAGACCGCCCTGGGCCGCGGCCGCGGCGAGGAACTGCTCCCGGTGCTGTGCCGCAACACCTTCCACTGGGTGCTCGCCCTCGCCAAGGGCGGCCTGTCCACCCCGGCGGTCTTCCACGAACTCGACCGCCTCCGCGAAATCGGCGACCCGCCGCGCCTCGGCAGCCCCGAAGCCCTGCTGCAGGCCCTCGCCTCCGGTGACCCGCACCAACTCGCCCCCCTGCTCGGCAACGACCTGCAAATCGCCGCCCTCTCCCTGAAACCGGAACTCCGCCGCACCCTGCGCGCGGGTGTCACCGCAGGCGCGCTCGCGGGCATAGTCTCCGGCTCCGGCCCCACCTGCGCCTTCCTCTGCGAATCCGAGGAAGCCGCGATAGCGGTCGCCGCCGAACTCTCCGGCGCGGGCGTCTCCCGTAGCGTCCGCACCGCCCACGGCCCGGTCCCGGGCGCGCGCATCGTCTCCGGAGCCGTCGACTCCAAGCGCTGACCCACGCGCGGCTCCGGCCCCGATTCGCACCCTCGGTAGGCTGGACGAGGGGCAAATACCGTTTGCGCCCGTCGACGCGACAGAAGGATTCATGGCCAACCTGATCAACCTGGAACAGGTCAACAAGAGTTTCGGTGTTGCACCACTGCTCGAGAACATCTCCCTCGGTGTCCAGGAGGGGGAGCGGATCGGGGTCGTGGGTCTCAATGGTGGCGGTAAGACGACACTGTTGGAGGTGCTGACCGGGCTCGAGGAGCCGGACAGCGGCCGGGTCAGTCGGGTCGGCGGATTGCGCATGGCCGTGGTGACGCAGCGCGGGGTGCTCCCGGACGGCGCGACCGTCGGTGAGGTGGTGCTGGCGGGGCTCGCCGAGGATCAGATGACCGACGGTGTGGCCGAGCACGAATGGGCCTCCAACCACCGCATTCGCAATGTGGTCGAGGGCATCGGCATCGCCGACCTCGGCATGGATTCGCTGGTGGCCAACCTCTCCGGTGGTGAGCGCCGGCGTACCGCGCTGGCCGCCGCGCTGGTGCGCGATCTGGACCTGCTGGTGCTGGACGAGCCCACCAACCACCTCGATGTCGAGGGCGTGCAGTGGCTGGCCGAACATCTGCTGTCCCGCCGCAGTGCGCTGGTGGTCGTGACCCACGATCGCTGGTTCCTGGACACCGTCGCCACCCGCACCTGGGAGGTGCAGGGTGGCAAGGTGGAAACCTACGAGGGCGGTTACAACGACTGGATCTTCGCGCGCGCCGAGCGTTCCCGGCAGGCCGATGCCAGCGAGCAGCGCCGCCAGAACCTGGCGCGCAAGGAGCTGGCCTGGCTGCGGCGCGGTGCGCCCGCGCGTACCTCCAAGCCGCGGTACCGGATCGAGGCCGCGGAGGCGTTGATCGCCAATGTGCCCGCGCCCCGCGACAAGGTGGAATTGGCCTCGTTCGCGCGTAAGCGCCTGGGCCGCGTGGTGATCGAGCTCGAGGACGCCACCCTGGCCACCCCCGACGGCCGCGAATTGGTCGGGGATCTGACCTGGCGGCTGGCCCCGGGTGAGCGCGTCGGCCTGGTCGGGGTGAACGGTTCGGGCAAGACCACGCTCTTGCGCGCGCTCGCCGGTGATACGGAATTGCAGGCCGGTAAGCGCATCGAGGGCAAGACCATCAAGATCGGCTGGCTGCGCCAGGAACTCGATGATCTGCCGCTGGATATGCGTGTGCTGGAAGCGGTTCAGGATGTCGCCATGCGAACCATGCTGGGCGATAAGGAGATCAGCGCCGGACAGCTGGCCGAACGCCTCGGTTTCACCCCCGCCAAACAGCGCACCCCCGTCGGTGATCTGTCCGGTGGTGAACGCCGCCGCCTGCAGCTGACCCGAATCCTGATGAGCGAACCCAACGTACTGCTGTTGGACGAGCCCACCAACGACCTGGACATCGACACCCTTCAGCAGTTGGAAGACCTGCTCGACAATTGGGCGGGCACCATGGTCGTCATCTCGCACGACCGGTACCTGGTCGAGCGCATCTGCGACACCACCTGGGCGCTGTTCGGCGACGGCAAGCTCACCAACCTGCCCGGCGGCATCACCGAATACCTGAAGAAGCGGTCCGCCATGGTGGCCGCGAAATCCGGTGCGGCGGCGGCGAATACGAGCACCGGCGCGACCACCACCACCGATGCGGCCGCGCACCGCGCCGCCCGCAAGGAACTGTCCAAGCTGGAGCGCTCCATCCAGAAGCTCGATGAGCGGGAGTCGAAACTGCATGCCGCCCTGGCGGATGCGGCCACCACCCCGGACAAGCTCATCGCCCTGGGTACCGAACTGAAGCAGGTGCAGACGGAGAAGGAAGCGGCCGAGGAGCGCTGGCTGGAACTCGCCGACATCTGATCCGGCGGCCCCGAACAATCGAAAGCCCGTGTCCGACAGGGACACGGGCTTTTCGTTCGGCCGATATCAGCCGTGTTGTTCGAGGGGCGCGGCCTGATCCAGTGCCGGGACCGGCAGGCAGGTGCGGACGAATCCGGCGCCGAACGAGGTGAGTTCGATGGTGCGGTACAGGACCTTGGTGCCGAAGCCCGCGCGCTTGAGCAGCCGCCGCACTTCCGGCTGCGCTTCCAACAGCTGATAGCGGTTCGGATTGCCGAGCGGCTCGCGCGTCACATCGACCAGGCCGAGCCGATCCAGGTTGACGAGGTACTCCTCGACCCGGTTCGGGTAGCGCAGTCCGGCGTCCTCGCCGAGCAGATTGAATTCGCCGCCACCGGAATTGCGCCCGGTGCGCACCGCGAGCAGCGGCTGCGGGCCGTCCAGGTAGAGGTACCGGATGACGCGCGCCTCATCGGGCGCGAGCTCGCCCAGAATCCGCGCGTACGCCGGATGCCGTTGCGCGTCATCGTCATCGTGGAATTCGGCTGAGCGGCGGAGCAATTCGGCTCCGCGTGCGCGGAGCACGGTGGGGGAGCAGGGTTCGGCGGAGGCCACCTCGACCGCTTCCGGTGCGGGCACGCCGAGTGCCTGCCGCACCGAATGCCGCACCTGCGCACCGGCATCGGAGAGTATGTCGCGTGGCGCCTGCCCGGCCATACTGCCGCGCAGCACCACCGAGGTGACGCCGAGCGCGGTGCTCAAGCCCCACACCCCGGCCTCGACGGCGGCCGAAACCGCCACGCGCACCACGCCTCCGGCGGCGCGCACCGGCCCGGCCGAGGCGGTGGCCGTCACCGGAACCGGCAGCGGTGCGGCGGGCCGCACCACCAGCGTGGTGGAGGTATCGGCGGGATCCCCTTCGCCCGAGTCGGTTTCGGTCATATCCATGAGGTAGCAACTCCTGTTCCGAAGATCAGGAGGTGAGCGTAACCGGCCAGGAGCCCCAGCACACCGCCATGGACAAACAAGAGCCATTCATCTTGTTTGATGGCCGAACGGAGCATGTCAACGAACTCCGGCGGCGGCAGCGCCGACATTTGTTTGGCGATGTACTCCTGCACCTGCTTGCCCTGCTGCACGTTGAACGCCGGGTCCGCGAAGGCGATCGGGGCGATCTTCATGGACTCGGCGGTGAAACTGTCCTGCAGCGAGTCGTATTCGCGATTGCCCAGGAAGAACTTCACCGCCCCGCGCGCCGGGCCGAGCGCCTGATCGGCGGCGGGTTTGAGGGTGTCCGCCAGCATCTGCATGGTGCGGTCCGAGCGCGGCCCGTTGAGCAGTTCGTCGCCGATATTGGCGACGGTCATGATCTGGCTGGCCACCATATCGGCGTAGCCCTCGGTGATCTCGGGCTGCCGCTTGACCAGCAGCCCCTGCCGCCACGGGCACCACCACTTCGGGTAGGCGGGGGCGAAGATCATATTGATGCCGACCCAGTTGACCACCCAGCCGATCACGATGCCGCCGAGCGGCAGCACCGCCAGCGCCGACCAGCCGGTCCAGTGCAGGATGCCGACCAGCAGCAGACCCATGGGCGCGCCGAAGTAGAAGCCGAAGTTCTGCATGAATCGCAGTTCTTTGGCCCCGAGCACCTGGAACAGGCTGTTGAGCAACTGCGGTCGCGCCTGGAAGTAGCGAATGACCATCTGCTTGACGTCGAGCAGTTGATCGATGTTGTTGCCGAGTTCATCGGTGAGTTCGCGCAGAATTGTCGGGAGCTGTTCGGCTACCCGGTTGTGCACCATCTCGCGGACGCCATTGGGCAGGTTATACCAGAGTTGTGGATGTTCACGCCGCAGAATGTCTTCCACGATGTCACGAATCTGGAGTTCTGCTATTTCAGTCAGGTGTTCCGCGAGCTTGTCGGGTTCGAGTTCGCGATAGAAGTCCGCGACGTTTCCGAGTTTCGCCAGCCCTTTGTCGACGGCAATGCTCGCCATCTTGTCCGCGCGCGACGGAACGATCCCCTGCCAGCCCATCCGCCCGTCGTACTGCAGCAGCGGCAGCACCTGAATCCGCTTGGGCAGGAAGGGAAACAGCGCCGCCAGCCCCGGCATGCGGAATCCGTGGAAGCTCACCGGTTTGAACAGCATGAGCACGCCGGTCCAGTTGGTGATGTATCCGATGACGCCGGTGAACAATGGAATCGTGATCAATTCCAGCAAAATTGTCGGGTGTACTCCGAAGACACTCTCTAGCAACGTCACCCTCCTGCCGACCCACACCGGTACCCGCCGCCGGCATCAACCCCATCGGCGTCTCGGACCTTACTGTGGATTCAGGAAGTGAGTCCAGTGACGCAGTGTCTGGGTCGGAGATCTCGGTCACAGTGTTCCACCCCGGTGTTCCACTGTTTCGACTTCACCGCGAGAATGGCGGGGACTGCGGGTGGGTCTAGCGGCATAATCTGTGGACGATCTAGTTCACCTGGCAATATTCGGAGATGGACGTGACAGACGACAGGACCTCGCAGTCGCAGGGGGGTGCAGGCGAGGTGGTCCGTCCAGGTCCCCGTGCCGTGGAACGCAGCTCGGACGTCGAGCAGCGCCAGATCAGCAATGAGGCCCGGATGATCCGCGGGGTCTTCCGCGCGGCCGGACTCGCCGTCGGCACCGCGGCGCGCGGTAGCCAGTGGGCGGTCGGCACCGGCTTCGATATCACCAAACAATTGACGCAGGCGGCCCTGGACGGCGAATCCTCAGCGGATATCGCCGAGCGCACCGGTGCGGCACTGCGTTCCATCGCGCGCAGCGCACTGGGCGTCACCGAGGGTTCGGTGCGCGAAATCGTCAGTTACGTACCGACTCCCGTGAACGGGCCGAATCAGCACGCCATCGGTGCGGGCGCGCTGTTGCGCTCGGCCACCAGCGAGGAACTGCGCCGCCGCGGTGACGCGCTGCTCGCGCGGTCGGCCGATGTCTACTTCACCGAGGACGTGCACCCGGCCTACGACCGGATTCTCGATCAGCTCGCGCCCGATGAGGCGCGCATCCTGCGCTTCATGGCCCTGAACGGCCCGCAGCCGACCGTGGATGTGCGCACCAACCGGCCGCTCGGCATCGGTTCGGAGCTGGTGCAGGGCGATCTGACCTCGGTGCCCGAACAGGCGGGCGTCCGCTATCCCGATCGCGCCCGGCACTACCTGATCAACCTGAACCGGCTGGGCCTGACCACCACCTCCGATGATCCGGTGGTGCTCTCGCGCTACATGGTGCTCGAAGTGCAGCCGGTGGTGGAGTCCGCGCTGAAGAAGGCGGGCCGCGTACCCAAGATCGTCCGAAAGAGCCTGCGGCTGACCGAGTTCGGCGAGGACTTCTGCACCACCTGCTTCAGCATCAGCCACTGACTCGACTCGAACCCCGGTGCGAACCGGGGTGCGAGAGTGCCGCGTTGATAGCGATACGGTACTAATGTGCGCTAAATTTCGAGTATCCCGCACCTCTGATGGGATTGTGGGTGTTATGGATTCCGATGCGGTCGCCGCGATCAGCCGGTTGAAGTTCCGGTATCTGCGTGCCCTCGACACCAAGTCGTGGGAGGAGTTCGCCGACACCATGATCCCGGAGGCGACCGCCACCTACAGCGAGTACCTACAGTTCGAATCCCGGGACGCGTTCCTGGCGTTCATGCGCAATACGCTCGGCCCGCACGTCATCACCGAACACCGCTGCGACCACCCGGAAATCGATGTCACCGGCGATAAGGCGGTCGGCACCTGGTACCTCGCCGATACGGTCCTGATCCCGGGCCACAATATGCTGCTGCGCGGCGCGGCCTTCTACTCCGACCAGTACGTGAAATGCGATGACGGCAACTGGCGCATCGCGCACACCGGTTACGAGCGCACCTACGAAGTGGTCATGTCCCTCTCGGACCTGCCGAGCCTGCGCCTGACCTCCAGCCGCTGGGGCCTGATCGCCCGCGATCCGGCCGACACCCCGCGCACCGATCCCGCCCCGCCCGACGCGACGGGGACCATGGGCTGACTCCCGTCATTCCGGCCGACGAGCGGATGCTCAGTCGGCGGTCGCGACCAGCGGTTCGAGCGTCAGATTCGGGTGTTCCTTCTGGACGTAGGCCAGCTTCCACTTGTCACCGAAGAGCGCGAGCATCACACCGTCGGTGCGGGTGAACACTTCCACGCCGCGCTGGCGGCCGAGTTCGACGGCCGATTCGGCATCGGTGCGGCGGGCCAGCTGATACGGCAGCGAGTCGAGATTGGTCTCGACGTTGTACTCGCCGAGCATGCGCGCGGTCACGACCTCGAACTGCATCGGGCCGACGGCGGCCAGCACGGGGGAGGCGTCACCGCGAATATCGTTGCGCAGCACCTGAACCACGCCCTCGGAGTCGAGCTGGTCGATGGCCTTGCGGAACTGCTTGTACTTGCCCGCGCTCTGCGCGCGCAGGGTGGCGAAATGCTCCGGCGCGAACGACGGGATCGGCGGGAACTGCACCTTCTTGTCCGCGAACAGCGTGTGCCCCGGAGCCAGCGCGGTCGCGTTGACCAGACCCACCACATCACCCGGGTACGCGGTGTCGACGGTGGTGCGCTCGCGGCCGAAAATGGTGAGCGCGTACTTGGTGGCGAACGGGCGGCCGGTCTGCGCGTGCGTCACCACCATGCCGCGTTCGAATTCACCGGACACGATGCGCATGAAGGCGAGGCGGTCGCGGTGCGCGGTATCCATACCGGCCTGCACCTTGAAGATGACCGCGCTGAACGGATCGCCGGTCTCGCGCGGCCGATCATTGATGTCGATGCGGGCGCGCGGCGCGGGCGCGAGTTCGATGAGCGTCTCGAGTAGTTGGCGCACACCGAAATTCAGCATGGCGGAGCCGTAGATGACCGGTGAGGTGTGCCCGGCCAGGAACAGTTCCTGATCGTGGTCCTGTCCGGCGGCGGACAGCAGTTCGCTCTCCTCGACGGCGGTGATCCAGGCCTCGCCCTCGCGTTCGGCGGCCTGTTCGGGTGTCAGATGCTCCTCGGGCGCGATGGTCGCGCCGCCCGCGGTGCGGGTGAAGTGGATGTATTCGGCGGGTGCGCCTTCCGCGCCGCGGCGCAGCAGGCCGCGGAAATCACCGGCGATGCCGACGGGCAGGAACAGCGGGGTGGGGGTGAGCCCGATGCGGTCGATGATCTCGTCGAGCAGTTCCAGCGGCGCCTGGCCCGGCCGGTCCCACTTGTTGATGACGGTGATGACGGGGATGCCGCGATCGCGCGCCACCTGAAAGAGCTTGAGCGTCTGCGGTTCCAGGCCCTTGGCCGCGTCGATGAGCATGACCGCCGCGTCGACCGCGGTGAGCACGCGGTAGGTGTCCTCGGAGAAGTCGGAGTGACCGGGCGTATCGACGAGGTTGATCACGCAGTCGCCGTATTCGAACTGCAGCGCCGTGGAGCTGACGGAGATACCGCGCGCCTTCTCCATTTCCATCCAGTCCGAGACGGTGGACTTGCGCCCCGCCTTGCCGTGGATGGCGCCGGCCTCGGAGATGACCTTCGCGTGCAGCGCCAGCGCTTCGGTGAGCGTCGACTTACCGGCGTCCGGATGGGAGATCACCGCGAAGGTGCGCCGCCGGGCCACCTCGTCGGCCAACCGCCCGGAACTGGGTGCGGTGGTCGCGCTGGCAGTCGGGGAACTCACGGGGGACTCCTTCGCAGACGAGGCAACCGAACCAGGGTACGCGACGAGGCCCGTCAGCCGAGATGGCGGGTGATGGCGTTGGCGACCAGGCGGGCCGGATCCGCGCCGGGCGCGATGGCTTCGATGCTGCGGTTGGCGACCACGGTGGCGATGCCGTGCAGGCTGGTCCACAGGCTCAGCGCGATCTCGGCGGCGTCGAGGGGGGTTGCGCCGGGTTCGGCCGCGGGGATGTTCGAGGCGACGAGTTCGCGCCAGCGGCGGAACAGCGGGAGCGTGACGTTCACGCGCAGGTTCTCGCCCGCGCCCTCCAGCAGGTCGTGGCGGAACATGAGGGTGAACATCTCGGGGCGGCGCGCGGCGAATTCCATGTAGGCGAGTGCGGTGCGCTCGAGTCGATCGCGGGGTGCGGAGGCCGGAGCGGCGGGGGATAGCGGCGTATCCGCCTGTATCGCTTCGAGTCTCGCGCCGAGGTCGGCATAACCGCGCGCGGCGATGGCGGCCAGCAGTGCGTTGTGGGTGGGGAACCAGCGGCGCGGCGCACCGTGCGACACCCCCGCTTCGCGGGCGATGGCGCGCAGGCCGAGCTGTCCCGCGCCGACCTCCTCGAGCATCTCGACCCCGGCGCTCACCAGCCGTTCCCGCAGCGGCTCAACCACACTCATGCCGCACATCCTCCCAAGTCGTGTGTGCGATTCATCGTAGACACTGTCTACTCGCATGGTGTAGACCTGATTACGACCGCGTAGACGATGTCTACGCATTTGGCTTCCGGGGAGGTTCTCGTGTGGTACTGGCTGTTGAAACATGTATTCGTCGGACCCCTGCTCAGGCTGATGGGCAGGCCGGAAGTCGAAGGGCTGCACCATGTTCCGGCTGACGGCCCGGTGATCATCGCCGCCAACCATCTGGCCGTGGTGGATTCGCTCTACCTGTGCCTGGTGCTGAATCGCCCGGTCACCTTCATCGCGAAGCAGGAGTACTTCACCACCGGCGGCTTCCGCGGCCGGGTGAACCGCTGGGTCATGAAGGCCACCGGACAGGTCCCCGTGGATCGCACCGGCGGGCAGGCCGGTGGCGATTCCCTCGCCGCGGCCGTGCGAATTCTGGAAGCGGGCGGCATCTGGGGCATCCACCCCGAGGGCACCCGTTCGCCCGACGGCCGCATCTATCGCGGCCGCACCGGCGTCATCCGGGTCGCCATGCAGACCGGCGCGCCCGTGGTCCCCGTGGTGCTGTCCGGCACCGATCGGGTCAATCCGCGCAATCGCCGCTTCCTGCGCCCGGCCAAGGTGCGCATCTCGATCGGCCGCCCGCGCTACTTCGTCCCCGCCGATCGCAATGGCGTGCGGCAGGCCACCGATGAACTGATGGCGGATCTGGTGCGCCGTTCGGGTCGCCCCTATGTCGATTGCTACGCAGCCACATTCAAGGATCGGGCCGAGGCCGCGTAGCCGAAGGGCGACACCTTACCTCGCGGAGGTGGGGGTGGTGCGGAGCATCTATCACCGCGTGTTAAAGTCTTCAGGTTGTCTCGGCGAGGGTGCGACACCCCAAAAATGTCCACCGTGATCGACGGGCTCGGCTTCCGGCCGTCCCTGTTGGTCTTCGCCCGACGAATAGACCAACATCGCGCCAGGGCGGCAATATCCCCTGGCCAGCACGCTGACATCAGCCCGGACGAGCCCGTAGGAGTAGACAGTCATGTCCGACGCCAACCTTCTCGAAGCCACTGTACGCACCGAGTTCGGCAAGGGTGCCGCGCGTCGTACCCGCCGCGACGGCAATGTGCCCGCCGTGCTGTACGGCCACAACACCGAGCCGCAGCACCTCGCCGTGAACGCGCGTGAATTCGCCGCCATCCTGCGTGAGCACGGCACCAACGCCGTGCTGAACCTGGACATCGCGGGCAAGAAGCACCTGGCGCTGACCAAGTCCGTGGTCGTGCACCCGATCCGTCGCTACATCGAGCACGCCGACCTGCTGGTCATCCGTCGCGGTGAGCGCGTCGTCGCCGATGTGCACGTGAACCTGGTCGGAGAGGCCGCCTCCGGCACCCTGGTCACCTCCGATGTCACCGTGCTCTCCATCGAGGCCGACGTCATGAGCCTGCCCGACGCCATCGACGTCTCCATCGAGGGCGTCGAGGCCGGCACCCAGATCAACGCGGGCGACATCACCCTGCCCGAGGGTGTCACCCTGGCCGGCGACGCCGACGCGCTGATCGTCAACATCATCGCCGCCCCGGCCTCCGCGCAGGAGACCGAAGAGGCCGCCGAGGCTGCCGCCGCCGGCGACTCCGCCGCCGAGTAATACTGCCCCACAAGGGTTCTCGTGACCGAGGCGACGGCCGGGCCCGCGCTCGTGGTCGGACTGGGTAATCCCGGTTCCGAATACGAGCGCACCCGGCACAATGTCGGATTCATGGTCGCCGATGTGCTCGCGGAGCGCGTCGGCGGCCGTTTCACCGTGCACAAGAAGTCCGGCGCGGACCTGCTCGAGGCGCGCCTGGACGGGCGCAAGGTGCTGATCGCCAAACCGCGCAGCTATATGAACCTGTCCGGTCGCCCGGTCGCGGCACTGGCAAAATTCTTCTCGGTGCCCGCCACCGAGGTGATCGCCATCCACGATGAACT
The DNA here is from genome assembly GCF_042269265.1 of Nocardia sp. NPDC056000. NCBI lineage: Bacteria > Bacillati > Actinomycetota > Actinomycetes > Mycobacteriales > Nocardiaceae > Nocardia > Nocardia sp. NPDC056000. The sequence goes on along the minus strand of NZ_JBHJXS010000010.1, from coordinate 367,271 downwards.
CGATCTGCCGTTCGGCGTGATCCGGTTGAAGCAGGGCGGCGGCGAGGGCGGGCACAATGGCCTGCGCTCCATGTCGCAGGCGCTGACCACCAAGGATTACCTGCGGGTCCGGTTCGGTATCGGGCGTCCGCCCGGCCGCCAGGATCCCGCCGACTATGTGCTCAAGCCGTTCTCGGCTCCCGAGCGCAAGGAGGTGCCGGTGATCGTGGAGCAGGCCGCCGACGCGGTGGAGCTACTGCTGCGCGTGGGCCTGGAGCCCGCGCAGAACCAGTTGCACTGAGCTGTAAAGACTTTCGCACCCCCGTCCGGATTCCGGACGGGGGTGTTCGCTTTTGTCAGCCGAGTTGGGCGGTGGTGGCCGAACGGCGCAGTTTGCCGGAGGAGGTCTTCGGGAGCGCGCCCGGGCCGAGGATGGTGACGCTGCGCGGGCGCACGCCCACCTCGGAGAAGACCGCGTGCACGATATCGTGTTCGATGCGTTTGACCTCGCCGGGATTCTGAAAGTCGTTGCTCTCCACCACGACCGCGAAACTCTCGCGCTTCTGGCCCGCGTCCAGTCGTACCGCCACCGCATTGCCGGGGCGAACTCCCTTGATGCGCAGGGCCGCCCGTTCGATATCGGTGGGGAAGATATTGCGCCCGCCCATGATGATGACGTCCTTGATGCGGCCGCACACCACGACCAGGCCGTTCTCGGTGATGTAGCCGATATCGCCGGTGTCCAGCCAGCCGTCGGCGTCCTGGGCGGGGCGGAAGCCCTCGGTGGTGACATAGCCGGAAGTGACGGCGGGACCGTGCAATTCGATCACGCCGACGCTGCGCGTCGGCAGCGGCTGCCGGTCGGCGTCGACGACCCGGCCCTCCAGGTTGTCGACCAGATAGCCGAGCGTGGGCAGGCGGCGCACCGCGCCGTGATGGTGTTCGGGATCGCGCACCGGCACCGCCTTGCCGATCGCCTCCAGCAGATCGGCGTCGACGACATCGAGCACCTGTCCGAGGCCGGGATCCGGAATCGATACCGCGAGGGTGGTTTCGGCCATACCGTAGACCGGGGTGAGCGCCATCGGGTTGAGCCCGAAGCGTTTTCCCGCCGCGGCGAGGGTGTCCATGGTGTCGGCGTCCACGGGTTCCGCGCCATTCCACATATATCGGACACTGCTCAGATCGAACGCGCCGTCCTCGGCATTGCGAAGTCTGCGTGCCAGCAGGGAATACGCGAAATTCGGTGCGGCGGTGACCGTTCCGCGATACTTCGAGATCAGCTCGGCCCACAGGATGGGCCGCACCAGGAAGTCCAGCGGTGTCACGCACACCACCTCCGCGCCGAACTGCATTGGCACGCTGAGGAATCCGACCATACCCATATCGTGGAACAGCGGCAGCCAGCTGATCATCACATCGTCGTCGAGCTGGAATTTCACCCGATCGAACATGGCGTAGGCGTTCACGAAGAAGTTGCCGTGCGTGATCCGCACCGCCTTCGGCGAGCCGGTGGACCCGGATGTCAACTGCTGTAAGGCGATATCGTTCTCACCCGTCGGCAGCGGATCGATCGGCTCGCCCGCGCGCATCTCGTCGATGGTCACCACCGTGATGCCGCGCTCGGCCAGCAGCGGAGCCGCGGCCTCGAACGGTGCGCCCAGGATCACCGCGCGGGCCTCGATCATGCCGAGCACGGTTTCGGTGTCCTGTGCCCACACCATCAGATCGGTGCGCGGAGTCGGCTGATGCAGCATGGTGATCGAGGCCCCGCGCATCCAAACCGCCTGGCAGGCAGGGGCGATATCGACGGGCATGCCCGCGAGCACGCCCACGGCGTCACCGTGCCCGATGCCCGCGGCGGCGAGCCCGCCGGCCATTTGTCTTGCGATGCGGTGGATCTCGCCCCACGACTGCCGCAGCGGGGCCTCCGGTTCCCCGGTCACCAGTCCATGTGTGGAGGTGTCCGCGGTGGCATACATTTCCTCGGTGAAGCGGCTCACGATCGACTCCTCAAACGCTGGCCGGACTCACCTCAACTATCCCGCCGGAACCCCTGTCCTGTTAACAGTTTCGGAATAGTTGCCAGCGCGCACAAGCTTCGCAACAAGATCGACGACTCACTCCAATGCGGCGACCGCCGCCACGAAGCGGTCGAGGTCCTCGAAACTCACGAAGGCGTGCGGGGAGGCGCGCACCACCGAATCGAGATCGCGGGCGGTCATATCGAGCAGGGTGGAGGAACGGTGGCTCACGGTCACCGTGATGCGCTCGGGAGCCAGCCGATCGCGCACCTGCACCGGTGCGAGCCCGTCGACGGTGAACGACACGATGCCCGCGTGCCGGAGCCCCTGATCGCGCACGGTCACCCGGGGGAGCTCGCACAGGGCCGCCCTCAGGAGTTCCGCGCGCTCGGCGATGGCCGCGTAGATCTCGGCCGGGCTCTGGTCGAGCAGGTATCGGACCGCCGCGCCCAATCCCAGCCGGGCCGCGATATCGCACTCCCAGAATTCGAAGCGGCTCGCGTCGGCGGCGAGGGTGTACTTGTCCGGACCGGTCCATTCGGCGCTGTGCAGATCCAGCCGGGTGGGTTCCATGGTGGTGGCGAGTTCGGGGCGCACGTACAGGAACCCGGTCCCGCGCGGTCCGCGCAGCCATTTGCGCCCGGTCGCGGACAGCGCGTCCACGTCCAGTTCGGCCACATCCAGGGGTAGCTGACCCGCCGATTGGCAGGCGTCCAGCAGTACCAGCGCACCGGCGCGGCGGGCGATGCGCGCGGCCTCGGCGACCGGATTCGCCAGGCCGCCATTGGTCGGAACATGAACCAGCGAAACCAGTTTCACCCGTTCGTCCACCATGGTTTCCAGCGCCGCGAGATCGATCTGCCCATTGCCGTCGCTCGGGATGGTCTGCACCACGGCCCCGCTCTGCCGTGCGCGTTGCAGGGCGGCGATGGCATTGCTGGCGTAGTCCGCGCCGGAGATGAGAATGCGGTCGCCGGGCCGCAGCGGGACCGAGTAGAAGAAGTCGCTCCAGGAGCGGCTGGCGCTGTCACTGAGCGCGATGGCCGCGGCGGGGGCATTGATGAGCTGCCCGATCGCGGTCTTGACGCCGTGCAGATCGTCCAGGCGTTCGGTGGCGGCACGATAGCCACCGATCTCCGCTTCCCGGCGCAGATGTGCGATCTGGGTGTCCACGACCACCTGCGGCGGCAGTGATGAGCCCGCGCTGTCGAGAAAAATCTGGCCTTCGCAACCGGGTGTATCGGCGCGCAACCGGGCAATGTTCACCATGAATCGACCATATCGGTTGGTGTGTTCCTCATTTCGTAAGTTTTGTTGTCGGTGTTCATCGCTACTCTGGATTGATCGCCCGGCATGCCGGGCAGGGTTGGTTTGATCGAGTGGAGGTCGACATGGCTGTTTCTGCGTCCCTCTCCGATTTGCCGCGAGTTGCCGGGCACGCGGCGCAGGACGCCGACGTGCAGACGGGACGGGTTGCGCAGGCGCCCGGGAGTGCGTTCTCCACCCGTGCCGCAGCCGAGGCGTATGTCGGAAAGGTCTGTTTCAAGCAGGGGCCACCCGCGCTCATCGGCGCCGAATTGGAATGGCTCACCGCTCAGGGGGAGCCCTCGGCGTCGGCCCCGCGCCCGCGATTGACTGCGATCGCAGACGCACTGGGGCCCTATGCGCCGCAGTCCATTTCGCCAGATTCCCCGGCCCATCCGCTGCCGGGAGGCAGCCGGGTCACCATCGAACCCGGTGGTCAGATCGAACTCTCCAGTGCCCCGTTCGGCACCGCCGCCGAACTGTGTGAGCGCCTGCGCACCGATACGGTCCGCCTACGAGAACTCCTCGCCTCCCATGGCATCCACACCTTCTCCGCCTCCGCCGATCCGGCTCGCGATCCGCAACGCCTGCTCCAGCTCCCGCGCTATCGCGCCATGGAGCGCACCTTCGCCGGTATCGGCCCCTTCGGCGCACTCATGATGTGCAATACCGCCGCCACCCAGGTGAGCGTCGACGCGGGTGCGGACCCCGCCGATATCACCGCCCGCGTGACGGCCCTCTACGCCATCGGCCCGGCCCTGCTGGCCGCCTTCGCCTGCTCCCCGACCCTGAGCGGAGCCCCGCCCGGCGCCTGGGCCTCCCAGCGCATGCGCACCTGGCTCCGCCTCGACCACCTCCGCACCCGCCCACCCGTGCACCACTGGACCGATCCGGTCGCGGGCTACGCCCGCTGGGCCCTGGACGTCCCCCTGCTCTGCATTCGGCCCACGAACCCGGATGATGCCGCCAACCCCGTGAACGCGGGCGGCGGCGACCCCGTTACCGCCGATTGGTCCGCCCCGCCGGGGGCGACCTTCGCGGATTGGCTGTGCGGCGCTCTCGACGAGGAGATCGGCCGCCGCCCCGACCACACCGACCTCGACTACCACCTGACCACGGTCTTCCCCCAGGTCCGCGCCTCCGGCCATCTGGAGGTCCGCTACCTGGACGCCCAACCCGGCGACACCTGGACCGTCCCGGTGCACGCCATCGACGCCCTGGTCTCCAGTCCCACCGTGGTCGCGGAGGCCACGGCACTGGCGGCCTCGACCGCTGATCTCTGGTCCGAGGCCGCGCGCTACGGCCTCGCCGACCTCGAAATCCGCGCTACGGCAGTAGCTCTCCTCGAATTGGCCACCGCACACGCCGCGACACCCGCCGCCGCGGCGGAATTGGCCGCCGCCGCGGAGCGATGTCGCCTGGGACACGCGCCCACAGCGGATCCCACCGGAACCGGCGCATGACCGCGCCCTGTCACAGACCACACACCGGAACCGCGAATCGCGGTTCCGGCCGGGCTCTCCGGCGGGCACGCCCGAATGCGCTGCGGGCGCTATCCATTCTCGAATCGAATTCGGAGTTTTGTCATGACTATTCAGCTACCGGGGACTGATCGGGGCGAGACGGAGCGGCTGCGGGAGCGGATCGCGCAGGTGCTGGAGCGGGCTCGGGGGCGGACCGCCGGATTGACCGATTGCCTGGATGAGGCGGAGTTGGTGGCGCAGCATTCGCGGATCATGAGTCCGCTGGTGTGGGATCTGGCGCATATCGGCAATCAGGAAGAGCTGTGGCTGGTCCGGGATGTGGGCGGGCGGGAAGCCGTGCGGTCCGATATCGACGAGCTGTACGACGCGTTCAAACACGCTCGGGCGAATCGGCCGTCGCTGCCGCTGCTGAATCCGGGACAGGCCCGCGATTATGTCGGGCAGGTGCGCGGCAAGGTGTGGGATGTGCTGGAGCGCAACCCATTACGCGGTGCGGCGCTGGTCGACAACGGCTTCGCGTTCGGGATGATCGCCCAGCACGAGCAGCAGCATGACGAGACCATGCTCGCGACACATCAACTGCGGCAGGGGGAAGCGGTGCTCAGCGCACCGGCCGCGCCGACCGTGGCGACACCGCCGCGCGGTGAAGTCGTCATTGCCGCGGGCGAATTCACCATGGGCACCGATACCGATCCGTGGGCGCTGGACAATGAACGGCCCGCGCATCCCGTGCATGTGCCGGGCTTCGCCATCGATATCGCGCCGATCACCAATGAGCAGTACCTGGAATTCATGGCCGACGGCGGCTACGACCGCCCGGAGCTGTGGTCCGAAGCCGGTTGGGCGCATCGCGTCGAGGCCGGGCTGGTATCACCCCAGTTCTGGGAGCGCGATGGCGGCGGCCGTTGGTGGCGCAGGGTTTTCGGTGTCATGCAGCCGCTGCGCCCGCATCAGCCGGTGCTGCACGTCTGCTATTTCGAGGCCGAGGCGTACGCCGCCTGGGCGGGCAAACGCCTTCCGACGGAAGCGGAATGGGAGAAGGCCGCGCGCTTCGATCCGGCCACCGGCCGCTCCCGCCGCTACCCGTGGGGCGATGCCGATCCCACCGCGGAGACCGCGAATCTCGGTCAGCGCCATCTGGAACCGGCGGACGCGGGCGCGTACCCTGCGGGCGTCTCCCCGCAGGGCGTGCACCAGCTGATCGGTGACGTCTGGGAGTGGACCTCCTCCGGCTTCACCCCCTACCCGGGCTTCCGCCCCTTCCCCTACGCCGAGTACTCCGACGTCTTCTTCGGCGGTGACTACCGCGTGCTGCGCGGCGGTTCCTTCGGCGCGGACGAGGTGGCCGTGCGCGGCACCTTCCGCAACTGGGATCACCCCATTCGCCGCCAGATCTTCTCCGGTTTCCGCCTGGCCCGCGACCTCACCCCGGAGGACGCCTGATGTGCCGCCACCTCGCCTATCTCGGCCCACCCGCCGCGGTAGGCGAACTCCTCACCCGAGGCCCCAACTCGCTGCGCACCCAATCCTGGGCGCCCCGCGATATGCGCGGCGGCGGCACCATCAACGCCGACGGTTTCGGCGTCGCCTGGTGGACCCCCGCGCCCCCAACCCATTCCGAGGGCGTCATCTGGCACGGCGGCACCCGCCAGGACCTCGCGGCCCCGCCGCAGGCCGCGACGGGCGCGCCGACGGCGACCCGCTATCGCAATGCCGCGCCCATCTGGACCGATCCGGCGGTGGATGAGGTGCTGCCGCAATTGCGTTCACCGGCGGTGCTGGCCGCGGTCCGTTCGGCGACGGTGGGGCTGCCGGTGGAGCAGGCGGCGTGTGCCCCATTCACCCACGGCCGCTGGGCTTTCAGCCATAACGGGGCGATTCCGGACTGGCGGGTGGCGCTGACCGCCGTTGCCGCGCAATTCGATTCGCCCTCACTGCTGGAGGCCGAGTCGCTCACGGATTCGGCGGTGCTGTGGGTGATCCTGCGCGGTCTGCTGGACGGCGGGCGGCTGGGGCCGGAGGCGGCATTGCGGGCGGTGACCCAGGCCGTGGTGGAACGGTCGCCGAACGCTCGGCTGAATCTGCTGCTGGGGGACGGTGATTCGGTGTGGGCTACGACATGGCGGCACGCGCTGACGGTGCTGCCGGGGGATGAGTTCACGGTGGTCGCCTCGGAGGCGTACGACGAGGATCCGCGCTGGCGTGCCATCGCGGATGGGCAACTCGTGGTGGCGCGGCCGGGGTGGCTGTCGGTGGAAGACCTGAATATCGAGATCGGAAGGGCTGATTCATGAGTGCGGCTGCGCTGGACATCCATTTGACCGACGAGGATCTGACCGCCGCGCTGCGGTCGGACGTGCGCGCGGGGTTGACCGCCGACCCGAAGTGGTTGCCGCCCAAGTGGTTCTATGACGCGCGGGGCAGTGAGCTGTTCGAGCTGATCACCGAACTGCCGGAGTACTACCCGACCCGCACCGAGCGGGCCCTGCTGGAGCGCGTGGTAGGCGAGATCGCGAAGCTGGCGCAGGCCGAGGTGCTGGTGGAGCTGGGTGCGGGATCGGCGGCCAAGACCCGGCTGCTGCTGGAGGCGCTCACCGCCGAGGGTCCGCTGAAAACATATGTGCCGCAGGATGTGTCGGTGTCCGCGCTGAGCGCCGCCGCCGATCAGGTGTCGGCGGAGTTCCCCGGACTGAGCGTGCACGGCGTGGTCAGCGATTTCACCGCCACGCTGGACAATCTGCCGCGCGGCGGCCGCCGCATGATCGCCTTCCTTGGCGGCACCATCGGCAATCTGGTGCCGAGCGAGCGCGCGGCCTTCCTCGCGGGTGTGCACGATGTGCTGGAGCCCGGTGAGCAATTGCTCTTGGGCGCGGGTCTGGTCATCGATCCGGCCATCCTGGTGCCCGCCTACGATGACGCCGCCGGTGTGACCGCCGAATTCAATCGCAATGTGCTGCATGTGCTCAACGGCCGCCTGCACGCGAACTTCGATCCGGACCACTTCGCGCACGTCGCGCTGTGGGACGCCGATAACGAGTGGATCGAAATGCGTTTGGAGGCAACCGAAGCCGCCATCGTCCGGATCGACGATCTGGATCTGACGGTCGAATTCGCCAAGGGTGAGCAGCTCCGCACCGAGATCTCGGCCAAATTCCGCCGCGAGGGCCTCGAAAGTGAGCTGGCCGCAGCCGGTTTCGCCACCGAGCGCATCTGGACGGATCCGGATGACCGCTTCGCCCTGGTGCTCGCCGAACGGCGCTAGCCCCGGACCGCGAATTGAGGGAGGCGGCGAGGGTTCGGGCCTCGCCGCCATCCACTGTCAACCGGTTACGGCCGCAAGCCATTCCATCGCGGGTCGCATGGTTTCCCACGACTTGCGGATCTCCTTGGCCGCGCGCGGCGTATCGAGCCAGGCGGGCGCGCCGAAATCCTTGCTGATGACCAGCGATTTATGCCGCAGCAACTCGATCCGCGGATGGTCGGCCGCATAGCCCTTGGGCTTGGTGCGAAGTTTGTCACCGCCGATCGTGTACCCCGCCTTGGTCAATGCGGCGAGCAGGTTCTCCAGCTCGGCTCCGCGCACCTCGTTGTCGATGGTGCCGCGCAGCTGTGCGAGCTGACTCGGGGACGGCGCGTACACCCCGGCGGCGACGAACAGCCCGGCCGCGCCGATCTGCACGTACCACCCGCCGCCGGAGGTGGCGTGCACCGTCGCGCCCTGATGATCCTTGTACGGCGACTTGTCCTTGGAGAATCGAACGTCCCGGTACGGCCGGAAGAATTTGGCCGTGCCGAAATCCGGTTCCAGCTCGGCGAGCAAGGCCTGCATGGGATCCCGCACCGCGGTCTCCCACACCTTCTTGTTCGCCGTCCAGAACGCTTTGGAATTGTCGGCCTCGAGATCCTCGTAGAAGTCGAGGCCGGTGAGCGGAAATCCGGTGAACGCGGTCATATGTCAGCGGGTCAGACTCGAACCGTAGATGGCGATTCCGATGATCACGCCGAGCACCAGGGTCACACCGGACGCGACGGCCGCCCACTTGCCCAGCGGTTCACCCTTGTTATTGCCGATGACGCCGAGCACGATGCCCGCGATGCCGAAGATCGGCGGACAGAACAGCAAAGCGATTCCGGCGCAGATGAATCCGATGATGGAGAAGATCTGCGTCCCGCGCGGCTGCGGCACACCGTAGGGCTGCGCGCCGTAGGGCTGCTGCGGGAACGGCTGATACCCGGACTGTCCCGGCTGCCCGTACGGCTGCTGCGGATACGACGGATACCCGCCCTGCGGCGCGCCCTGGGGCTGGCCGCCCATCGGCGGATAGTTGTACACCCCGCCCGCCGGATATCCACCCGGCTGCTGCGGCTGCTGCCCGGCCGCGCCGGGGTTGTACTGCGTGGTCTGCTGGTCCTGCCACTGTCCGGGTTGCGGGTACCCCGGCTGCGATGATGCGGCGGGATCGCTCTGCCACTGTCCGGCCGCGGGCTGTCCGGAAGCCGGTTCCCCCCACTGTCCCGCCGTGCCCGCGTCCTGCGGCTGACCCGCGGCCGGGGTCTCCGGCGCGTTCGCGTCGGAGTCCTTCTTGAACATGTCGCCCGGGTTGGATTGAGGTTCGTTCGGCGGCGTGCTCATCTCGCACCCTCCTCGCTGGTGGTGTGAATGCTTTCCATGGGTATCACGCTGCGGAGCTGTTCGTTAATCGTCCGGTTCGTCGACGATTTCCATGGCGGCGAGTTCGGCGGGCCGATCGTCCTCGGACTTGTTCTCATCGCGCTGACGGCGGCGGGTCCACTCCTGATCGAGTTCGGCCTCGATACCGAGCCGGCCGTTGTCATCGTTCTCGCGGTTGCGGATGACGAGTTCGTCCGGTGGGTCGGCGATATAGCGCTCGTATTCGCGCACCTCGTCGGCCTGATCGTCATCGCCCATGTCGTAGTCCAGGTCTTCGACGTCCTCTTTGTCGAGTACCTCGTCGATGAGCTGATCCTCGTCGTCATTGCGCCGGTCGTCCATACGGAACCACACCTTTCCGCGCGTCAGCGCACCTCGAGCAACCGCGTGAATATCGGTCCAACGCTACCGCCGGGAGCGGGAGGGGTCACCTATGAAACCCCGTAAATGCCGAACGCGCCCCTTCCCGATGGGAGGGGGCGCGTCGCGGAAGAACTATCGGACTACGCGTTGCCGTTGAAAAGCCCTGTTACGGAACCGTTTTCGAAGACCTCGCGGATGGTCTGCGCCAGCAGCGGTGCGATGGACAGCACAGTCAGCGTCGGGAACTTCTTGTCCTCGTCGATGGGCAGCGTATTGGTGACCACGACCTCCTTGGCCCCGCAGTTCGCGAGCCGTTCGGCGGCCGGATGGCTCAGGATGCCGTGCGTGGCGGCGATGACGACATCGCCCGCGCCCGCCTCCTTGAGCACCTTGACCGCGCCGGCGATGGTGCCACCGGTGTCGATCATGTCGTCGATCAGGATGCAGGTGCGGCCCTCGACCTCACCGACCACGCGGTTGGCCACAACCTGATTGGCCACCAGCGGATCACGGGTCTTGTGGATGAACGCCAGCGGCGCGTCGGACAGCGAGTTGGCCCACTTCTCGGCGACCTTCACGCGGCCCGCGTCCGGGGAGACCACGGCGATATTGTCGAGCGCGTAGTTGTTCCGAATGTGCTCGGCCAACTGCACCTGCGCGTGCATGTGATCGACGGGGCCGTCGAAGAAGCCCTGGATCTGATCGGTGTGCAGATCGACGGTGATGATGCGATCCACGCCCGCGGTCTTGAGCAGATCCGCGATGAGGCGAGCCGAGATGGGCTCGCGACCGCGGTGCTTCTTGTCCTGACGGGCGTACGGGTAGAACGGCAGCACCGAGGTGATGCGCTTGGCCGAACCGCGCTTGAGGGCGTCGATCATGATGAGGTGCTCCATGACCCACTGGTTCAGCGGGGCCGGGAAGCTCTGCAGTACGAACGCGTCGGAGCCGCGCACCGATTCCTCGAACCGGACGAAGGTCTCGCCGTTCGCGAAGTCACGCGCGGTCTGCGGCGTGACATGGACGTTGAGTTCCTTGGCCACTGCCTCGGCGAGCTCTGGATGAGCGCGTCCCGAGAACAGCATCAGGTTCTTGTGGTTTTCGGTAGAGAACGCGGTCACGGACGTTCGCCATCCTTTTGCTCGTCGGATATATCGTTGGCCGCGATGGCCAGTTCGGCCGCCTTGGCGGCCTCGGTGCCGGGGCGATTGCGCTGCACCCAACCCTCGATATTGCGTTGCGCTCCACCCGACACCGCCAGTGCGCCCGGAGGAACACTTCTGCGCAGTACAGTACCTGCTGCCGAATACGCGCCGTCACCCACGGTGATGGGTGCGACGAACATCGTGTCACTCCCCGTCCGCACGTGTGACCCAACCACGGTGTGGTGTTTGCGAACCCCGTCGTAGTTGACGAAGACGCTGGAAGCGCCGATGTTGCTGTGCTCGCCGATGGTGGCGTCGCCGACATAGGTCAGATGCGGCACCTTGGAATGCGCGCCGATGGTGGCGTTCTTGGTTTCGACGAAGGCGCCGAGCTTGCCCTCTTCGCCGATCGAACTGCCGGGCCGCAGATAGGTGAACGGGCCGACGGTCGCGCCCGGCCCGATGGTGGCCTTCTCGCCGTGTGCGCGTACCACTTTCGCGCCATTGCCGACCTGGACGTCCGTCAGTGTGGAGTCCGGTCCGATCTCGGCGTCCTCCCCGATCACGGTGTCGCCCAGCAGTTGTACGCCCGGGCGGATGACCGCGTCCCGGCCGATGGTCACGCTGCCGTCGATCCAGGTGGTGGCCGGATCGATGATGGTGACCCCGGCGCGCATATGCCGTTCCACGATGTACCGGTTCAGGGTGCGCGCGGCATCGGCCAACTGCACCCGGTCATTGACCCCGGTTACCTTGGCGGAGTCCAGAAGTCGCGCACCGTGCACTGGATGTCCGGCCTCGCGAGCGAGTTTCAGCACATCGGTGAGGTACAGCTCGTAGCGCGCGTTGGCGGTGTCGATCCGGGTGATCATCACCCGCAGTACGGCGGCGTCGAAAACGTATACGCCGGAATTGACCTCGCCGATGGCGGCCTGCGCCGGGGTGGCGTCGGCGTGTTCGACGATCTCCAGCAGTCGCCCGTCCGCATCGCGGACGATGCGGCCGTAGCCGTTCGGATCATCGGGTGCGAAGGTCAGCACCGTGACCGCCGAACCCTCGGTGTAACTGCGATGCTCGTCGAGCAGCGCGTGCAGGGTGTGCCCGTCCAGCAGTGGCACATCCGCGTAGGTCACCAGCACGTCACCGGTGAAATCGTCGGGCAGTGCGGTGAGTGCGCACTGCACGGCGTGTCCGGTGCCGCGCTGTTCTTCCTGTACCGCCAGGATGATCTGGCGGCCGAGCTCCGCCCCCACTTTGCCCACCGCGTCGCCGACCTGTTCGCGGTCATGGCCGATCACGGTGATGAGGTACGTCGGGTCGATCTCGTTCGCCGCATGCAGCGCGTGCGCGAGCATGCTGCGGCCGGCCATCGGGTGCAACACCTTGGGGGTCTTGGACCGCATTCGGGTTCCGGCTCCGGCGGCGAGAACGACGACGGCGGTCTGCTGTGGCATGGATCTCCCTCGGCTGCGCGTCATCGTGCTGAGTTCTTTGGTGCGCTGGGCCACAGTTGTGCTGCGTCAGCGATGTGCGGGGCCAACCATAGTGACCCCGTTCGCGAGCTCCGCCGCCAGGACTCGAACCTGAACTAACTGAACCAAAATCAGTGGTGCTGCCATTACACTACGGCGGATTGCAACCCGGCGGACCGTACGGTACGCCGCTCTGCTTGCTATGGCATGCGCGTGTAGATACTCGCACATGGATCCGTCTCCCCGAAACTTTTAACGATCACTCGTGGTCAGAGTTTCGCGCCGCGGTGGCGAGGGTGTTCCAGCCGACAGGTCTCGGTGGGGCGCTCTGAGACAGTTCGCTCGGTGTCTGAGAGAGTTACTAGTACGTTCGTACGGCATACAGGGAGGCGGGGCGATGACTACGGGTGATGGCAGCCGGGTGTCGCGTCCGCGTATGACGGGAACCCAACGGCGACAGCAACTCATCGAGATCGGGCGGACCCTGTTCGCCGAGCGCGGCTACGACGCCACCTCGGTGGAGGAGATCGCGCAGCGCGCGCAGGTCTCGAAACCCGTGGTGTACGAACACTTCGGCGGCAAGGAGGGTTTGTATGCCGTCGTGGTGGATCGGGAGATGTCCGCGTTGCTGGAGATGATCACCGCATCGCTGTCGCAGAACCGGTCGCGGGTGCGGCTGGAACAGGTGGCGCTGGCGTTGCTCACCTATATGGAGGAACGGACCGATGGGTTTCGCATCCTCATGCGCGATCAACCGGCGTCGGCGGCCGAGGGCACCTACTCCAGTCTGCTGAACGAAGCGGTGAATCAGGTGGCGCACATACTCGCCGGGGATTTCGAACGCCGCGGCTTCGATACGAGTTTGGCGACGCTGTACGCACAAGCGCTGGTGGGCATGGTCGCAACGGCGGCGACCTGGTGGCTGGACGAGCGGTCGCCGTCCAAGGAAGTGGTTGCGGCGCATCTGGTGAACCTGTGCTGGAACGGTCTCACCCATCTCGAGGCCGAGCCCAAGCTGGCGTCGGAATGGCCCAGCGGCAAAGGCGTACGAGACCTATAGGTCTGAAAATGGTGTGGCACAGCGGCGGAACTGGACAGTTAACCAGCGAATTGCGAAGGAGGACGGGTCGAATGCTCGAATCGACTGGCATACGGCAGCCGGGTGGTACGGTTCACCCATCCTTCGAGTGCTGTTCGAACTGTGATGTCGGTCAACTTCAGGATGTCGGTCTACTTCAGGATGGCTGGTTTGATGACAGGCGGATCTGATGGCTAGGCAAGCGCGTGCGGAGATCACTCGCGATTCCGTGCTCGCGGGCGCGGCCGATGTCTTTCTGCGACTGGGTTACGCGAACGCGTCCCTGTCCGAGATCATCGCACAATCGAATGTGACCAAGGGCGCCTTGTACTTTCACTTCGGCTCCAAGGAGGAGCTGGCGCGCGCCGTGGTCGATCAGGGCAATGAGCGACTGATCAGCGCCTGTCAGGGCTTCTTCGATCCGCGCGTGCCCGCGCTGGAGGCGTGCATCGGAATCACCTACGTGGTGGCCGATCTGACCATGAACGATCCGATGGTCGGCGCGATGCTCAAGCTGACCCACCAGATCGGCGACTACCGCGGCGCGACGGGTGAGAACATCGCCAAGACCTGGGGTGAGACGCACCGGCTGCTCGCCGAACGCGCTATCGCACAGGGTGATCTGGAGCCCGACCTGGATCCGGAGACCATCGGCCTGCTGCTGCAGGAGGTGACGACCGGCGTGCACATGGTCGCGGTCAGCACCGAGACCATCGATCAGATGGCGACCCGCATGGAACGGGCCTGGTACTTCCTGCTCCCGTCCATCGTTCCGGACGAAAAGGTCGCGTACTTCAGGGAATTCGCGGCCCGCCGCCTCCGCCGCTACGTGCAGTAGTCATCGGGGCATATCGGGATTCTCGCGTTTGAGCCGTCGCCAGCCGCCCGCTCGGTTGTTGGCGATGATCTGCTTGAACATGGTGAGAAGGGCTGGGGCGTTGAGGGTTTCGCCCTCGTGCACGGCGATCATGCGCGCGGTCTTGTTGTCGTGCCCGCCGGTGATGATGCCGTGCGGGTCGGCCACGATGCCGCCGTCGTAGAGGAAGATGTCCAGCGCCTTCTTGGTGCCGAGCAGGGCGCAGATATTGCCGTCGAGCACGAAGTACGGCTGCACCGTCCGCTTGATCGTCTCCTGGACCGCAGGGTCCGCCGCGTGCGCGATATCGCGCACCTGCCGGCAGATCCGCTGCTGCCATTCGGGTAGTCCGTCGATATAGGCATCCACCCGTGGATCGACCACATAGGACATATAGACATCAAAGCACGAATCACCCCCGGTGCTCCCGGGTTCGCCCGCAGGCCAGTGAGGCGGAGCCACCGCTGTCGGTCCGGGTGATTAGACTCGTTGAGCTGTCCTACCCGCTCTCTGCGCGCCCAGGAGTCTGCCTCATGTCGAGCCAACGTCCACCTCTCGCGGGACTGGCTGCGGTGGCCGGTGCCGATACCTCCTTGCAGCAGGTGAAAGAGCTGATCGGACGGGCCTCGGCAATGCTCGTCGCACCCTCGGCGGCGCGGCCCTTCGTGGCCGCGACCATCGCCGGGGAGCGACCGCTGGTGGTGGTGACCGCCACCGGGCGCGAGGCCGACGATCTGACCGCCGAGCTCACCGAAATCGTCGGCGCGGGGGTCGCGATATTCCCATCCTGGGAGACGCTGCCGCATGAGCGGCTGTCCCCGGGCGCGGACACCGTCGGCAAGCGGCTGCAGGTGCTGCGGCGGCTGGTGCATCCCGAGGACACCATCTACGGCGAACCGCTGCGCGTGGTGGTGACCACGGTGCGCTCGCTCATGCAGCCGATGGCGCGCGGGCTCGGCGACCTCGAACCCATCGTGCTGCGGGTCGGCGCGGAGTTCGATTTCGACGAATTGCTCGCCCGGCTGGTGGAATTCGCGTACGAACGCGTCGATATGGTCGGCAAGCGCGGTGAGTTCGCGGTGCGCGGCGGCATCCTCGATCTCTTCCCGCCGACGGCGGATCATCCGGTGCGCGTGGAGTTCTGGGGCGATGAGATCAGTGAGCTGCGCGCCTTCTCGGTCGCCGATCAGCGCTCCATCCACGATGTGCCGATCGAGCTCGCGATAGCCCAGCCCTGCCGGGAGCTACTGCTCACCACTGATCTTCGCGAGCGCGCCGCCGAGGTGGCCGCCGAGAATCCGGCCGACGCGGCCCTGGTGGAGATGCTGGAGAAGATCTCCCAGGGCATTCCGGTGGAGGGCATGGAGGCGCTGCTGCCGGTGCTGCAACCGGGGGAGCTGCAACTGCTCACCGAGGTGCTGCCCGCGGATACCCATGTGCTGCTGTGTGATCCGGAGAAGGTGCGCACCCGCGCCGCCGATCTGGTGCGCACCGGGCAGGAATTCCTGGAGGCGTCCTGGACCGCGGCCTCGTTCGGCGGTGCGGCCCCGCTGGGCGCGCACGGTCTGGATCTGGCGGCCTCGGCCTATCGCGGCCTGGACGTGGTGCACGCCGATGCCGATAAGCGCGGCCTGCCCTGGTGGACGCTGAGCCCGCTGATCGCCGACCATCCGGACGAGATCGTGCTGCCGGTGCAGTCCGCGCCCTCGGCGCGCGGTTCGGACGAATTGGTCGCCACCATTTTCGCCTCGCTGCGCGCGCACGTCTCCACCGGCGGCCGCGCGGTCATCGTGGTCGCGGGACACGGTACGGCGCAACGCATTCTGGAGCGGCTCGGCGAGGCCGAGGTGCCCGCCGCCGCCCTCGCGGCCGGGGCCGAACCGGTGCGCGGGCTGGTCGGGGTGCTCTGCGGTTCACTGCACGACGGCGTCATCTTCGAGGACGCGAAGCTGGTGGTGGTCGCCGAATCCGATCTCACCGGCAACCGGGTCACCGCGCCCGGCGAGGGGAAGAAGCTCGCGGCCAAGCGCCGCAATCAGGTCGATCCGCTGGCGCTGCGGGCCGGGGATATGGTCGTGCACGATCAGCACGGCATCGGCCGGTTCGTGGAGATGATCGAGCGCACGGTCGGCGGCGCGCGGCGTGAGTACCTGGTCATCGAATACGCGCCGAGCAAGCGCGGCCAGCCGGGGGACCGGCTCTTCGTGCCGATGGATTCGCTGGATCAGCTGTCCCGCTATGTCGGCGGTGAACTCCCCAGTCTGTCCAAGATGGGCGGTTCGGATTGGCAGAACACCAAACGCAAGGCGCGCAAGGCCGTTCGCGAGATCGCCACCGAACTCGTCCAGCTCTACGCCGCCCGCCAGGCCGCGCCGGGACACGCCTTCGGTCCGGATACGCCGTGGCAGGTGGAGATGGAGGACGCGTTCGCCTTCACCGAGACCGTCGATCAGCTCACCGCCATCGCCGAGGTGAAGGCCGATATGGAGAAGGCGGTCCCGATGGACCGCGTCATCTGCGGTGACGTCGGCTACGGCAAGACCGAGATCGCGGTGCGCGCGGCGTTCAAGGCGGTGCAGGATGGTAAGCAGGTCGCCGTGCTGGTGCCGACCACCCTGCTGGCGCAACAGCATCTGCAGACCTTCCACGATCGGCTGGCCGGATTCCCGGTGACCGTGAAGGGCCTGTCCCGCTTCACCGATGCCGCCGAATCGCGCGAGATCACCGAGGGCATGGCCTCCGGCGACGTCGATATCGTGGTCGGCACGCACCGGCTGCTGCAGACCGGTATTCGCTGGAAAGACCTGGGCCTCACCATTATCGACGAGGAACAGCGTTTCGGCGTCGAGCACAAGGAGCACATCAAGGCGCTGCGCACGCACGTGGACATGCTCACCATGTCCGCGACGCCGATTCCGCGCACCCTGGAAATGAGCCTGGCCGGTATTCGCGAGATGTCGACCATTCTCACCCCGCCCGAGGAACGGCATCCGGTGCTCACCTATGTGGGCGCGTACAACGATAAGCAGGTGGCCGCCGCCATTCGTCGTGAGCTGCTGCGTGACGGCCAGGTTTTCTATGTCCACAATCGGGTGTCCTCGATCGAGAAGGCCGCCAAGCGGATTCGCGATCTGGTGCCCGAGGCGCGGGTGGCGATCGCGCACGGGCAGATGAACGAGGACACGCTCGAGAAGACCGTGCAGGGTTTCTGGGAGCGCGAATACGATGTGCTGGTCTCGACCACCATTATCGAAACCGGTCTGGATATCTCCAATGCCAATACGCTGATCGTGGAACGCGCTGACGCACTGGGGCTTTCGCAGCTGCACCAGTTGCGCGGGCGCGTGGGTCGCAGTCGGGAGCGCGGCTACGCGTACTTCCTGTACCCGCCGGAGAAGCCGTTGACCGAGACGGCGTACGACCGCCTGGCCACCATTTCGCAGAACTCGGATCTGGGCGCGGGTATGGCGGTCGCCATGAAGGACTTGGAGATTCGCGGCGCGGGCAATGTGCTCGGCGCGGAACAGTCCGGACATGTGGCGGGCGTCGGCTTCGACCTGTACGTGCGCCTGGTGGGGGAGGCAGTGGAGGCGTATCGCGCCGCCGCCGACGGCCGCCCGATCACCGTCGACGAGGAGATCCGCGAGGTGCGGATCGACCTACCCGTGGACGCCCACATTCCGCCGGATTACATCGCCTCGGACCGCCTGCGGCTCGAGGGTTACCGCAAACTGGCCGCCGCCCAGGATGATTCGGGTCTGGCCGCGGTGGTGGAGGAACTCGTCGACCGCTACGGCCCGCTGCCGGTGGAGGTCGGCCGCCTGGTCTCGGTCGCCAAACTGCGGCTGCTGGCGCGGGAGTACAAGATCGCCGAGATCGGCGTCACCGGCACCACCCTGAAGGTCGCGCCGTTGCAGCTGCCGGACTCGAAACAGTTGCGGCTCAAGCGCCTTTACCCGAACGCGACCTACCGTCCGGCCACCGGCATCGTGCAGTTGCCGCTGCCCCGGGTGGAGGACAGCGTCGGCGCGGCCCGCGTCCGCGATGTGCAGGTGCTCCAGTTCGTCGCCGACCTGCTGCTCGCGCTGGACGGTAAAGCCCCCGGCGCGGTGGATGTGCGCATCTCGCCGGAGGCGGCCACCGCCCGATGACCTCCGCGCGTGACGATGAGGCGGCTGCGGCTGTGGCGCAGGGACTTTCGGCGCACGCGGTGTCCGCGGCGGAGTTGACCGCCGATACCGCGCGCATGACCGAGGCGCTCGGCGAGGCCGTGGACGTGATGGATCGGCTGTGGAATTTCGGCGGCTGGGAGGTCACCCAGACCCATGATTCGCTGCGGCCGTACCTGCTGGAGGAGACCTATGAACTCCTCGACGCGATTCAGGACGCCGATGCCGAGACCATCAAGGAGGAGTTGGGCGATCTGCTGTTGCAGGTGCTGTTCCACTCCCGAATCGCCGAGGCCGCAGGGGAATTCACGGTCGCCGAGGTGGCGGCCGCACTGGTCGTCAAGCTGACCCATCGCAGTCCGCATCTGCTCGACAACGGCATCGATCCGGCCGCCGATATGGCGTCCAAGATCGCCGCGCAGGAGGCGGCATGGGAGGAGCGCAAGACCGCGGAGAAGTCGCGGCGCTCCTGTCTGGACGGAATCGCCATGGCCCAACCGGCTTTGGCGCTGGCGGAGAAGGTGCGCTCGCGCAGCGGTAAGGCCGGACTGCCGGAGGATCTGATTCCGCTGGAGCTGCGGATGGTCCGGCTCGGCGGTCCGGACAGCGCCGAGGAACGGCTGCGCAAGGCCACGCTCGCCTTCGCCGCCGCCATTCGCGCGGCCGAGGATGCGGCGGAAGCCGCTCGCGGCGAACGACTTTCCCTCACACCCGAGCAGTGGCGCGCCTACTGGCCGGTGTGATGCCGGACGCGGGTCGGCTGTGACCTGATCGCCGCATTCACGCCGGGCGGGTCGTTGCGCCCGACCGCTATGCTTCTGCTGTTTTCGGGTGTGGAGGAGGGCCGATGCAGGGGCGAATGGTCGCGGTGTGCCTGGCGCTGCTGTTCGCGGTGACGGGGTGCGGCAAGGTGGTCAGCGGTGTCGCCGCTCCCGATCCGGCGGTGGTGAAAATGGCCCGCCTGAGCGCCGATCGCATTCCCGATGTGCTGCTCTCCACCGATGACGCCGGCAAGATCGTGGCCTCCACCGCCCTGGTGCAGAAGTTCGAGAACACCGTCCCCACCACCCCGAACCTCACCTATCAGCCCGCCGAATGCGGGCCCATGGAGTACACCGCCGATCTGGATGTCTACGCGGACAAGTGGACCGGCTTCCGCCTGCGTTCGCTGCGCGAGGCCGATGACAGTCCGCAGCACACCATCTACGAGACCGTCTCCACCTACAAGAATTTCCTGGTGGCCGAGGCCCTGGTCAACCAGTACCGAGCCGTCCTGTCCGGTTGCAACGGCAAGCAATTGACCGCCACCCCCAAAACCGGCAACGGCGCCCCCAGCGTCATGCGCATCACCGCCATCCCGCACAACACCGACCCGTCCGCCGTCTCCGCCGACTGGACCCTCACCTTCACCGGCAGCACCCGAGTCTGCTCGGACACCATCCGCACCCAGGGCAACGCCGTCATCGAGGTCTCCAGCTGCGCCTACGCCGACGCCCGCACCTCGGCCCCCATCGCCGACCGCATAGCCGCCAAAATCCGCCAGCTCAACTGATTCCCGACTCCGGACAATGAAAAACGCCACCCGGCCGAGTTGTTCGGCGGGGTGGCGTTTTCGGTGCGACGCTCGGTTAGACGTTGACGCCGTAGTCGCGGGCGATACCGCCGAGGCCGGAGGCGTAGCCCTGGCCGATGGCGCGGAACTTCCATTCCGGGCCGTTGCGGTAGAGCTCGCCGAAGACCATGGCGGTCTCGGTGGAGGCGTCCTCGGTGAGGTCGAAGCGGGCCAGCTCGGAGCTGGTGGCCGCGTCGACAACGCGAATGTAGGCGTTGCGGACCTGTCCGAAGGACTGGCGGCGAGCGTCGGCGTCGTGGATCGATACCGGGAAGAAGATATTGGTGATCGTCGGGGGCATTGCTGCCAGATCGACATTGATCACCTCGTCGTCACCGTCGCCGGCGCCGGTGAGGTTGTCACCGGTGTGCTCGATGGTGCCTTCCGGCGAGCGCAGATTGTTGTAGAACACGAAATGCGCATCCGACAGCACCCGCTGGTTCGGTCCGCAGGCCATCGCGCTGGCATCCAGGTCGTAGTCCGCGCCGGTGGTCGTGCGAACGTCCCAACCCAGGCAGACGGCGACCTTGGTGAGGTTCGGGGCCTGTTTGGAGAGCGAAACGTTTCCACCCTTGGCCAAGCTGACAGACATGATCTCCTTCCCCGCGGCGCATTCACACCGCATCCCTTCCCGATTATGGTCGATCCGGGGACCCACTGTGCGCGTTCATTTTCGCGCTGGGGTTTCGGTTGGGACACTATGTCTGGAATGTCCGAATTAATCGACGGGCGGCGCCGTTCAGTTGCCTTCGGACGCCATGGATTTCAGCGTGGCCACGCGTTTCTCCAAGTAGCGCAATTCCGTTGGATCGATCACATTGCGCTGGATTCCGGCCGCCACCGCGAACGCCGACTGCCGATGATCATCGATCACCGACACCTCGATCGCGACCGCCGTGTAATCGTCCGCGCCCGGCATCGGATCCGCCACGATCTCGGCGCGACCGCGGGCGCACAGCGCCACATTGCCGCCGCCCAGGATCAGCAGCGCCACCTCGGGGCGTTCGCGTAGCCGCGCCAGCGATCCGCGATCGGACTTGAGGCTCAGCAGAATCCGGCTGTCGCCCGCGCGCACCGGCCAGGAGACCGGAATGGCGTGCGGGGCGGGATCGGTGGTCACCAGCACCCCGATAGTGTCCAATGGCCACTCGGGTAGGATGGGCAGTTCCGGGTGTTCCGTTTCCGGGCCTTCCGTCGAGGACTCTTGTCGCGCCCGCGCTCCGGCTACCATCTTCGTCACCTCACGATCGGGTAAAGCACAGTGGGCTGGACTGTGCTGAGACAAGTGTATGCCGTTGCCGCCGTTGCCCGCTGGCCTCCGCGAGCGCGGCTCGGAACGCCCGGGACGTCCCACTTGTCCGTTACGTGTGTGAAAACACCATCGGACCTGCGTGGCAATAGATTGACTAGCGGCGATAACGAATGCATCATTCGTTACAGTCCCCCGACCAAACGGGGTCATGCGAGTAACCGGCCGATGACCGCCCGGTGAAGCCGTCCGCCACTCGGCGTAGACGAACGCAGCAGCATCGAAAGTATGGCGCGCAACGGTTTTCGCGCTCCCGGCGACGGCTGGGCGGCTGCTGCGGTGCAGGTGAGGCGTGTGAGGTGAGAACACGAAGAGAGCGGAGACCGGTGATGGATATGGGTTCGGGGCAGCAGCCGGACATGGGGACATGGACGCCAGGCGCGAGCGTGGCGAATCTGGGTACGTCGAGCGCGGTGCTCGACGATCTGCGCCATCTGCGCGCGGAGATGATAGCGGCGGAGGTGCCGTACCTGCTGGTGCGCGACTCCGACCATCGGCTGGTGCTGGCGGTCGACGCCGCGCACAGAGCCGCGCTCAGACGGGTGCTGGGCGCCGCCATGGTGGCCGGGTTCATCTGCAATGAGAAGCAGCACAATGTGTTCCGGCTGGGCCGGGATCTGGACACCGCGCACCACGTGGATATCGAGCTGTGGGAGTACCACGGCGACACCGTGGAATGCCCGCGCCCGAACGCGCTGACCCGCAATGTGTTCGACCTCGCCGATGTGGAGCAGAGCACCGTCCTGCTCTACGACACCAGCTGGCCCACCCTGACCGGCATGTTCGCCCCGCATCCGGGCGATGTCGGCTTCGATATCGATATCGTCTTCTCCTGGGTGGACGGCACCGATCCCGAATTCCGCGCTCGCCGTGCGGGAATGCTGGCGCAGGTGGTGGTCGGCGAGGGTGATGCCGCCGACGCCCGCATCCGGCAGATCGACGAGTTGCGGTACGCGCTGCGCTCGGTGCACAAGAACGCGCCGTGGATCCGCCGCATCTTCATCGCCACCGATTCCAAGGTGCCGGAGTGGCTGGGCGACGATCCCAAGGTGACGGTCGTGCGCGCCGTCGACCACTTCCCGGATGTCAGCGGGCTGCCGGTCTTCAATTCCCATGCGGTGGAATGCCAATTGCAGCATATCGAGGGGTTGTCGGAGCATTTCCTGTACTCCAATGACGATATGTTCTTCGCGCGCCCGGTGCGCCCGTCCATGTTCTTCACCCCGGGCGGGATCAGCCGCTATATCGAGGCGGGCACGCGAATCGGCCCGGGCGCCAACAATGAACGCCGCAGCGGTTTCGAGAATGCCGCCCGCATGAATCGGCAGTTATTGCAGGGCCGCTTCGGGCATATGATCACCAGGCATCTGGAGCACACCCCGGTGCCCTTGCGCCGCAGCGTGCTGCACGAGATGGAGCAGGCGTTCCCGGAGGATTTCGCCCGCACCCGCACCAGCCGGTTCCGCGCCGCCACCGATATCTCGGTGACCAATTCGCTGTACCACTATTACGCCCTGCTGACCGGCCGCGCGGTACCGCAGGAGGCGGCCAAGATGCGCTACGTGGACACCACCATGTACACCGGTCTGGCTCTGCTGGAGGGGCTGGCCAGGCGGCGCAATGTGGACTTCTTCTGCCTCAACGACGGCAGTTTCCCGGAGGTCCCGGAAGCCGAACGGGTGCGCGCGGTCTCGGAATTCCTGGAGACCTATTTCCCGGAGCCCGCGCCCTGGGAGAAGCCCGATTCGATCACGGGATCGCTCGCCGCGTTCGAATCGGGCGCCGCCTGAACCGAATTCGGTTCAGCCGGCCTCGGTGGCCTTGTCCCGCCGGCGCAGTACGTGCGGGATGCCCGCGGCCGGTGGAATCACGATCCCGGCGTCGGCGAGCCGCTGGGCCGCCTGCTCCGGGGTCTGTGGTTCGCCGACGGTGCTGCCCGCGCCGATCGGCACCACCGAGTTCACCACGGTGTCCGGGTAGATGTGCACGTAGTTGAACGCCTGCGCGCCGTCACGCCCGCGAATACCGCCCTGCCGCACCGCCAGATCCTGGCTGTAGCAGGTGGCCGAGGCGACCGACACCGGAATTCCGGCGAAGGTCGCACTGGTCGAGAAGTGCAGGTGCCCGGCCAGAATCGCGCGCACATCGGTGCCGTCCAGCACATCGGCGAGGCGGCGCTGATCGCGCAGCTCCACCGAGACGGCCGGATCCAGTACGCAGGGGATGGGCGGATGGTGCATGGCCAGAATGGTCCCGAACGGCGCGGGCTCGGCCAATACCGTACGCAGCCAGGCCAATTGGCCGTCGGTGATCTCACCGTAGTGGTGTCCGGGCACGGTGGTGTCGAGGGCGATCACGCGTAGCCCGTCGAACATGTGCACCGCGTCCAGCGGTGCGCCCGAACCCTTTTCGTCGAGCATGTGCACGCGCAGCGCGGCTCGATCGTCATGGTTTCCGGCCACCCACACCAGCGGTGCGCCGATGCGGTCGGCCCAGGGCTGCACCAGTGCGCGCAATTTGCGGTACGCGCCCGGTTCGCCCTGATCGGTGAGATCGCCGGTGAAGACGATCGCGGTGGGTTTGATATGGCTCGCCTCGGCCTCGCCGAGCAGTTGGCCGAGTCGGGCCTCCGCGTCGACGTCCCCGTAGAGATCGGCGTCTGCGGCGATCAGGTGGGTGTCGCTGAAATGGAACAGCACATGGTCTGCCCTCGGATATTCAGCGACTCTCGCGATGTACACGGACATCCTCCCCGGATGGTGTGTGCCCTCGGCTTGCCGATTCCGTCAGCCAGAATAGCGAAGCCTTTTACACCAGATTGCCCACGCCCAGTGACGGCATGCTTGCGGGAAGGTGAGGTTTGCGTGACGGCTCAATGCCCGAGGCTACCGGCCAGCACTCGGGGATGTTCCTGTTCACGCGCGTGCAGCAGCGTGAAGTAGCGCCGCAGCATCAGGGCAGCTGTGGTGGCGAGCCCGGCGGTCAGGCCCCACCACACACCCGCGGCCCCCAGATTCAAGGGGAATGCCAGTAGCAATGCGGTGGGTAATCCCACAATCCAATACCCCACCAGCGACAGCCGGAAACCCGCCTTGGTGTCCTTGAGCCCGCGCAGCAGTCCGACGCCGATGTTCTGCGCCGAATCGAAGAATTGCAGCACGATCGCTATGAGCAGCAGGGTGTGCGCGAGCGCGACGGTGGCGGCATCGGTGTCGTCCAGGAAGGGCAGCAGCACCCAATCCGGTGCGGCCACATAGACGATGCCGGTGAGCGCGGTGATGATCGCCGCGTAGCGCAGCGCGAGCCAGGCCACCGACCGCGCGTGCGAGTACCGCTCGCGCGCGACGGCCTTGCTCACCAGGATCGACGCGCCGTGCGAGAGCCCGATCGCCACCTGGAACACGATGTACACGATCTGATAGACGACATTGTGCGCCGCCAGCGCCGCGGCCCCCAGGCTGCCCATGACCAGCGCCAGCACCGAGAACATGCCCGCCTCGGACCCGTACGTGAGCGCGATCGGCGTACCCAGTTTCAGTTCGTCGCGCACCGTGGCCCAATGCACCGGCCACATGCGAACGGGCAGTGTCGCACCGAGTTTCGCGTCCCGGCGCACCATGGCCCAGAACACCCCGAAGGTGATCAGGAAGACCAGCGAGGTGGCCACGCCGATTCCGGTCAGCCCGAGTTCGGGCAGGAACAGCCAGCCGTGCATGAACGCCAGCGCCAGCGCCACGTTCAGCGCGACCGAGCCGAGCGTCACCAGCAGCAGCGCCTGCGGTCGCTGCATACCGACCGAATACTGGCGCAGCACCTGGAACCACAGGCAGGGCAGCAGTCCCGGTGCGAGCGCGACCATCATGGGCCGCGCCTCGGCGAGCACCGCCGCGTCCTGTCCGAGCCATTGCAGCGCCCAGCCGAGCCCGATCAGCAGTGCGCCGCCGAGCAATCCGGCCAGGGTGGCGATCAGGAAACTGGACCGCACCACCTCCCGCACCTCGCGTTCGACGGCGTGACTGCCCTTCTCGCCCCGGCTCACCACCGTCGCCACCTGATTGCCGGTACCGGTGATCAACCCGACGCACATGGTGCGGATCTGGTTGAACAGCACCAGCGCCAGGCCACCGGCGGCCACCTGCCGCACCCCGAGCGTGCCCATCAGCGCGATATTGGTGGTGGAGACCGCCACCTGGGCGAGTTGCGTCAGCGCGATCGGCGTGGCCAGCGCGGTGAGCTGACGTCCGTCCGATTGCCGAGGGCCGAAATTCATTTGCCCGCAGCCCCGTTCGCGGATGCGACGGCCACCTCGGCGGCGCCCTGCGGCAGCAGGATCGCATGGGTGTCCTCGGTGTGCCGAGTCGCGGCGCGCGGCTGCTGATCGCGCGCTGGCGCGTAGCTGTCCAGCATTTTCGCGACCTTACCTTCGGTCTCGGAATCCAGCAGATCCCGGTCGCTCATCCAGTCGTCGTCGAAGACGGTGTCCAGATACTTCTCGCCGCCGTCGCAGACGATGCTGACCACGACCGACCCGGCCGGGAACTCGTCCATCCGTTCCAGGGCCGCGAAGACCGATCCGCCCGCCGACCCGCCGATCATCAGGCCCAGTTTGCGCGCGACCACCCGGGCGGTCGCGAACGCCTCCACATCGGAAACCTTCACGCCCTCCTTCAACAGGCCCAGATCCTCGGCGACGATCTTGCCCGGATCCGCGCCCTCCGGGGTGCCGGTGCCGGACTGCCAGTACGGCCCGGCCGGACCGCCGAAGGCGATGGACCCCACCGGTTCCACCCCGTACAGCAGCGGTTCGTGCCCGAGATCGCGCAGCCGCCGCGCGGTGCCGAACATGGAACCGCCGGTGCCGACCGCCGAGATCAGCGCGTCCACCCGGCCGAGATCGGCCAGCAGTTCCTCGGCGAGTTCGTAGTAGCCGACCGGATTGGCATCATTGTTGTGCTGTTCGGTGAAGTACACATTCGGGACTTCGCCCGCCGCCACCGCGGCGGCGTGCTCCTCCAGCGCCAGTCGCTCGGCGAGTTCCTCACGCGCCGAGGTGGAGAGATTGTCGTCATCGCCGTCGGAGACGAATACCAGTTCCGCGCCCATCGCCTTCATCGTTCGCAGTTTGTCGCGGCAGGCGTGATGATCGACCACCGCGGTGAAGCGATACCCGCGTTCGGCCGCGATAACGGCCAGACCCAAACCGGTATTGCCGGAGGTGGATTCGACGATATGCCCGCCGGGGCGCAGCAGCCCGCGCGCTTCGGCATCGTCGACCATGGCGCGGGCCATCCGAATCTTCGCGGCCCCCGTGGGATTCATGTTCTCGAGTTTGAGGAACAGCCGGGTGCCGGTATCGGTGACGGCCAATTCGAAGAGCGGCGTATGCCCGATGAGGTCTGTCACGCGCGTGGTGACAACAGGCATGAAGGTATCTCCTTGCGATCGGTGTGAATGCGGATAAATGCTGTTCGACGCTATCGATCGAAACGCCATCCGAACTGTGCGTTCCCGTCGGAGGCGGACAATTCGACCTTCGGCGGAATCGGCAGATCGTGGAAGGCCGATTCATTGCTGTCCATTTGATAACCCGCGGTATTGGGGTAGATCAGCAGGTCGCCGATTTCGGCCGGGCGAGGCAGCGGAATCCGCCGCCGGCTGAGCATATCGTCTTCGAGACAGGTGGTGCCGCCTACGCAGGCGGGCGTCATATCCCCGGTGTGTCGCGGCCAGAGCACCGGATCGGGGAGGTATTCGGTGTTGAACCATTGTTCGGACAGGCTCAGGCTGGTGCCGTTCACCGTGAGTATCTGATAGTCCCGGCCATGTGCGGTACGGGTTTTCCGGCCCTGCACGGTGAAAACGGTGCTGCCCGCGCGGTCCAGCAGCGCCCGGCCGGGTTCGATGGCCAGGGTGATGCCCGCGGTGCGCAGCCGGTCGCCCAGATCGTCGTGCCGCAGGATCGCCGCGAGCATGTCCGGACCGGGTTCGGGGCAGTGGTACGGGTAGTACGAATCGGGCGCGGGCGCTCGATCACCGTGGAACCAGGCGGGATTGACGCCGTCGATGAATGCGCGCCAGGCGGCCTCGGGGACGTAGTCCACCCCGAATCCGCCGCCGATGGAGAGGGTGTCGGCCCGATGGCCCAGGCCCCGCGCCTCGAGGCAGCGCGGGATCAGCGCGGCGGCGAGTTCGGCACGCGCGATCGACCGGTAGCCCGAGAGATGAAAGCTGAAGCCTTCCAGGGAAATCGAATTCGGATCGACGCGTTTCACGGCCAGGTCGAGTTCCTCGCCGGTCAGGCCGAATCGGCTGTGCGATCCGGGTGGCAGTACGCGCAATAGGATTCGCGCGGTGAGTTCGTGCCCGGCGGCGGTGATGGCGGCGACAATGGCGTGCAGATGGTCGAGTTCATCCGGTCCGTCGACCGCGATGAGCGCGCCCTCGCGGACCGCGAGGGCCAGCAGCGCATCGGATTTCGCGGGTCCGGTGACCACCAGATCGGTCCCGGCGATACCGTCGCCGAGCGAGGCTCGGAATTCGCCGACGCTGGCCACGTCCACCCCGGCTCCGGCGGTGCGGCAGGCCCGCACGACGCTCGCGCCCTTATTGGCCTTCTTGCCGTAGTAGATCCGCCCGTTCACCCCGTATCGGACGAAGGTGTCCTGAAACGCCTTGATGTTCTGCACAATTCGCGCCGGGAACAGCACATGGAACGCGCCGTCGATCGTGCTCGCGATGCGGCCGAGCAATTCGGTGTCCGCGAGCAGCAGTTCTTCCCATTCGTCCCGGTGCGCGGGCATCGGGGTGGCGGTTATCTCGGTGAGCTCGGCGGGATCGGTGATATCCATCTGCCGGGCTGTCCCCTTTCTACTGTGTCGGCGCGGTTCAATCCCATAGCGCCACTTCCGTGCCGCGACCCTCGGCGATGGCGCGGGTCGCGAGTGCGTGCGCGACCGCGATATCGGTGAGCACCAGGCCGCTGTTGTAGACGAATATTCGTTCCTCATCGGAGGTCCGGCCGACGCTGCGGTGATTGAGCACCTGGGGTAGCTCAGCGTCGACCCTGCGTAGTCGCCCGTCCGGTCCGGCCATATCGGTGCCGGTGAGCGCCATCTGCTCGGCGCTGGTGGCGATCACCCGATCGGCCTCGGTGAGCGTGGACGGGGCCAGGCCGTAGCCGACCAGCACCACGGTCGCGCCGGGGGCCAGATCCTTGGCCTCGATGGCGACCTGGGTGCCCGGCCCGGCGGTGGCCAGGATGACATCGGCGGTGCGGGCGGCGGCGTGCGGATCGCTCACCAGCTCCAGTTCGGCCTGCGGATTATGGTGCAGCAGTTGCTGATACACCGATTCGATGCCCTCGGGATGGGTGCCGTACAGCATCAGCCGGTTCAGCTGCGGATTCGCGGCGAGCAGGTGCGGCAGCGCGTTGCGGCCCTGGGTGCCGGTGCCGATGAGCAGCACCGAACGCGCACCCGGCCGGGCGGTCTCGCGCACCAGCAGCGCCGAGACCGCGGGCGTGCGCAGCGCCCCGACCCGTGCGCAGTCCATCATCGCCAGCGGCATACCGGTGGCATCGTCGTACAGCGTGATGGTGGTGTAGTACCGCTTGGTGGAGCGGTCGTGATGCGGATCGAATTTGTACGAGGTCTTCATGGCCACCACCCGGCGGCGGCCGTCGCGGCCGAGCATGGCGTAGGCCACCGACCAGCCGTCCGGATGGGCGACGCTGAGCTTGCGTGGATTATCCGAATCTCCCGCCGCGAAGGCGAGATACGCGTCCTCCACGGCGCGCACCACCTCCGCGGGACTGATCGGGACATCGGCTAGATCGCTGCGACTGAGTACACGCAGCGGGGTCGGTCGGCTGTTCACGTGCGGTTACCTCGGATCATGCGGAATGGCGCCACCACCCGCTGGCCGTATCCGGTCTCGGCGGCTTCGGACGCATCACGGCGGCGCTGGGGCAGCCTGATGTTCACTCGCTTGAGCCAGCGGTCGGTGCCGTCGTAGCGGGGGGTGAACGGCACCCGTCCGTGCACCACCACGTCATTGTCCACCAGCAACAGTTCCCCCGGGGTCAAAGCGGCGGTGATGCAGACCCTTTCGAGTTCGGTCGCCAGATGATCGTAGGCGGAGCGGAATTCGTCATCGGCGTCCGCGAGCGGGGTGTACGCCGGGTCGTAGCGCAGCGTCAGCCGACCGTCATCGGTGCCGAGCGTGGCGATGGCCGGGGTCTCCTGCTCCGGGAAATCGGTGCCGTAGGACACATCGGGCAGAATCGGCAGTTCCCGGTGCGAGAGTCGATCCCGTTGTGCCGCAGACAGTTCCACTCGCCGCACCGAGGACACCGTGGTGCCGACCCGATCCGGATTGCGCAGGCAGCCCAGCATGAGCAGATTGGCGCGGCGCGGATGGAAGGCGTCCTCGGTATGCGGGCTCAGCAGTGTGGTGCTGCTGGCCCCGGACTGCTCCTGTTCGTGTCCGGGCGTGGGCAGGATGTTGTTGACCAGTCGCCCGCCCTGCTGGCCCTGCCAGCCGAAAGGCTCACCCGCGCAGCGCGCCAGCAGCAACATGGTGAGGTCCAGCGCGAAGGAGGAATGGGCGCGCTCGGGCTCCCCGGCCCATGCGGCGGCCTGTCGCCAGTCGATCGGGGTCTGTCCGAGTTCATCGTCGCTGAGCGGTAACCGGCTGATGATCGTGACGCCCGCGGAGGTGGCGGGGGCGCGCATGGCGCGGTGCACTTCCTCGGGTAATTCGGAAAAGCGGGTGTCGATGTGGTGCAGCAGGCCCGGGTTGCCGAGCGTGGTGGCAATCGCCGGGTTCATCCCGACTGTGACGGCGATCTCATCCGCCAGGGCACGCACGGCGTGTCCGGCGGCCTCCGGCAGTTCGCGTCGTTCGAGTTCCGATGGGTGAAGCGTCTTACGTTCGGAGAGAACGCTTTTCGCCAAGGGGGTTACCTTCCTGGCCTCAGAGGTGACAAGCGGATTTCGGTACCCGAGCGAAGGTATCGGGCAGCGCCAAATTTGGCAAGGCTTACCTAAGAACGTGTCGAGAAGATAGCTGAGAAGTATCAAAGCACGAGTGCGAACGGTAACCGAAGCGCATCGATCGGGACGACTCCCGCCGGTGGGCGTTCACGTTCGTGGTTGAACGAGCGAACTATCTGGATGATGAGAAGGGTGCGTTTCGAGAAAGCCGCCGCCGGCGCCATATCGTCCCGCGTCGGCCTGTTGGGCTCGGCGCTCGCTCTCGTACTGCTGACGGGTTGCGGTACAACGAATCTCACCCCGGTGCCGGATTCCATGCCGCCCGGCATCGGGACGCCGCTGCCGGTGATCGATCTGGATGCCCCGGGCCGCAGCGCGATTCAATTGCGCGGGTGGGCGGAGCAGCAGTCCGATGCCCTCGGCATCTCCGAGGTGGCGCTGGAGGCGTACGGCTACGCCGCCGCGGTCATGGCCAGATCCCGGCCGGACTGCGGTATCGGCTGGACCACCATTGCCGGAATCGCGAGTGTGGAGAGTCGGCACGGCACCTATCACGGCGCGAAAGTGGCCCAGGACGGCAAGGTTTCGCCACCCATCCGCGGCGTGGCGCTCGACGGCGGACCGGATGTCGCGCACATTCCGGACACCGACGGCGGCAAGATGGATGGTGATCCGGTCTACGACCGCGCCATGGGCCCGTTCCAATTCATCCCGGAAACCTGGCAGCACTGGGGCGTCGACGCCAATGGCGACGGTATCGCCGATCCGGACAATATCGACGACGCCGCCCTCACCGCCGCACGCTATCTCTGCGCCAGCGGCGGCAACCTCGGCGAAGCGCCCGGCTGGCAGCAGGCCCTGATGACCTACAACCAATCCACCGCCTATATGAACAAGGTCCGCTACCGCGCCGCCGCCTACAGCGTGGGCCGTTCCGCCTGATAGTTCTCGTGGTTTCGGCGTGCATTAGGCTCGGCTCAGCACGGGACTGCCGTGCGACCTGCCGAGTTAGCAGCCGAAGGAGTGTCGTTTCGTGGCCATCATCGAACAGGTCGGAGCTCGCGAGATCCTGGATTCGCGTGGCAACCCCACCGTCGAGGTCGAGATCGCTCTCGACGACGGCACCCTCACTCGCGCGGCCGTGCCGTCCGGCGCGTCCACCGGCGAGCATGAGGCCGTCGAGCTGCGCGATGGCGGCGACCGCTACAACGGCAAGGGTGTGCAGAAGGCCGTCGAGGCCGTCCTCGACGAGATCGCGCCCGCCGTGATCGGCCTGGACGCCGTCGAACAGCGCACCGTCGATCAGACCCTGCTGGATCTGGACGGCACCCCGGACAAGTCGCGTCTGGGCGCCAATGCGCTGCTGGGTGTTTCGCTCGCCGTGGCGCGCGCCGCCGCCGAATCCTCGGGCCTGGAGCTGTTCCGCTACATCGGCGGACCGAACGCCCATGTGCTGCCCGTTCCCATGATGAACATCCTCAACGGTGGCGCGCACGCCGATACCGGCGTCGACGTCCAGGAGTTCATGATCGCCCCCATCGGCGCGCCCACCTTCAAGGAGGCGCTGCGCTGGGGCACCGAGGTCTACCACTCGCTCAAGTCGGTGCTCAAGGCCCAGGGCCTGTCCACCGGTCTCGGCGATGAGGGCGGTTTCGCGCCGGACGTCGCGGGCACCCGCGCCGCGCTGGACCTGATCGCCATCGCCATCGACAAGGCGGGCTACAAGCTCGGCACCGATGTCGCGCTCGCGCTCGATGTCGCGGCCACCGAGTTCTACACCGCCGGTTCGGGTTACAAGTTCGAGGGCTCGGTGCGCACCGCCGCCGAGATGAACGACTTCTACGCCGAGCTGATCACCCAGTTCCCGATCGTCTCGATCGAGGATCCGCTGTCCGAGGACGACTGGGACGGCTGGGTCGCGCTCACCGACGCCATCGGCGACAAGGTGCAGCTGGTCGGCGACGACCTGTTCGTCACCAACCCGGAGCGTCTGGAAGAGGGCATCGCCAAGGGCGCGGCCAACGCGCTGCTGGTGAAGGTCAACCAGATCGGCACCCTGACCGAGACCCTGGACGCCGTGGATCTGGCGCACCGCAACGGGTACAAGACGATGATGAGCCACCGGTCCGGCGAGACCGAGGACACCACCATCGCCGATCTCGCGGTCGCCGTGGGCTCCGGTCAGATCAAGACCGGCGCGCCCGCGCGCTCGGAGCGGGTCGCCAAGTACAACCAGCTGCTGCGCATCGAGGACGCCCTCGGTGACTCGGCGCGCTACGCCGGTGACGTCGCCTTCCCGCGTTTCGCGTTCGAAGGCTGAATAATCGAGCGGTGACTCGGCACCTGCCGGGCGTACGGGGTTGCGGGACCTGGTTCGGACAACCCCCGGAAGTTGGGCAAATCCGCTGAGTTTCGAGGTGTGAGATGACGGAGCGACGGGCGCGCGGTACCAGTCCGGCAGGACGCGGTGACCGCCGCCCGTCGCGTTCGGCCAAGCCCCGATCCGGTGCGGCCAAACCGCGCTCCGGCGCGGCGGCCAAGCGCACCGCATCGGGTTCGGCGAGCGGCAGCGGTGTGAGCAAGCGCCGTTCGGCCGCGAAATCGGCCACCGCGCGGCGGGCCTCGCGGGCCAAATCCGAACGGCACGAACATAAGATCCTCGGCCTGTCCACGGGCCGCGCGATTCTGCTCGCCGCGGTGCTGTGCGGGCTGGCGCTCACCCTCGCGGTGCCGCTGCGCACCTATTTCACCCAGCGCGCCGAGGCCGCTTCGCTCGCCGCGCAGCGCGAGCAACTACAGGACGATGTCGCCAAACTGCGGGATCGCCGTGCGCAGCAACAGGATCCGGCCTATATCCGGGCCGAGGCCCGGGATCGGCTGCGCCTGGTGCTGCCCGGTGAGACGCCGTACATCGTCCAGGTGCCCGGGATAGAACAGCCCGCGGTACCCGTCCCGCCCGCCAAGACGCGCGAGCCGGACCCCTGGTACACGGAACTGTGGCGCAGTATTTCGCAGCCGCAGCCCAGTGCCGCCCCAGCCGCGAATCCGGCGCCGCCCGCGCCGAATCCGCCCGCCCCCATTCAGGAAGGACAACCGAGGTGACCGCATCCGAGAGCCACCGCACACCCAGCGAGCGGGATCTCGAGATCGTCGCCAAGCAATTGGGGCGCGAGCCGCGCGGCGTACTGGAGATCGCCTATCACACCCCGGACGGCCTGCCCGCCGTGGTGAAGACACAGCCGAAACTGCCCGACGGCACACCGTTTCCGACGCTGTACTACCTGACCGATCCGCGGCTGACCGCCGAGGCCAGCCGGTTGGAGACCACCGGCATCATGCGCGAGATGACCGAACGGCTCACGCACGACGCCGAATTGGCGGCCGGATATCGCGCCGCGTACGACAGCTACCTCGCCGAGCGCAATGCCATCGAGGATCTGGGCACCGATTTCGCCGGTGGCGGTATGCCGGATCGGGTGAAATGCCTGCATGTATTGATCGCGCATTCGCTGGCCAAGGGGCCCGGCGTGAACCCGCTGGGCGACGAGGCCGTCGCGCTCGCCGCAGCGCATGGCTTGCGCGGCACCGCGATTCCGGCAGACTGGCCCAAGTACGAGAATCCTGCGGCAGAGGGCGAATAGATGAGCGACCGGATCGCCGCGATCGACTGCGGTACCAACTCCATCCGACTACTGATCGCGGATGTGATCCGGGATGGCGCATCGCCCAAGCTCACCGATGTACACCGCGAGATGCGCATCGTCCGCCTCGGCCAGGGCGTGGACGCCACCGGTTCCCTGAATCCCGAGGCCATCGAGCGCACCCGGGTGGCACTGCACGATTACGTGGATCTCATGGTCGAGCACGGGGTGACCCGGGTCCGCATGACCGCGACGTCCGCCACCCGCGATGCGAGCAATCGCGAGGATTTCTTCGCCATGACCGCCGCCGAACTCGGCCGCGTGGTCGAGGGCGCACAGGCCGAGGTCATCACCGGTGACGAGGAAGCGCGCCTGTCCTTCGCCGGTGCGGTCGGTGAATTGTCCAGCGAGGCCGGACCTTTCGTGGTCGTCGATCTCGGTGGCGGTTCCACCGAGGTGGTGCTGGGTGATGCCGAGGGCGTGCAGTCCGCCTACTCCGCCGATATCGGCTGCGTGCGCATTACCGAGCGCTGCCTGCACGGCAATCCGCCCACCCGCGAGGAGGTGGCGGCCGCGCGTTTCTTCGCCTCCGAGCGTTTGGCGCAGGCGTTCGGCGTGGTGCCGGTGGAGCGCGCGCACACCTGGGTCGGTGTCGCCGGAACCATGACAACGCTCGCCGCGGTCGCCCTGGACCTGCCCGAATACGATTCGGAGCGGGTGCATCTCACCCGCCTCTCGCTGGGCGAGCTGCGCAAGGTGTGCGATCGGCTGATCGGCATGAACCACGATGAGCGAGCCGCGCTCGGCCCGATGCATCCGGGCCGGGTCGATGTGATCGGCGGCGGCGCGGTGATCGCCGAAGTTCTGGCCGATGAGCTGGCGCGGCGCGCGGGCATCGGCGAACTGATCATCAGCGAGCACGACATTCTGGACGGTATCGCGCTGTCGATCGCCTGATTCGGGGCGTCCGCGGCGTGCCGGGGACGCTTTTACCGATTCGGACACGCGCCGGCAAACCGAACTCCTGCTGCTTCACGGCTGTTACCAGGGCTTTCGCCATATGGTTGTGACTCAGGTTAACAACTGAGGTTGCTGTCAGATTGCCCAATATGGGAGGGTCTGAGCTATGTCTGGAGTAGCGCATCACGCGAAACCGGTCTCCGAACGCACCCTGTTCGGACATCCCATCGGTCTCGCGAATCTGTTCGGCGTCGAGCTGTGGGAACGATTCTCGTTCTACGGCATGGTCACGATCCTGGGCTACTACCTCTACTACTCCACTACCGATGGCGGCCTGGCGCTGGAGAAGTCCACGGCGACCGGCATTGTCGGCGCGTACGGCGGGCTCGTCTATCTCTCCACGGTGCTCGGCGGCTGGATCGCGGACCGGGTGCTGGGGATGGAGCGCACGGTTTTCTACGGCGGCGTGGTCGTCATGGCCGGACATATCGCCCTGGCCGTACTGCCCGGATTGACCGGTGTCGGTGTGGGTCTGGTGCTGGTGGCGCTGGGTTCGGGTGCGCTCAAGGCCAATGCGTCCTCACTGCTGGGCACGCTCTACGACAAGAACGATGCGCGGGCGGACGGCGGTTTCACGCTGTTCTACCTCGGCATCAACCTGGGCGCTTTCGCGGGACCGCTGATCACCGGCGTACTGCAGGACCATGTCGGCTTCCACTACGGCTTCGGTGCGGCCGCCATCGGTATGGCGCTGGGCCTGACCCAGTACGTGGTGTTCCGCCGCAATCTCGGCACCCACGGTCGCGAGGTGCCGAATCCGCTGCCGCGCACCGAGATTCCGCGCACCCTGCTGGTGGTGGCGGTGCTCGCGGTGATCGTCGCGGTGGCCGCGCTGACCGGTGTGCTGACGCTGTCGAATCTGCCGGATATGACCACCGGCGTGATCGTGCTGGCCTCGATCGTGTACTTCGCGATCATGCTGACCAGCCCGAAAGTCGATGCGGTGGAACGCACCCGGGTGCGCGCCTTCATTCCGCTGTTCATCGCGAACGCGGTGTTCTGGTCGCTGTTCCAGCAGATCTTCACCGTGCTCGCGGTCTACTCCGATGAGCGCATCAATTGGAATGTGTTCGGCTGGACCGCACCGTCCAACTGGATCGGCTCCATGGAGCCGGTGTGGATCATCGCGCTGTCCCCGCTGTTCGCGATCCTGTGGACCCGGCTGGGCAATCGCGCCCCGAGCACCCCGCGCAAGTTCGCGCTCGGTGTGCTCGGCATGGGCGCGGCGTTCATGCTGTTCGCGCTGTACTCCGGCACCGAGGGCAAGACGGTGCCGATCCTGTTCGTGTTCGCGGTGCTGGCCGGTTTCGCCATCTCCGAACTGCTGCTCTCGCCGATCGGCCTGGCGGTCACCACCAAGCTGGCCCCCAATGCCTTCCGCGCGCAGATGATGGCGCTGTACTTCTTCTCGGTCGGCATCGGCACCTCGATGTCGGGCGTGCTCTCCAAGTTCTACGATCCCTCGCACGAACTCGCGTACTTCGGCATCACCGGTCTGGTGACGATCGCGGTCGGCGCGGCGGTCTGGGCGATCGCGCCGTGGGTGAGCCGCCATATGGAGGGCGTGCACTAATCCGGGTCGGCCCTCACTGCTGGGCGAGCCGGATATTGCGCATGGTCACCAGCGCTGTGGCGCACAGGGTTTCGTGCTCATCGCCGGTGAACAGATCCGCCGCCGCAATGGTGATGAGCGCACCGGGTTTGATCACCCGCCCGCGCGCCAGCACCGTCGGCCCCTTCGCCGGCGCCAGGATCTTCACCGTGAAGTCGATGGTCATATTCACCCAGCCCGGCGGCAGCAGCGTCCCCGCCGCTGATCCCGCGGCGAAATCGGCCAGTGCGCCCAGCACCCCGGCCTGGAAGTAGCCGTCGTGCTGGGTGAGCTCCCTCCGATGCGGCTGCACGAGTTCGACCGCGCCGGTGTCGACGCGAGTGAATTCGAAGCCCAGATGCTGTGCCGCGGGCATGCTCAGCACCACGGCCGGAACGAGGTCGGCGAAGTCCGGATTCACGGCTTGCCAGGTGGTCATGGTCAACTCCCTGCGGTCGGCAGCGGCTCGAAAGCGCCCTGCCGGTACTGATTTCGAGTCGCGGCGCGCATGAGCTTGCCGCTGCTGGTCTTGGGCAGCAGGCCCGGTGTGGTCAGCACCAACTCCCCGATACTCAGGTCGTGTTCGCGCAACACCGCTGCCCGAATGGCCCCACTGACATCGGCGGCATCGGCATCGGCGAGCTGATCGCGCCTGATCTCCTGAATGATCACCAACTTCTCGCCGTCGGCGAAGGCCGCGCACCCGCCGCTGCGCAGAGCATGATGGGCCGTGGTGACAGTGTGCTCGATATCCTGCGGATAGTGATTGCGCCCCCGAATGATGAGCAGATCCTTGGCCCGCCCGGTCACATACAGCTCACCGTCCACGACCACGCCGAGATCGCCGGTGCGCAGGTAGCGTCGCCCGGACAGATCGGTGCAGACCGCCTGGAAGGTGCGCGAGGTCTCCTCGATCCGTCCCCAATACCCCTGTGCGACATGGTCTCCCGAGACCCATATCTCGCCGATGTGATCCGGTGGGCAGAGTCGGTGCGTGTGGGGGTCCACGATGCGCACATCTTCGCCGGGCAGGGTGCGACCCGAGCCGACCAGAGTGCGGACGGCCGACCGCGCAGCCGGTGCGTGACTGGACGATGTCGCTGCCCGAGCGTCGCCGGACGATATCGCTGTCCGGCCGCGGTCGAGGGGCGCTCCCGCCGGGGCGTGGCGGCCCCGCTCGAGTGCGGCGGTATCGACCTCGATGGTGCGTGGTCCGCGACCCTTCACGCTGCCGCTGACCAGTAGCGTCGCCTCGGCCAGCCCGTAGCAGGGATAGTTCGATCGCGCCTGGAAGCCGTGCGGTGCAAAGGTTTCCGCGAAGTTCCGCAGTGTCTGCGGGCGCAGCGGTTCCGCGCCGTTGAATGCCACCTGCCAACAGCTCAAATCGAGGTCCGCGGTATCCCCGGCACCGGCACGCGCCACGCAGGCGTCGAACGCGAAATTCGGCCCACCGCTGGTGTGCGCCCGGTACCGGGTGATAGCCGAGAGCCACAGCAGGGGCCGCCGAATGAAGGCCGATGGTGACATGAGCACCCCGGTGGCCCCGATATATAAGGGCTGCAACACATTCCCGATCAGACCTTGATCGTGGAAGAGCGGCGTCCAGCCGACCATGGTGGAGTCTCGATCATGCCCGAACGCGTCCTTGATCATCTCGAGATTGGCCGCCAGATTCCCATGCGACACCATGACACCCTTGGGCGTGGAGGTGGAGCCGGACGTATATTGCAGGAAGGCAAGCGAATTCGCCTCGACCACGGCGACCGCACCCCGCTGCGTGGCAGGAAGCCGATCCACGGCGAGCCACTCCGGTGACTGCCTCCTACCTGCCCGTAAAACCCGCTCCGGCAGTGCGCGGTCCGACTCGAGCGGCACGACTCCCGACTCGGGTCGCGATACGTCGGGCTCACGCTGCGGGTCGGCCGATGCCGAAGTCGCGCCGAGTGATTCCAGTTGCGGGCGAAGCGCGTCAACCATGGCGTGCATGGTGAGTACCACCGTGGGCCGGCAGTCCCGGATGATCGAGCGGGTGGACTCCCGAATCTCGGTGCGGCGCGGCGGCGGTACCGGCACCGCGAGGACCCGGGCGTAGAGACAGCCGAAGTAGGCGACGATGAACTCCAGCCGCTGCGGGAAGATCAACAGCGCGCGATCCCCAGGCACACAATGGGTTCGGAGTTGTTCCGCGACCGCCAGTGCCCGCCGGTGCAGGTCGCGGTAGGTGAGCGAATCCGCTTCCGCGCCGTGCTCGTCCAGCAGGATGTAGGCGATCCGCTCCGGCTCGTCGGTGGCCCGTTGCCACAGCAGGTCGGGTAACAGTGTGGGCGCGGTGCTCATCCGTTGCCGCGCAGGGTGATCGGGAGGCGGGTTAGGCCGCGCAGGATGAAACTGTGTTGTTGCCAGTCGAAGTCGGTGGTGGTGAGGCGGATTTCGGTGGTGTGGCGGTGCAGGACGTCGAGGGCGATTTCGGCTTGGAGGGCGGCGAGGGGTGCGCCGAGGCAGCCGTGCATGCCGTGGCCGAAGGCGAGGTGGTCTGCTGGGGCGCGGGTGAGGTCGAAGTTGTCGGGGCGGTCGAAGACGTCGGGGTCGCGGTTGGCGGCGGCGAGGCAGAGCAGGACCTGGTCGCGAGCGCGAATCAGTCTGTCTTCCAGTTCGATATCGCGGGTCGCGAGGCGCTTGGTGAGTTGTAGGGGCGGGTCGTAGCGCAGCGTTTCCGCGACTGCCGCACGCGTCAGTTCCGGGTGAGCGCGGAGTAGTTCGGACTGTTCCGGGTGGCGGAGTAGGGCCAGAAGTGCGTTGCCTATCAGAGATTTCGTGGTTTCCAGGCCCGCTACGAAGCACATGATGGTCAGCAGCATGACCTCGTCATCGGTGAGCGCGTTGCCGCCGAGCGTGTAGGAGGTGAGCAGCGCGCTGATCAGGTCCTGGCCGGGTGCGGCGCGGCGCTGGTCGATGATCGGTCGCAGTGCGCCGGTGAAGGCGGTGACCACGGTGTGCACGCGGGCCAGATCGTGGGCCGTCATCAGCCCGGGTTCGAGCAGGAATCGAATGTCGTGGGTCCACGGGCCGATTCGCGCACGCAGATCCTCCGGCAGCGCCATCCATTCGCAGAGCACTGCGATCGGCAGCGGGGCCGCGAAGTCGGCGATGATGTCCACTCGGCTCTTGCGGCGGGCCTGTTCCAGCAGGCGGGTGGCCGCCGCGGTGATGAGCGGCCGCAGACCGTCTATCTGCTGGGTGGTGAAGGCGCGGTTCACGAGCGCGCGCAGCCGCGCGTGTTCCGGGTTGTCGGTGAAGACCAGTGAGGTGCGCCCGAGCCGGTCGATGAGCGTCATATCGGACTGCCCGAGCCGTTCGGCCTGTGCGCTCACCTGCCTGGGGATCAGCGCGGCGCTGAAGGTCCGGTCGTGCAGCACACCGCGCACATCGGCGTACCTGGTGAGCACCCACATGCCCAATGTCCGGTGTACCGGCCGGGTTTCGCGCAGTTGCCGGTAGTGCGGATAGGGATCGCGCCGGAATTCCGCGTCGAAGGGATTGAACGCGACGCGCGCCGTATGCGCGGTCATGCCGCCCGATCCTCGCGGTCGAAGTAGCGGCTGGTGCAGGGTTGCAGCACCAGCCGGAACAGGCCGATCTTGCCCATGCGGAAGCCCATGGCCGAGAGCTTGAGATAGCGCTGGTAGCGCTCCACGGTGTCCGCGCCGACCAGGGCGGTGGCCTCGGCGCGATGGGCGCGCAATCGCCGCGCCCACTGTTCGCAGGTCCAGGCGTAATCGAGGCGGCCGCCGCTGATCGAGCGGACCTCGAAGATGCCCTCGGCCGCCGTGATGATCTCGGCGAGGGTCGGCAGTTCGGAATCCGGGAAGATCTCCCGCTGCATGAACGAATTCGCTTGCTGCCGTGACATATTCCCGTACACGATGGTCTGCAATGACAGCGTGCCGTGCCCGGTCAGCCAGCCCCGGCAGCGGTCGAGGAATTCGCGGTACACCCGGATCTTCTCGGCGGAGGTATCGGACTGCTGTGCGAAGTGTTCGAACGCGCCGATGGAGATGATGCCGTCGAATCGGGTGTCGGGCGTGTAGTGCAGCCAGTTCTCGGTGCGCACCTCGACCCCGGAATATGCTGCCGCACGGATGAATTCAGCCTGCGCCGGGCTGAGGGTGAGCCCGACCGAACGCTCCACCCGATGGGTCTCGGACAGCTCGCGCAGCATCGAACCCCACCCGCAGCCGATATCCAGTACGGCACCGGCGCATTCGGCCCGGATGGCGTCCAGGTGGAAGCGCAGCTTGTTGTGCTGTGCGATTTCCAGTGTGTCGCCGGGGGTTTCGCGCAGTGCGCAGGAGTACGTGAGGCTCGGATCCAGCCACAGCCGATAGAAGTCGGTGCCGATATCGTAGTGGTGCCGAATTCCGGCCGCCGCCACCGCGGTTCGATCCGCGGTGAACAGGTTCGCCCCGTCGGCCGGTGCGGTCATGGCAGCGCCGCGCTCTCACCGTGCTCGTGCACATAGTCCGCGACGGCGTTCAGACTCGGATGCCGGTACAGATCCTCCGGTGACAGATCCACCCCGTACCGCTCCTCGACCTCCATCAGCAGTGCGACCGCAACGGCCGAATCGATGCCGAGCCGGTCGAAATCCGCCGTGGGGTCGATATGCGGTGCGGGCACCTCGAGCAGCTCCGCGAGGTACGCGCGGCACCAGTCGACGATGGCTTCTTTGCTTGTATCCACGGGAACCTCATCAGGGTGCGAGTTGAATGCGTTTGGCGGCCATCCGGCTTTCCGACGGCATCCGCAGATCCCAGGCCAGTCCGGCGCCGGCGAGCAGCCGGATCAGCCAGTAGCCGGGATCGAGCCGATACCACTGCAATCCGAAGGATGGCGATTCGGGAAAGGCGTGGTGATTGTTATGCCACGATTCCCCGAAGGTGAGGAGCGCGAAAATTCCGCCATTGTGGCTGTTCTCGCGGGAGTCGTAGGGCCGGGTGCCGAACATGTGCAGGAAGGAATTGATGGCCCAGACAATGTGCTCCAGCACGAATATGCGAACGAATCCGCCCCAGAGCAGTCCGCTGACCGCCCCGGTCCAGCTCAGCGTGACGAGTCCGCCGATGAGCGCGGGAATGGCGAGGCCGAGCATGATCCACCAGTAGTACAGTCGCGAAATCCGCACCAGCGACCGATCTTTCAGCAGATCGGGTGCGTAATGCACGACATTCGGATATTCGTGCCGGTGCATCCACAGGAAATGCGAATGCGCGAGCCCGCGCAGCGCCCCGCGCCAGCCGTCCCCGGACAGGTTGGGGGAGTGCGGATCTCCCTCCTGATCACTGCATTCGTGATGCCGCCGATGCAGTGCGACCCAGGAGATGACCGGCCCCTGCCCCGCCATGGACCCGGCGATGGCGAGCAGCGCCGCCACCCAGCCGGTGGCCTTGAAGGTCCGATGGGTGAAGAGCCGGTGATATCCCGCGGTGATGCCGAGCCCGGTGATCAGCCACAGCCCGAACAGCAGCCCGAATTCGAGCGCTCCGAACGGCCGCACCCACAGGAATCCGATGGCGACGGCGGTCCCGATAATCGGGAGGATATCGAACAGCAGGAAATGCCTGCGTTGCAGGCGATGAATGTAGGGATTGCTGACGGTCTTCGCAATCATGGCGCTCGACCACCTCTGGTACGCCGAAATCGTGTGCAGCGAAAGCGTATCCAGCGCCGGTGAATTCTCCGCCGTGAGACGGCCTATCGCAGTGCACCGAATCGGCTATTGCCGAGCGCTCCGTCCCGCCGGTTCACTGCGAAGGTGACCGAGCAGACTCTGCCTCGCACCGAGGCCAACGATCCGCTGTTGCTGACCGCACGAGAGATTTCCGAATTGGTCGCCCCCGCGCCGTGGCGGCGCTTCGCCGTGATGGGCGATTCGGTGGCGGAGGGGCTGGGGGACGCCTCGCCCGGCTACACCACCGCACCCTGGGCCGATCGGGTCGCCGGGGCGTTGCGCGCCGCGCATCCGGAGCTGGAGTACCTCAATACCGGCCGGGCGACGGCCACCATCGCGCAGGTGCGCGAAGGTCAGCTGCAGCGGGTGCTGGATTTCGCGCCCGATCTGGTGCACATCAATTGCGGCGGCAATGATCTGTTCGCGCCCGAACAGGATCTCGACGCGGTGGAGGACGCGCTGGATCGGCTCTTCGCCGATGTCCGCGCGAGCGGCGCGCGGCTGTCCACCTTCACCCTGGCCGACGCGTATCCGGATCGCCTGCGGGAGTTCAGGTCTCGCTTCGCTGCCTTCGCCGGAATCGTGCGCCGGGTGTCCGCCCGGCATGACGCGATCATGGCCGAGCTGTGGGAGCATCCGGCCCGGCTCCGCCAGGATTGGCTGAGCGCGGACCGGATTCACCTCACCATGGCCGGGCATGCGGTGGTGGCCACCGAGATGATCAGGGTGCTGGGTCGATCCGCTGCCGAGTGACGGCATCGAACAGGTGCACGCGTTCGGCCGGAACGCTCACCCGCAGTGGCTGTCCCGGCGCGCACGCGGTCGTCGCCGGGACGACCACGACCCAGCGCTGATCGCCGTGTACACAGGTGACCTGTTTGGTGTCGCCGAGATGTTCGACCACATCGACCTGACCGGTCACCTCGACCTCGCCGGAATCGCCGAGCGTGCCGTGTCCGGGCCGCCAGCCCAGGAATACCCGGCCGGGCAGGCTCCGCGCGTCCAGGCGTCCGACGATGCCCTCTCCGGCGATGACCGAACCCGCTGCGGCCGAATGGATGTCGACCTCATGGAAGTTCATCGGCGGGGTGCCGACGAAGGCGGCCACGAACATATTCGCGGGCCTGGTGTACACCTCGTCCGGTGCGCCGGCCTGGGAGATGCGTCCGCCGTCGAGCACGATGAGCCGGGTGGCCATGGACAGCGCCTCGAGCTGATCGTGGGTGACGTAGACGAAGGTGGTGCCGAGCTGCCGGTGCAGGCGCACCAGTTCGGCCCGGGTCTCACCGCGCAGCTTGGCGTCGAGGCTGGAGAGCGGTTCATCCATGAGAAAAGCCCTGGGCCGCTTGACGATCGCGCGCGCCAGCGCGACCCGCTGCTGCTGTCCGCCCGAGAGCTGCGACGGCATGCGCTGTTCGAGCCCGCTCAGGCCGAGCATCTCGACGACCTCCGCGGTGCGGCTGCGAATATCGGCGGGGGTGGGGCCGTTCTTATCGTGCCGGGCCTGCAACCGCAGGCCGAAGGTGATGTTCTTCTCGACGGTCATATGTGGATACAGCGCGAAATCCTGGAACACCATGGCCAGCTTGCGATCTCGTGCGGGCACGGTGGTCACCTCGCGCCCGCCGATGTGGATCTGCCCGGCGTCGACACCCTCGAGTCCGGCGATGGCGCGCAGCATGGTGGATTTACCGCAGCCGGAGGGGCCGACCAGTACGGTGAACGAACCGTCCGGGATGAGCAGGTCGAGGTCCGCGAAGACCGGATTCGCGCCGAACTTCTTCGTCACCCCGGTCAATTCGATTGTCCCGGAGCCGGTCTCGTCCAGCGGCTGCCGGTCGATCACCGCCTCGGGTGAGATCAATTGGTCGGTCATCGGACTCCCGCCCTCATTACGGCGGCGGTCACGCGCCGCTGGTTCACCAGGTAGACGATCAGTACCGGCAGCGTGGCCAGGGTGGCGGCCGCCATCATGGGCCCGTACTGCGAGCCCTCTTGGGTCTGGAACAGTTGCAGCCCGACCTGAATGGTCGAATGGGTCTGCTCGGTGGTGATGAGCAGCGGCCACAGGTATTCGTTCCAATTGCTGATGAACACCACGATGGTGACGGCCGCGATCATCGGCCGCACCACCGGAATCACCACGCGGACAAGCACTTCCCAGTTCCGCGCGCCATCCATCCGCGCGGCCTCGAACAGGCTCGGGGGAATGGCCGCGACCTGACGGCGCAGCAGCAGCACCGCGAAGCCGC
The DNA here is from genome assembly GCF_042269265.1 of Nocardia sp. NPDC056000. Lineage (NCBI taxonomy): Bacteria > Bacillati > Actinomycetota > Actinomycetes > Mycobacteriales > Nocardiaceae > Nocardia > Nocardia sp. NPDC056000. The sequence goes on along the minus strand of NZ_JBHJXS010000010.1, from coordinate 322,578 downwards.
AGGCGGCGATGAGCGGCAGCGTCAGCCCGATATAGGTGTCCACCCAGCCCAGTCGCGCGGTCATGATGTACGCCGACACGATCAGGCTCTGCTGCGGAATCAGAATCGATATCGCGATCAGGCCCTCGACGAGCCGCTGCGCCCGAAACCGGAAGGCCACCAGCGCGTATCCGGCCAGAATGGCGAGCACCAACTGCCTGGCCGTCACCGCGGCCGCCATCAGCAGCGTATTGGTGAGCAGCCGGACGATCGGGAAATCGGTGGTGGCGACGTGATAGTTCGCCATGGTCGGCGAGACCGCCCACGGCTTGGGTTCGAAGATGTCGTGCGGGGTGCGGAAGGACGCCTGCACCGCCCACAGCATCGGGAAGACGGTCAGCACGATCAGCACCGGGCAGACGATGTGCATGCCGAAGGAGAACCGTTTACTCGGCACGGGTGAACCTCCGTACGGCCAGTAGTTGAACCAGTGCGGCGATCCCCAGCACCAGCATGACGACCGTGGCGGCCGCGGACGCGAGCCCGGTGTCGAAGTATTCGAATCCGTAGGTGTACAGCCGATACCAGGCATTGTCGGTGGACGCCTCGGGGCCGCCCTGGGTGAGCACGCTGATATTGGTGAAGCTCCAGTGCCCGGCCAGCACCAGGCACAGGAAGGACAGGAATACCGTGGTCCGCCCGAGCAGCGGAATCACGATGTGCCGGGTCACCTCCCATTCGGTGGCCCCGTCCAGCCGCGCGGCGTCGAGCCAGCGCCGGTCCAGTGCGGTGAGCGCCGCCAGATACAGCAGCACGTTCAGCGCGAAAACCTTCATGCCGGTAATGAATACGACCACCCAGATGGCGGTGTCCTTATCGCCGAGCCAGTTCACCCCGGCCACGCCGACGGTGGACAGCAGCGAATTGACCACGCCCTGAATGGGATCGAGCAGGAAGCGCCAGGAGATGGCGGTGGCGACCGGGGCGAGTACCACCGGGAGGAAGAGCAGTCCGCGATAGGCGTCGGCGAGGCGGCCCGGATTGCGCCACAGCGTGATCGCCACGCCCATGGGCAGAATGGTGGCGAAGGGGAGCAGGCCGAGTACGTACTGGGCGGTGGGCAGCGCGACCTCGCCGAAATTGTGGGAAAGCCTGCGGTAGTTGGCCATTCCGACGAAGGTCATGGCGCCGCTGCCACTCATGGTCCAGTGCGTGAAGCTGAACAGCATGGTGAACAGCAGCGGCCCGTAGATCCACATGGCGATCAGGGCGAGGACGGGCAGCAGGTAGGGCCACGGACCCCCGCTGCGCCGGGTGCGGAAACCCTTGCGCGGCGGTGTGGTTCGTGGCCCGTCCCCGGTGCGCCGGATGCTGGTCAGCGTCACGATCAGTCCAGCAGGCCGTTCATCTGATTGTTGACGTCCTCGCAGGTGGAACCCGGTGTGGCGGAGCCGAAGACGATCGGTCCGACGGCCTTGTCCTGGAGAATCTGCCGGGCCTCGTCACCGTGCGTGCCCTTGAGCGACTGGTACGGCGTGACATTGTCCAGCTGGCTCAACGCGGGCAGGATGCGCGGATCCTTGTCGATGTACGGGCCCAGGTATTTGGGATCGTGCACGATGGCCGGACGCAGCGGCAGGTAACCGATCTTCTCGGTGACCGTCTTGAATCCCTCCGCGCTGGTGAGGTATTCGATGAACTTCCAGGCCGCCTTCTGCTTGGCGGCATCCTTGGTGAGCACGAAAAGCCCCGCGCCGGAGTAGGTCGGCTTGGTGGGCAGATCGCCGAAGGCGGGCAGCGCGGCCGAGCGCAGATCGAAGTGGCCGTCCGCGGCCTTCTCCAGTCCCGCCAGCAGTGCGGTGCTGGTCAGGTACATGCCGAGCTTGCCGGATTTGAAGAGTCCGGCGGCGTCGTCATCGCTGATGGCGGGCTGCGCCCCGGAGGTGGTGAGGTCCTTCATGGTGGCCAGCGCGTTCACCGCGGCGGGGGTGTTCAGCTGCGGCTTGCCATTGGCGTCCAGCAGCGCGCCGCCATTGCTGTTGATGATCGACTGGGTGAGGAAGTCCGACTTCGAGGTGTTCGCGATGGAGGAGTAGAAGCCCTGTGCGTCAGTGGATTTGCGCAGCGCCAGTCCGGCGGTCTTGACATCGGCCCAGGTCTTGGGCGGCTGATCCGGGTTCAGGCCCGCGGCCTTGAACAGATCGGCGTTGTAGAACAGGGTGGGGGTGGAGATGGTGAACGGCATGGCGACCTGCTTGCCGTCCACCTTGCCCGCGGCCAGTGCGGGGGAGGCGATTCCGGCTGTGGCCTTGGAGAAGTCGGCGGCCGAGACGAAATCGGTGATCGGGACCACCGGCAGCGCGGAGACCGCGGCGACCATCTTGCTCAGGCCCAGCTGTGCGACCTCGGGCGGATCACCGGCGGCGGCCTGCGCCTGCACGCGGGCGTAGATGTCCTTGACCGGCACGCCGATCGGCTTGATCTTGATATTGGGATTGGCGGCCTGGAACGCGTCGATGAGTTCGGCGGTGCCCTTACCGCCCAGGTCGGGGGTGCCGTAGTTGTAGGACTCGAAGGTGATGGTGACGGGGCCGTCGGGGGTCGAGCTGCTCGAATCAGTGCCGCACCCGGCCAGATACGGCAGCAGGGCGACGGAACATACTGCGGCAGCGATGTATCCGCCGCGTTTACCGTGTATCACGGTCTCTCCCAATATTCTTTCGTGTTGTCGTCCATTGAGCACCGGACCGGGCGGCCCGGATCGGACCGTCGTACTCACTGGCCGCGTCCGCGATCAGCGCCTGCACCCAGTCCGGGTCGGTGTGCAGGAAGTGGGTGAGGACCAGCTGTCCGGCTCCGGCGCGGGCGGCCAGCCGACCGGCCTCGCGGGCGCTCAGATGGCCGTGCGGTCCGGCGTCGGCGGTGCGCAGGGTGGCCTCGCAGAGCAGCAGATCGCAATCGCGCGCGCCGTCCACCAGTTCCTCGGACCAGCCGGTGTCACCGGTGTAGGCGACCGTGCCGTACTCGGTCTCGACCCGGAACCCGCAGGCGACGGCGGCATGCCGGACGGCGAACGGGCGCACGGTGACCCCGTCGATCACCAGCGTGTCCCCGGCCTCGTACTCGCGCAGATCGAAGGCCAGGTCGATGGCCCGATTAAGCGCGGGCGCGGTGCCGACCGGGAACAGGCTCTGCAGTGATTCGAAGACCTGCCGGGAGCCCGCGGGCACGTACAGCGGTATCGGATCCGGTCCCGGGCGCAGCTCGTGATTGCCGCTGCCGTCGGGATACGGCAACCGCGGCGCGATCACCGACCGGGCGATCGGCAGGATGTCGTAGCAGTGGTCGCAATGCATATGGCTGATGAAGACGCCGTTCAATTCGGCCGCCTCGATCACCGTATTGACCGCGGTCGCCACCCCCGGCCCGCAATCCAGCAGCAGCGCGGTGGAATCCGCGGTGACCACGTAGCCCGAGCTGGGTTCCCGGTCGCGCGGCATACCGCAGCGCGATCCCAGCACATGCAGAGCCAATTCCGCCGCGGGTGTGTACCCGTTCGGATTGTCGATCGATTCGTGCGCGGTCACGCTCATGTGTCGCGTCCCCCTCTGTCCGTTCGCGGGAGCGCGATCACTCCCGTGGGCAATACTTTCGCCGGGTGGGTAACCCCGGGCAATCACGGAATCCATTGGCTGCGATAGGTATTCGGGGCTCGGCTACAGGCCCATGGCGAGGCCGCCGTCCACCGGGAGCAGTGCGCCGGTGATATAGCTCGCGGCATCGGAGGCCAGGAAGGTGACCGCGGCCGCGACATCGGCGGGCTCGCCGATGCGGGCGGCCGGGATCTGCGCCAGCGCGGATTGCCGCACCTTGTCCGGCAGTTCGGCGGTCATATCGGTGTCGATGAGGCCGGGCAGCACCACATTGGCGGTGACCCCGCGCGAACCCAGTTCCTGCGCAATGGATCTGGCCATACCGATGAGACCGGACTTACTGGCCGCGTAGTTGACCTGACCGGGCGCACCGCGCAGCGCCGATACCGAGGAGACGAAGATGATGCGCCCCCAGCGTGCCTTCAACATGGCGGTGCTGGCCCGTCGCGCCACCCGGTACGCGCCGGTCAGATTGGTGTCGAGGACATCGTCGAAATGCTCGGGGCGCATCATGGGCAACAGCCGGTCCTGGGTGATCCCGGCATTGGAGACCAGGATCTCGATGGGGCCGTTCTGCTCCTGTGCCAGGTCGAAGGCATGGTCCACGGCCGCCGGATCGGTGACATCGCATTCCACGCCGAACAATTCGGGCGGCGGGGATTTGCGATAGGTCACCGCGACGCGATCACCGCGCTCGGCGAAGGCCTGCGCGATGGCCAGGCCGATGCCGCGATTGCCCCCGGTGATCAGAACAGAACGACTCATCGAGACTCCTCGGTATGCGGATGCGCCTATCCGGGAACGGATACGCGCCCGGATGGTGCGAATTCCTCCACGGCCGCTGCGCCGCGGCGGTAGAGCAATCGGGTCAGCGGTTCGGTCATGGCCGTGGTGACCAGCGCCATCACCGCGAGGCAGGTGTAGATCTGCTGATCGATCACCTGGAGTTGCAGGCCCACCGAGAGGATCACCAGCTCGGTCAGTCCGCGTGCGTTGACCAGTACGCCCATCGTCAGCGCCGAGCGCATGGGCATACCGGTGGCCAGCGCGGGTGCGGTCGCGCCCGCGAATTTGGTCAGGCAGGCGACGAGCAGCAGCAGTACCAGTTCGCCGAAGCCCGCCCAGCCGAGGCCGTTGAGCTTCACCGACAGTCCCGCGACGACGAAGAACACCGGCAGCAGCAGGGTGGCCGGTTCGGCGATGCGGTCCGGAACGGTGGGTGCGATGCGCCGCAACTGTTCCCGGGGCACCACCGCGCCGAACAGGAACGCGCCGAACACCGGATGCAGGCCGATCGCCGCCGTCGCCCAGGCGCTCAGGAACAGGCCCGCGACCGTGATGGTGAAGACCGTGGTCTCGGTGCCGGGCAGCGGTGACAGTCGCGCGAACAGCCATCTCAGGCCGGGCCGCACGATGTACAGCAGTGTGATGCCGAAAACCACTGTCCGGGCGAGCATTACGACGAACCCGCCGATGCCGGAGGCGTGTGCGATCGATACCGCCACCACCAGCAGCAGCCAGGCCACCACATCCTCGACCGCCGCGCAGGCCAGCGCCAGCGTGCCGATCCGCCCGTGCCGCATGCCATTGTCGGCCAGGATGCGGGCCAGCACCGGGAACGCGGTGATGGCCATGGCCGCGCCGACGAAGATCGACAGCGCCCACGGATCCACCCGATGCCCGGCGATGGTGTCGTGCCGCGAATACAGCAGCGCCATCACGCCCGCGCCCACGGTGAACGGCACCAGCACCGATCCGGCCGCGATGGCGGCCAGCCGCCCGCGATGCCCGCGAATCCGCTCCATATCGAGTTCGAAGCCGATGCCGAACATGAAGAGCACCAACCCGACCTGCGCGATGATGCTCAGCAATTCGCGCACGTCGGCCGGGAACAGCACGGTGTCCAGCTGCCCGGGCAGCAGCCCGAGCAGACTCGGCCCCAGCATGAATCCGGCGAGGATCTCACCCACCACCGGGGGCTGGCGCAACCGCTGTGCGGCCGCGCCGAGCAAGCGGGCCAGGGCCACGATGATCGCCAGGTCCAGCAGTACGAGCGCTTCTTTCATACGACGCCCCAGAGCTCGCGTTCGGGACCGGCGGCATCGTCGACCCAGCCCGTGAGTGCGCCGAAACGCATGGTGCGGCGCCGATCCCGGTCATAGCGGGGCCACGGGGCGCGGCCTTCGCGAATGAATTCGGCCAGGGCGCCGCTGTACGCGTCGGCGAGCGGCTGTGCCTGCTCGAGCGTGTGCCCGGCCAGCAGCGGCGTCTCCAGCCAAGGGGCCGGATTGCCCAGGACGAAGGGGATATCGGCGGTGTGGCAGGAGCCGAGGGCCGGGTTGGGGGCCCAGTCGAACTGGTAGGTGTAGGCGGTCAACTCCTGGGCGATGCGCAGCGCGGGCATGCGGAAGAGCACATCGGTGAGCGCGTCGGCCACCAGTTCGCCGGGGCGGCCGCCCGGGCGGCGGCGGGAATAGTGCTGGAAGAGCACCTCTTCCGCGCCCGGACGGAAGCGGCCGAGGACGCCGAGCGCGGTGCGCTCGTCGACCGCGGCCATCCCCGGATCATTGGCGAGGAAGGCGCGGGCCTCCTCGGCGGTGGTGCCGATCAGCACGTCGACCCCCGCCGCGCGCAGTCCGGCGTCGATGGCGACGGGCAATTCCGCGCCGCCGAGCACCAGCGACGGACGTGGTTCCCCGTGTGCCGCGGTCACTTTCGCCGCCGCGTCCAGAATCTGCCCGGCGGTGGCCGCCTGGAGTTCGGCCCGGCCGCCGCCGAGTGCGGTGAGCAATGCCTCGGCATCGGCCGAAGCCTGTTGCGGGGTACCGATATTCGTCAGCGGGGGACTTGCCAGCAGTACCCGCTGGACGAGTCCGCGTGCGGAGGGAGCGGCGGCCACCGCGGCGGCCGAGAGCGCTCCGGCGGAGTGGCCGCCGACGGTGATGCGCTCGGGATCGCCGCCGAACGCCGCGATATTGCGGTGCACCCACTGCAGCGCCGCGATCTGATCGAGCAGGCCCATATTGCCCTGCCCCGCACCGAGGTACAGGTAGCCGAACGGGCCGATCCGATAGTTGGGGCAGACGACGACGATATCCTCGTTCTCCGCCAGCCGCGCGCCCGAATTGCGTTCGCCGCCACCGTATCCGGTGACGAAGCCGCCGCCGTGCAGCCACACCAGCACGGCGCGCTTGCCGATCACGTTGGGGGTGAACACATTCAGCGTGAGGCAGTTGTCCTCATCGCTGCCCGGCAGCTTCTCGCTGCCGAGGATGGCGGCCATGGGGGAGGGGTTCTGCGGTACGGCCGGACCCGGGATCTCGGCATCGAGTGCCGCGGACCAGGATTCGGGCGGTTCGGGCGCCGCGAACCGCAGCGGCCCGACGGGCGCGGCGGCGAACGGGATCCCGCGGAAGACCGCGAGATCACCGTCCACCAGACCGCGCACCGGCCCGTGCTGGGTATCGGCGAGCACCTCGGTGCGCTGGGTCATCGCACCATCCGTCCCCGGCACAGGCCCAATACCGCGCGGGCCACGTCGACGCCGCCCGCGCCCAGCTCATCGGACCAGCTGGTGAGCACCTGGGTTTCGCGCCGATGCTCGATGCGGGGTCCGCCGTCGGCCAGCCGATAGCGCTGGATGTCGAGCGAGATATTGCGCCGCGCCGCGATCAATTCCCGCAGCTGACTGTCGATTTCGTCGATGCGTGCGCGACCGTCCGCGATGGATTCGATCGGCGCGCTGACCTCAGGCGTCGCCATGGTGTTCTCCCACGTAGCGCGTGATGTCCGAGACGATGCGGAAGTCCGGCAGGACCTCCTCGGGCACGGGGATGCCGAACTCGGACTGGATGGTCACGGCGATCTCCAGCAGGGTGAGCGAATCGATGTCGAGGTCGTCCACCAGGGTCTTGTCCCCGGTGACCTCATCGCGCTCCAGCCCGCCGACGCGGGCGATGACGGTGATGATGCGATCGTCGAGATCGGTTGTCTCGGTGGCGGTCCGGGCCGCCTGCTGCTCCGACATGGTTCTTCCCTTTCGATGCGCTGGGGGATCAGATGGTGACGGCGACCGGCCGCCGGGTGCCGTGCAGCAGGTCGTTGACGATGCCGCTGAGGGTGTCGCTGCGAATGAGCTGCAGTACCGCGGCGATATCGACGTCCATACCGCGATCGTCGGCGTTGAAGGGCACGTGCTCGCGAATCGCCTTGTGCACCAAGCGTGCCGAGCGGGAGGCGCGATCGAGGCCGCGCAGCTCGATCGCCTGGCACAGCGCGATGAGGTGGATGGCGAGCACCTCCTCGACCAGTGCGATGACATTGCGGGCATCGCGCGCGGCGATGGGCGCCATGCTGACCTTGTCCTGGTTGTGCGCCTCGGTGGAGCGGGAGAAGATGCTCGCGGGCGCGGAGTTCTTCAGCGCTTCGGCGGTAATGGCGGAGCAGGCGATCTGCATACCCTTGAAGCCGTGGTGCAGTCCGGCCCGCCAGTCGCCGGGTTCGAAGCGCGCCACCAGGTTCGGGGTCAGGCCGTTGTTGAACTTCTCGTCGACGATCAGTTCCAGCTGGCGGTCCAGCAGATCGGCGATATTGGCGACGGCGGTCTTGATCGAGTCCATGGCCTGGCCGATATGCCCGGCGTAGAAGTTGCCGCCATTGTGGACGGTGGTCTCGGACGCGTCGAAGAGCGGATTGTCATTGGAGGAGTTGATCTCGATGTCCAGCCAGTTCCGCGCCCAGCTCGCGGTATCGCGCAGAATGCCGATGACCTGCGGGGCGCACCGGATCGAGTACTTGTCCTGGATCGAGCGCGGCAGCCGGGCGTAATCGCTGTCGCCGAGTCCGCCGGTCATGCCGAGCACCTGATCGTGGTCCAGCGCCAGCCCGGAGTCCACGAGCAGTTCGGCGATGGCGGCGGCCGAATCCCGCTGTCCCGGATGCGGTTTGTGATCGTGGATGAAGTGGTGGAAGTGACCGCGGTTGCCGCACAGCGCTTCCGAGGCCATGGCGGTGCACAGTTCGGCGAGCAGGGCCACCCGCTGCGCGTCCGCGAGCGCCAGGCTGGCGAAGGACGCGGAGAACGAGGTGCCGTTGATCAGCGCCAGGCCGTCCTTGGCCTCGGGCACGATCGGGCTCAGCGCCAGTTCGCCGAGCACCCCGGCGGTCGGCCGCAGCCGTCCGCGGTAGCGCACCTGGCCCTCGCCGAAGACGGCGGAGGCGAGGTAGCACAGCGGTACCAGGTCACCGCTCGCGCCGACCGAGCCGCGCTCCGGAATCTCCGGGCGCACATCGTGATTCAAGTACTCCAGCAGGCGATTGATGAGTTCGGCGCGAATGCCGGAGTTGCCACGCGCCAGGCAGTTGGCGCGAATCAGGATGGTGCCGCGCACCACCTCGGGAGCGGCCATCGGGCCGGTGCCGTTGAGGTGGTAGCGGGCGATATTGCGTTGCAGTTCAGCGGTTTTCGCCGAGCTGATCTGGCTGGTGACGCTATCGCCGAAGCCGGTGGTGACGCCGTAGATCGGCTGTCCGGTGGCAATGAGATCCCGCTTGAGCGTGCGGGACTGTTCGACCCGCGCGGTCGCGCCGGGATCGAGTTCGACGCCGATGCGCGAGCCGCGCCGCGCTACCGTGACCACATCGTCGACGGTGAGGCTGTGCCCGTCGATGGTGAGGCCCGCGGCCCCGTTGGTTCCGATTCCCATCAGTCGCTCCGTCCTGTGTTGGTGATTACTGCGGTTTCGGGGGTGGGCAACAGGGTGCGAATCTCGCGCTGGCCCAGGGACAGGTCGGCGAACCCGGTGACATAGAGGGTTTCGTCGACGGCGGTATCGGTCATGAGGGTGTGCTGGCGGGCTTGGAACGCCTCCACGAAGGGGCGGCGCAGTTGTTCGAACCCGGCGAGCAGCTGAGCGCCGGGATCGCTTGCGGTATCGGAGGTTTCGGCGCTCAGCGCCTGATCGATCAGCGGTGCGAGCAGCCAGGCGTCCTGGAGCGCGAGGTTCACGCCCTGGCCGCCGTACGGGTGCACGCTGTGCGCGCTGTCCCCGAGCAGTGCCACATGCCCGATCGACCAGTTCCGCACCCGCACGGTGTGATGCGAAATGAGCGCCACCACGGTGCCTTCGGTGGCGACGCAGGTGGCCAGGGCGGGATCGAAGCGCTCCAGCGAGTCGATCAATTCGGTGCGCGCGTCCGCGAGTTCGGTGGCTTTCACCGCGCCGAACACGTGCATGCTCTCGGGTCCGGACGGCACCGCGACCACGGGCCGGGTGCTGCGGTAGCTGCGCACCCGCGGCGGGCCGTCCGGCCGGGGCACCCGCACGATGAGCTGCCGGTCCTCGAATTGGTCCAGGCGCGCGGCGAATCCGGCGACGGTGCGGACGGTGGAGTACTTGCCGTCCGCGCCGACGGCGTACGCGGCGCGGACCACCTGCGGGGTGGGGGTGCCGGACAGCTGCAATTCACAGCTGTGATTCGGCTGGCGCACCGCGGTCACCTCGGTGCCGGTGCGCAGGGTGACGCGCGGTTCGGCGTCCAGCGCCTCGAGCAGCCGGCCCTGGAGTTCGCGCAGCGGCACCGCCAGCGCCCACGGCACCGCCTCGGTGAAATCGCGGTAGTCGCCGGAGAAGATGGGTCCGGCCGGGCCGATCTCGTCGATGCCGGCCAGCCGCAGTCCGGCTCGATCGAGCCCGTCGAGCAGGCCGATGGATTCGAACAGTCGCAGCGTCACCGGTTGCAGCACCACGCCGCCCGGTGGCGGCACGGTGAGCGGCGTGCGTTCCAGCACGGTCACTTCGCGTCCGGCGCGGGCCAGCAGCAGCGCCAGGGCGAGGCCGCCCGGGCCCGCGCCCACGATTGCGCAATCGATCATGAGGGGCTCATTTCGGGGGTGGGACGCACGCTCGGGGTGCGGGCATCGGCGACGGAACGGAAGACCAGTACCGAGTTGTGGCCGCCGAAGCCGAAGGAATGCGAGGTGGCGATGGGGATTTCGGCCGCCCGCGGCCGCTCGGTCACCAGGTCGAGTTCGCAGTCCGGATCGACCTTTTCGAGATTGAGGATCGGCGGAATGGAACCCAGGGTCATGGCCGCGACGGTGGCGATGGCCTCCACCGCACCGGACGCGCCGACCAGATGACCCAGCGCGGACTTGGTGGCGGCGATCGGAATGCGCTGTGCGGCAGCGCCGTACGCGGTTCTGATCGCCATTGCCTCACTCCGGTCATTGATCGGGGTTGAGGTGGCGTGCGCGTTGATATGCGCGACTTCGGTTGCCTCGCACCGGGCGTCGGCCAGGGCGGCGGCGATGGCCCGCACCGCGCCCACACCTTCGGGGGCGGGTGCGGACGGATGGTAGGCGTCATTGCCCACCCCGTAGCCGGCCAATTCGGCGTAGATCCGCGCGCCCCGGGCGGCGGCATGGCTCGCGCGCTCGAGCACCAGCACGCCCGCGCCCTCGCCGATGACGAAGCCGTCCCGATCGATATCGAATGGCCTGCTGGCCCGTTCGGGTTCGTCATTGCGGGTGGACAGCGCGCCCGCGATACCGAATCCGGCCAGTACCAACGGGGTTATCGCGGCTTCCGCGCCGCCCGCGAGCACCGCGTCCGCGCGGCCGGAGCGAATCAGGTCGATGGCCAGGCCGAGGGCGTCCGCGCCGCTGGCACAGGCCGAGACCGGTGCGAAGGACGGTCCGCGCAGTCCATAGCGGATGGCGGACTGCGCCGCCGCCATATTCAACGGCATGGCGATGCTGAAGAACGGCCGCACCGTCTGCGGGCCGTCGGTCAGCAGGCGGCGGTGCTGTTCACTCATCTCCTCGATACCGCCGACGCTGGAGGAGATGATCGAGCCGAACCGGTCCGGGTCCACGCCCTGTACCGGGGTGGGTTTGCGGGCGGTCCAGGCGGTGTCTTCCGGGAGCAGTCCGGCATCGCGCAGGGCCTCGCCCGCGGCGATGACGGCATAGCGGGCGAACGGATCCAATTGCGGAATCAGTTTCGCCGGTAGGTATTCGGTAATTTCCGGATCACGGACTTCACAGGCGAATCGGGTGGGAAATCCGGTGGTATCGAACTTGGTGATCGATTGTGCGGTGGGTACGCCGGCGTATAAACCGCCGAGCATTGCCGGGACACCGGTTCCGTACGGCGTCACCGCGCCGAGCCCGGTGATGACGATCGAATCGTGTGAGAGGAACACCTCTCGACTGTGCGACCGCGCGCCCGGCGCGGCAATGAGCAAAAACCGATGCCGCCGATAGGCGAATACAGGGCCGCATACCGGGTGCGAGGCGAGTACCATGGCGATCTAATACGTTGCCGCACAACGATTGACATCTCCGGCTGCCAGATCGTCGATCGCCCGTCGCATGCGGTTTCCCGGCGATCCACTGCCGCGTCACATCGGTGGAGTCGACTTGTCCCCGGTACTCGACGACGAAGCCGACGATGTATGCCGACAGGTGTTAGGTGCGCGGGATGAAACTGCGTCAATTAGAATACTTCGTCGCGGCCGCCGAAGAATTGCATTTCGGTAGAGCGGCCGCCCGGATGGGTGTATCCCAACCTTCATTGACCGAGCAAATCCAACGACTCGAACAACAACTCGACGCCGCGCTTTTCGATCGCGACAGCCATACCGTCGAGTTGACTCCCACCGGCGAACTACTCTTCGGCAAAGCCCGCGCCACACTGGAATCCGCCGATTGCGCGGTCCGGGTGGCACGCCGCTCGCATCCCGGGCACCGCCGCGAACCGCGCGGTTCGGTGCGCATCGGATTCTGCTGCTCCGCCACCCGCAGCGTGCTGCCGGACGCCCTGCGCACCTATACCGCGCTCTACCCGGGCGCGGTCGTGACGCTCAAGGAACTGTGGACCACCGAGCAGCTGGAAGAACTCCTCGACCACCGCCTCGACGTCGCCTTCGTGCTCGGCCCGGTACACGATCCGGCGCTGCGCTCCTATCCCGTCGCCCGCGACGGCTTCGCGGCCGTCCTGCCCGCCGATCACCGCCTCGCCCGGACCGCGGATATCCATGTGCGGGAACTGAATTCGACACCGGTGGCACTGTTCCGCCGCAGCCTGAGCGCCGGATTGCACGACCGCCTCACCGCCCGCCTGGCCGCGGCCGGTGTGGTGCTCGATGTCGTGCACGAGGTCGCGCATCCCAATGTCGTACCGCTGCTCGCGGCCACCGGCGTGGTGGGCTTGGCCTCCAGCACGCGCGCCGCTCAAGCCGATGTGCCGGGCGTGGTCACCCGCCCGCTTGTCGGTACCCATCTCGAAGAGGACATCCACATGGTCTGGCGCGCAGACGAATCCGCCATCCCCCGACTCGAATTCATCGCCCTGGTCGCACCGCTCGAAGACGGGGCGATCGCGGACGGTATCGGTGCTCCGGGAGGCCGTGGCCCGGTCGGAGGGCTGGACGACGATCCCGAACCGGCGTGGCCCGATCCGGCGCCGGGCCGTCGCGTTCCGGGCCCGACTCCGCGGGTTCCCCTCACACGACCGCTGGAACCGGCTGTACCGCGGCGGGATCCGGCTCATCCGCAGCACGATCCGCTGGCGGCGCGGACGGGTCGGGATGTGGCGCTGCGACATCCGGTTGGGGCGCGGTAGCGGCCGATGGAACTGCGTCAACTGCGGTACTTCCTGGTGGCCGCCGAGGAACTGCATCTCGGGCGGGCCGCCGCGCGCATGCACATCACCCAACCGGCGTTCACCCAGCAGATCAGGCGGCTCGAACGCGAACTCGGGGTGCTGCTGCTGGATGTGACCAGCCATAAGATCACGCTCACCCCGGCGGGGGTCGCCTTCGCCGGGGAGGCGCGCGAAACCCTGGAGCGCGCGACCGAGGCGATGGATACCGCGCGTCGCGCCTCACGTGGTGAGATCGGCAGTCTCTCAATAGGTTTCGGAGCCGCTGCCGCGCACCGGGTGCTGCCCGGATTCCTGCGCACCTTCCGCGAGCGCTATCCGGATGTCACGCCGGTGCTGGATGAGATGTGGACCGCGCATCAGGTGCAGGCGCTCATCCGGCGGCAATTGCACATCGGATTCGTACTGGGCCCGGTGCCCGATCCCAAACTGCGATCGGCGCAGGTGGGGGAGGAGAGCTTCGTGGCCCTGCTGCCGCCGCAGCATCCGCTGGCGGCGGAGCCGGAGGTGCCATTGCGCGCATTGCTGGCCGAGCCGATCGCGCTGTTCCGTCGCGAACTCAATCCCGGTCTGCACGATCGGCTGCTCGCGGTGAGCCGGGCGCAGTCCCGCAAATTGGATGTGCGGTACGAGGTGGAGCACGCCAACGCGCTGCGCGTACTGGTCGCGGCCGGGCACGCCCTCACCATCTCCTCGCGTTCGCGGGCGCGCCAGCTCGCGGACGGGAATCTGGTCTCCCGGCCCATCGTGGAGCCGAGTATCCGGGAGCCCATCACCATGGCCTGGCAACCGGATACCCGTTCCCCGCTGGTATCGAATTTCGTTGCGCTGCTGGATCAATTGCCGACCGCGTGCGCACCACCGTCGACGTGAACGATCTCCCCGGTGGTGGCCGGGAACCACTCCGAGAGCAGGGCGACGCAGGCGCGCGCCACCGGGGTGGAATCGCTGATATCCCAGCCCAGCGGTGCGCGCAGTGACCAGTCCTGACGGCGATCGTCGAAGCTGGGCACATTGCTCGCCGCCACCGTGCGGATCGGCCCGGCCGCGACCAGATTGACCCGGGTGCCCTGCGGACCGAGATAGGTCGCCAGATAGCGGGCGGCGGATTCGAGTCCCGCCTTGGCAACACCCATCCAGTCGTAGCCGGGATAGGCGGTGGAGGCGTCGAAGTCGAGGCCGACGATGGAGGCGTTCTCGGCGAGCAGCGGCCGCAACGCGGTGGCCAGACTCACCAGTGAGTAGGTCGAAACCCGCAGTGCCGTGGCGACATCGGCCCATTCGGTATTGAGGAAATTGCCGCCGAGCGCGGATTGCGGTGCGAAGGCGATCGCGTGCAGTACGCCGTCTATCCGATCCGCGTGCTCGCCGACGCGGGCGCTCAGGGTGCTCAGATGCTCCTCGTCCGAGACATCCAATTCGATCACCGGCGCGGTTTCCGGCAGGCGCTCGACGACCTTGCGCACCAGGCTGAGCCGCCCGTAGCCGGTGACGATCACCCGCGCGCCCTCGCGCTGCGCCAGTTCGGCGACGCCGTAGGCGATCGACGAGGGTGTCAGCACCCCCGTCACCAGCAGTGTCTTCTTGTCCAGCAGGCCCATCAGCGTTCTCGCTCTCTCATCGCGGAGCCACCATCCAGGCGGCGGTGCGCAGCAGGGACTTGATCACTTTGCCGCCCGGATTGCGGGGTAGCGGGGTGCGATACACCGCGACCAGCTCGGGCATCTTGTAGCGGGCCAATTCCTTTCGGGCGGAACGGAATACCTCGCGCAACTGATCCTCTTCGCCCGGTACCAGCACGATGGCGGCGGCCACCTTCTCACCCGCGATGCTGTCCGGGACGCCGGTCACCGCCACCTCGCGCACGCTCGGATGTTCGGCCAGCGCGCGCTCCACCTCGGCGGAGTAGACGTTCTCACCGCCGCGAATGATGACATCCTTGGCGCGGTCGACAATGCGGACCAGACCCCGATCATCGATGGCGGCGATATCGCCGGTGCGCAGCCAGCCGTCCTCGAAAGCCTTTGCGGTGGCGGCGGGGTCGTTCCAGTACCCGGCCACCACGTTCGGGCCGCGCACCAGCAGTTCACCGACACCGGTGCCCCGGGGATCATCGAGCCGCAGATCCACCACGGGGGCCGCGAAGCCCACACTGTCCGGATGCTCGTCGACCTGGTCATCGGGGAGGTAGGTGCAGAACGACGCACTCTCGGTGAGGCCGTAGCCGTTTCCGAGCCGGGCGCGCGGAAAGAGTTCCCGCAGTTCGGGAATCAGCCGCCGCGGCATGGGGGAGCCGCCGAAGGTGATGCTGCGCACCGATCCGAGCCGGTAGCGATCGAGGTGGGTCTGGCCGAGCAGCATGCGATACATGGTGGGCACCGACATGAGCGCGGTGATCGCCTCGGATTCGATGGCGCGCAACATGGATCGGCCGTCGAACTGCGGCAGGATCACCAGCGTGCCGCCCGTCGCGACGCTCGGCAGCAATTGCGAATTGCAGCCCGTCACATGGAACAGCGGCACCGATACCAGGCTCACCCACGGTTCGGTGACGCCGAGCAGGCGGCGGGCGTTCTCGATATTGGCCAGGAAGTTCGCGTGCGTGGTGGTCGCGCCCTTGGGGCGGCCGGTGGTGCCGCTGGTGTAGAAGATGGCGGCCGGATCATCCGGGGCCGCTTCGGGGATGCGGCGGGACCGGGAGCGGGTGGGCAGATGGTCGAGATCGAATACGTATGCCAGGCCCGCGTTCTCGGTAATGTGCGAGATCTCCGGTTCGGACAGGCGCGTATTGATCGGCACCGCAACGCATCCGGCGAGCTGGACGGCGAAGAACGCCGCGCACCAGTCCACCCCGTTGGGGAGCAGGATGCCCACCCGGTCGCCGGGGCGGACGCCCGCCCCGGCGAGTCCGGCGGCCAGGGCGGTGGCGCGATCCCACAGCTGGGCGTAGGTCAGGCGCGGACCGCCGACCTGGACCACGGCCTCGGCATCGGGGACGCGTTCGACGGTGATACGCAGTGCGGCAACCAGATTCGGCAGCGGGTCCGGGTAGCGGGCGATGCCGTCGGATCCGCGCACCGGTGTGGGATGCGTCATCGCGGTCATAGCACGGCCTTTCGCGCACGGGCGTAGACCTGGGGGTCGCCGGTGGTCCAGATGACTTCGAAGCGCAGTCGCTCGATCCGCCAGCCGGCGTCATCGACCAGTGTCAGCCGCAGCGGCCCGGCGACCTGATAGCTGCCCTCCGCATCGGCGAACAGCGCCTGCTGCATGAGCATGGTTTCCGCCGTCCCGTCGTAGACCTCGGTGGATACGCAGGTGAGGGTGTGAATACTGGTCAGCCGCGCCTGGGTGGCGGTGACCCGGTCCGCCCACTCGTCACCGCTGTAGCTGTGCCAGGCGTCCGCGCCCTGGAAGGCGGGATTGTGAATGAGCACGGTATCGCCGAAGCAGCGGCGGTATCGCTCCCGATCGGCCAGATCCAGGCCGAGGCCCAGATCCGCCACCAGGCCCAGGATTTCGACCTTGTCCGCGGTGTTCATGTCAGATGTAGCCCTCCGTCTACCCGGAGCACCTCACCGGTGATCCAGCCCGCCGAGGCATCGGCCAGCGCCACGATCCACCGGGCGACTTCGGCCGGGTCGCCGCGTCGCTGCAGCGGAATGCGCTGGCGCTCACGTTCTTTGATCGCCTCGATGCGATCGGCGGGCACACCCGCGCCCGCCAGCAGCCCGGTCTCGGTCGGCCCGGGCGAGATGGCGTTGACTCGTATTCCGCGCGGTGCGAGCTCCAGAGCCCAACTGCGCGTAAGGCTTTCCAGCGCCGCCTTGGTGGCGGCGTAATGCGCGCTGCCCGCCACCGCCCGCTGTGCGTAGGCACTGGTGACATTCACGATCGAACCGGCCTGCTTGGCAAGGGCTTCCAAGCAGTGGCTGGCCAGCAGGCTCGGCGCGACGATATTCAACCGCACCAGCCGATCGATATCGGCGGGTGAGATTCCCGCCAGTGCCGCCGGGCCATAGGGCCCCGCATTGTTCACCAGCACATCGATCCGACCCCACTCCCGCAGCGCGGTCTTGGCGATCCGCTCCGGCTCATCCGGATCCGCCAGATCCCCGATATGCGCGTGAATCCGCTCGTGCAGCCCCGCAACCTCTTCCAGCGGTCTACTCCGCCGAGCAACAGCGAGCACCTGTGCCCCCTGCTCGGCCAGCAGCACCGCCGTGGCCCGCCCGATCCCGGAACTCCCGCCGGTCACGATCGCCACCAGCCCGGCCAGCGGAGCGGCCGGAATGGCCACCTCGCCGGTTGCCGCACCGGTCAGCCCGGAACTCGGATCGGTGACGGCGCCGCTCGCACCGGACAGCTGATCCACGCCGGTGCGGTTCGCATCGCCGGTCTGTTCGGTCCCGGCGGCGGTCACGATAGCTCCGCCCGCGCTCGGACCACCTGTGCGGCAGCGGTTTCCGGATCGGTGTCGATGTCGAGTACCAGTTCGGTCGCGCCCGCCGCCACCAGTTGCTTCCCGGCGGGGAGCGATGTGTCGAGTGGGCCGACGAGGCGCACCACGACTCGTCCGGTGCCGACCATCTCTGCTGCCGTGCGCACGATATCGGTATCGATGCGGTCGGCGAACATGTAGCCGTACCAGCCGTCGAGTTCACCCGATCGGCGCAGTGCGGCCGTGCTCATTCCGCCGCAGAGGATCGGAATATGTTGCGGGGGAACGGGATGCATGGCCACGCCCTTGGGCAGGCCGTAGTGCGCGCCGTCGTATGCGTCCGGTGTGCCGGTCCAGCAGGCGCGCATCAGCTCGACCACTTCGTCGGTGCGTTCGGCGCGCTCGGCGAACGGGATGCCGAGGGTGTCGAATTCCTCTGCCATCCAGCCGGATCCGATGCCGAGGGCCACGCGGCCACCTGCCAGCGCGGCGATGGTGCCGAGCTGTTTGGCCAGCAGTACCGGCTGCCGGACTGCGGCGACCAGGACTCCGACACCCAGCTCGACGCGTGTGGTGACCGCCGCGGCCATGCCGAGCGCGGTCACCGCCTCCATGAACGGCGTGTCATCGCGCCAGGGCACGGAGCCGTCCGGTGCGAAGGGATAGAACGATTCCGTCGGGGTCACCGTGACGACCCGATCGGACAGCCAGAGCGAGTCCACCCCGGCGGCTTCCAGGCTCTGGGCGGCGTCGAGCACGCGGTGTGCGTCCGGCCCGAAGTTGGCGAGTTTCGCCCCGATTCGGATGGCGCTCATCCGATGCTCCGTTCATCGCGGACCCGGCGCATCTTGGTGCGCGGGCGGTCGAGCGTTCCGATCTCGGCCCATTCGAAGCTGTCCAGGTCGAATCCGGCGATCCGGCGCACGAACTCGCGCACGCGGTCACCGACCTCGGCGGGATCGCCCGCCGTATCGCCCGGCCATTCCGCCACCAGGCCAATGGCGTTGTCCCGCAGCACAATGTGGTACCAGGGCGCGGCCTCCGGCACGGCTTGCAGGAAAGCCTCCTCGATCCGATACGGCGATACCGCGGTATCGCCCGCCGGAATCTGATCGGCGATGCGGCCGTACACGTGCAGCGTCGGCAGCGTGCGCCCGCAGTCGCACGGTTCGCCCGGCAGCATGCCGCGATCCCCGCTCCGGAAGCGCACGAACGGGGTCGCATTGCGTCCCAGCGTGGTGAATACCAGCGCACCGGTCGTCCCGTTCGGCACGATCGCGGGAAGCGTGTTCCGATCGGCAGTCGTGCCGGTGAACGCCGCCTCATCCACCACCTCGGCGTAGCAGTTGCCCGCCGCGACGTGGTAGACGCCCAATTCGCAGGTGTAGGCGATGATTCCGATCTCGGTGCTGCCGAACCACTGGCGCACGTCCGCCTGCCAGCGCTGACCCAGCCGGGTCAGCATGGACGGGGCAGCGCCCTCGCCGCCGACGCGCAGATGCCGGATCGACGGCTGCTCGCCCGGATAGGCGGCCTCGTAGAGATCGCGCAGGTACCAGGCGTAGCTCGGGGTGCTGAACAGCGTGTCCACACCCAGGTCGTGAATGGCTTGCAGCAGGCGTTCGGGCGGGCCGTAACTGCCGCCCTTACCCGCGGGCAGCACGACCGCGCCTTGGCGCTGCACGTCCCTGTGCACCGCCAGGCCGACCGTGGCCATGTCATAGGGCAGCGCGACCGCCACCAAATCCGTTGCCGCGAAGGCGAACAGCCCGCCCGGCGCATAGCGCGCGCCGTCGCCGCGCAGATCCTCCAGCGTGTACGCCACATAGGTGGTCGGCCCGGCGGTGGTGCCGGAGCTGAGATTGATCTGCGCGACGTCGCGCCACGGGACGGCCAGCAGTTCGCGCAGCCGTCCCTTCGCCTCGGCCGGTTCGGTGAGCGGCAACCGCTCGAACCCGGCGAGGTCCACCGGCGCGGTGAGACCCGCGAACTTCGCTCGGTGGAATGGCGATTCGAAGGCGTGCGCCACCGATAACGGCAGCGCTTCCGCCACGTACTCCGAGAGCGCCGCCGCGGGCCAATACTCCAGCGGCTTCGTCTCCCGCGCCGAGATCTCGGCGATCATCCGGTCGGCGGCCGATCTGGGATCGGCCGCTGCGGTGGCGATCTCGGTCATCTCATCCCACCACCGCTGCCTCGGCGGTCTCCGCGGCGTCCTGCTCCGGGTAGACCGGGCAGCCGTACACGAACGGGAAATCGTCGAAGGTGTCGTATTCCCGGTTGGAGCGCAGCAATTCGCCGACCGGATTGTTACGGCTCCAGAAATCGCCGCTCAGCAGGCGTGCGATCCAACGGCCCTCGATGGTGACCGAGTCGCTGGACAGGCTGGCGACATACTTGCCGAAATTGAAGTTCGACTCGTAGAACGCGTAGATGAGCCGGGTGTAGCAGTCATAACCGGTCTTCACGAAATTCTCGTAATCCCGCTGGGTTTCGGCCTCGTCCGCACCGCGCAGAATGGCGATCACCGATTCGGCGGCCTTGACGCCACTGGTGATGGCGAGGTACGCGCCGGCGGAGAAGATCGGGTCCACGAAACTGCCCGCATCGCCGACCGAGAAATAACCTTCGCCCGCAAGGGTATTCGAGAAGTAGCAGTAATCGGATTCACCGCGGATTTCGTCGATGACGGTCGCACCCTCGATACGGCAGGCAATGCGCGGCACCCGCGACACATGCTCGTCGAATACCGCCAGCGGCGTGGATTCACGCACATTGCGGGCGGGCGTGACAGCGCCGACGCTCAGCTTGCCGTGGCCCAGCGGAATGGCCCACAGCCAGCCGTCGGGGTGATTGCCGACCTGGATATCGCCTTCGATTCCGGGATTGGTGGCCTCGTCGACATTGCCGAAGTGCTTGAACACCCCGACCAGTTCCAGCCGGGTGTTGGGCCGGCGGTTCTTGAAATGGCGGTGCGCGATAACGCCGGTGCGGCCGCTGGCGTCCAGCACGTACTTGCCGAATGCCTCGTACTCTTCGCCGTCGTACTTGTAGCGCACGCCGCGAATACGGCCCTGCTCCTCGATGACCTCGGTGACGCGGGCATTGTGCAGCACCTTCGCGCCCTGCTCCTGCGCGTTGTTCAGCAGGATCTGATCGAATTCGGCGCGCTCGCACTGGAACGCCGCCTCACGCCGGCCGCCGCCCTGCGAGGTGAAGTCCACCCGCCGGAAATCGCCGGAGGGACCGGTGAATTCGGCTCCCCACTTGGTCGGGAAGTCCTCGGCCGGGAACAGGTCCAGCATGCCGAGGCGTTCCAGGATCCCCGCCGTGTACGGCAGCATGGATTCGCCGATGTGGAAGCGCGGGAAGTCCTCCCGCTCCAGCACCAGCACGTCGTAGCCGGCCGCCGCCAGCTGGCGGGCGGTAATGGACCCCGCGGGCCCACCCCCGATCACCACTGCGTCATGAAGTTGCCGGTCTTGTGTCGGATCGAACGATGCCATCTTGCAGCCCTCCGGTTGGTGAATGCGATTGCCGCCCTCGGTGACTCAATGTCGCGTTCACATGCTCGAATGCGGGCGGCCCTGCGAGCAATCGCCGAATCCGTTGTGCGCGATAGGCATCGCGCGGCCCGCCGGCCCGTACGCTCGGCTCGGCCCCCACCGAACCGATGAGGCATGCCATGACCATTAGTCACATGTTCGCCGGGAATACACCTACCCGGGAGTCCCCGTACGTGGTGACCGAACCCGCGGTTACGCAATTCGCGCTGGCAATTCGCGCGTTACCCAGCGGCGAAATCGCGCCCCCCACTTTCGCGACGGTTATCGCCCAGCCCGGCCAAGCGAAAGCCGTTGAACAACTCCTGAATTCACCTGCCGACCTACATGTCGTGCACCTGGACCAATCCTTCGCCCACACCCGCCCGATCCGGGTCGGCGACCGCCTCTGGACCAGTGCGGCCATCACGGCCGACAAGCTCCTCGGCCGCCACCGAGTCCTCACCGTCGAGACCGAAATCCGCAGCACCGCAGACGATCTCGTCTGCACCTGCCGGGCCACCGTCCTCCTGCGAGCCGCCTCGTGACCGCCCCCGCTCTCCATCCGGTCACGATCCCCATCCGCATCACCCGAGCGGATGTGGCGGCCTACGCGGCCGCCTCCGGCGACGACAACCCCATCCATTCCTCCGATGGCGCAGCCGAGCAAGCGGGCCTGAAAGGTGTCGTAGCCCACGGCATGCTGCTCATGGGTCTGGCAGTGCAATCGGTCACGAACAACCCCGCCCGAGGCCAGGTCCTGTCCTGCAAAGCCAAATTCACCGCCCCCGCCTACATACCCCCGGGGGAATTAGGCGCGGAACTCCTCATTCACACCCAACACACCCCCGACCCCGATCCGACACGCACACACCTCACCCTCGAGGTCCTGCAAGACGGCACCCGAGTGCTCACCGCCACATTACTTCTGACCCCCACCCCACCCGCCCGTTGAATACCGACCCCGGACATTTTCGACAACTCCCCGAAATCCACCCCCCGGTTGATTACGACTCAACCGTACGGCTCGGTACGCTGACCCCCACGCCCCCGTAGCCCAATTGGCAGAGGCAGCGGACTTAAAATCCGCACAGTGTCGGTTCGAACCCGACCGGGGGCACTATAAAACCGCTGGCAGAGCAGTGAATTGCGCCCACTCGGGAGCCTTTCTGCCGGGGCATCCGCAATTCTTCCGCTGTACGCAACGAACCTGCGGGCCGGTATCTTGCGTGCACCGAAAGGGGCGGGATCAGTGGTTACGTTCCGCGATGGTCTCGTTTTCGGACGGTCGGTCAGCCAGCCAGGGTGGGAGTTCGGCGCCGCTGGAGTATTGGTCCCAGAGGGCGGGGAGGTCGGGGCGGTGGGGGATGCCGTCGCGGCCGCCTACTGTGCCGGAGGCTGCGAGGGCCATTACGTGGGCCAGGTTTACGGCTTCGATCGGGGTGCCGCCGTTCAGGAGGGTGAGCATTACGCCTGCTACACAGGCGTCGCCCGCGCCGGTGGTGTCGGTGAGGCGGTGGCTGTCGACGTCTACTACGCCGTCGGGGTAGTAGGTCTTCATGCGGTTGCCGGGTTCGCTGACGGTGATCGCCACCGAGCGGGTTCGGGTGATTCCCGTGGAGAGTTTGAGGACCGTTACCGAGGGTTGCGGGCGGGAGAGGCGGGCGCGCATATCGCGAATCTTGTCCTCTACCGGTCGTTCCTGGATGGTTCGGTGTCCGAGCAGTAGGTCCAGTTGCTGTTCGTGGACGAACACCACATCGGTGAGGCTCAGTAGCGATTCCATGCGCGCGGTGCCGAGGGCGGCGTAGATCGCTCCGGGGTTGAGGGTGATGAGCGTTCGATCGGCGACGGTCGCGGCGATTTCCTGTTGCAGCACATGCTGACCGTGGCCCGCCATGGAGGTCAGGTGCAGGATGCGGCACTGCCGCGCGGTGTCGATCAGGGCCTCGACCCTGCCCAGGCGACGCAGGCGGGCCGCCAATTCCGCGTTGATGCCCGGTGATACGACGATCATCCGGCCACCGGACTGATCCGCGAGCACGATGGTGCTGCCGGTGGGAAGTCGTGAATTCGATACGGAAAGCACCGAATTCACGTCCACATCATCGGATTTCAACTGTGCCAGCAGATTTCGTCCCGCACTGTCATCGGCGACGATTCCGGCGACCGCCGCGCAGCCGCCGATCCGGGACAGCGCGACCGCGGTGTTGGCCCCGGAACCGCCCGGCGCGTGCTGGCTCCACCGGCTCACGACCTCGTGGTCCCGCTGAATGCGGTCGACCAGATGCACCGCATCGGCATTCATGGCGGTAATGGTCAGCAGATCGGTCCGGCAGTCCCGCCGCACCTTCTCGACGGCATGCGTCCAGCCGTCCACGGGTCGTGGTGCCGCGTTGCCGCAATCCCGGTGCAGATCGGCCCACCGGTCGAAATCGCGCCACTCCGGCCTGATGCGCCGCCCGGTCCGATCGGCCAGCTCGAGGCAGGCGCGTACGAACCCCTCCACCGTGGACCAGGCCGGAGCGCGGGTATCGGCCGGCGAATCCAACCGGCCGTAGAGGTCGTAGAGCGTATTGCGGCCCACCGAAATACCCAGTATCTCGATGCGCCGGAACACATCCGCCGCCTTCGGTGCGCCGACCGCCGCCCGCAATTCACGAAGCGCCGTGAACAGATCCGTTTCGGCCGGCACCGCGATCACCCCACCCCAGGACGAAATCCGGTCCCCCACGCCGGATCCGGTCCGGACATCGGGGCCCGTGTACTCGGCGAAAGTATCTCATGGCAACTATTCCCAAGGGACACAACGACAATGCCGCCCGTCCACCGGCAACACGCGGCTCGGTCATCGGAATCATCGCCCGGCATCCCGAACCGATCACCATGGTCGCACCGCAACCCCTGTGGTTCGTGCTTCCCGCCCTGCTACTGCTGACCGAGCAGGCGCTCGCACCGCCCAGCCTGCTCCCCACCGTGGGTGGGTTCATGCTCGCCGCGGGACTGCACAGGCGAGCCGCCCGCCGTTCTACGACGCGAATCCTCGCCCGCTGCGGCCCGCTGCAACAGCGCCCGGGCCTGCTGCTCCACCTGGTCGACGACACCGGTCACAGATGGAATGTCCGCTTCCTCCCGGTCACCCCGATGGAGTTGCGCATCGGCGACCCGGTCTTCACCGACGGCCGCATCGACCGGCACGGTCAACTGCGAATTCGCGCGCTCACGAATATCCGCACCGGTGTGCGCCGCCTCAGCCGCGCCGTCATGGTCTGGCCGATTGTGTTGGGCAGCACCGCGATAATGCTTCTCACCGTCATCTCAACGCGGTAGCCCATCGCGAAACAGGTTAGGTTGGTGCGGATGCGGCTGTCGGCGGGGTCGGTGGCCACCGAGGGGGAGGTTCGATTGTGTCCCAGCCTGGCTTCTATCCGGTTCCGCAGTCGTCGTGGGCGAACCCGCCGCGGAAGAAGCCTTCGGGGTGGTGGATTGTGGCCGGGGTTGTGTTGATCGTTGCGGGTGTGGCGGGGGCTATCACCTTCGGGGTGATGAGCGTTGTGCGAATGAATGATCAGGTCAACCAGTTTCAGCGGGTTGCTGTGCCGGGATCGGGTGATCTGCGTTTGGAGGCGGGGGATTACCGGATCTACTTCGAGTACGTCGATGATGGGACGGCGGCGGACCCGTCTCTCGACGCCGCGGTGCGCCTTACCGATCCGGCTGCTCGCCCGGTCGACCTGCGCGCCGCGAATGGCACCAGTTATCAGATGGGCAGCCATAACGGGCAGTCCGAGTTCACCTTTCACGCCGACGAGGCGGGCGTCTACCGACTGACCGCGCAGGGCTCGCCGAATGTGACCGTGGCGGTGGGTGGCAACCTCATCACCTCGATCATGAGAACCATCCTCGTCCCGCTCGCCCTGGGCTTCGGTGGCTTCATAGCTGGGATCGCCATCATCGTGACGGTCGTGATTCGCGGCGCCCGCTCGCGGCGCCCGCCCGCCGGAAGCCGATCCGGCCCCTTCGCCTACTAGTCAACCTGCTCCGGTTCGGGGGTTGCCCGCGCATGGATTAATAGTTCATTATGGTGAATGATTCATCGTGAAGAACTAAAGGATGGCCATGCGTGCAGGAAAAGCGTTGCTGATCAAGAGTTTTGCGTCGACGGCACTGGTTGCGGTCGGCCTATCGGTCTGTTCGGCCACCGCCACCGCGACACCGGATGAGGCGGTCGCGGTGACGGCGAGTCAGGTGGGGGATACCGCCGTGATCACGCTCCCGAACGGGGCGATCGAACTGCGGGACGGGGTGCTCGAGCTGGAGACCGCGAATCACACGGTGCTCGCCTCGGCTGAAATGTCCTTCCGGGTCGACGATTTCGTGTTTCCGATCGATGCGAACATCGCCGATCACACTGTGACGCTCACTCCCAGGCTGGATTTGGAGCATGCGGCGTACGCGCCGGTCGCCCTGCCGTTCGAGGACACCGCTGATTTCCATACGCCCTATCAGCGGGAACAGGCCGCCTGGAACCGAATGAGCAGCACCATAGGAATGGGACTGACGATCGGGACCGTGGTGGGCGGACTCGGCGGGGCCGCCGTCGGTTGCGTGCTCGGCGCGGTGGTGGGCGGCACGGTCGCCGCCGCCACCGTCGCCGGATTGTTCGGCCCGTTCCTGCCCGCCGCGGCGCTCGGATGCCTCGGCGGAGTGGCCTCCATCGGCGCACTGGGAACCATCGCGGGACAGTTGCTGGTGACCGCGCCGGTCGCAATTCTCGCTGCGGTGCAGTACTTCACCACGATCACCGCCCCGATGCCATAGTCGTCCTGGTCATCGGGACCGACCGGGGGCCGTGGTGGCGGCGCTGAGTGTGGCGGCACCGTCGGTATGCACTTGAGCCCGGGGCAGGCGTTAGCGAGGGCGAGGCCAAGGTCGGCCGCCCGGGCTTCATTCGCGAGGCGGCCCTGGACGGCGGGTTCATCCGCGATATCCCGGTACCGGACGCCTTCACCCCGCGCCTGGACGGCGGTCAGGTCGTCTCCGGCATTCGCGACAACCTCGGTTTCGAGGCGATGGATCTGCCGCAGGGCGGGTCCTCGGTCGTCGCGGTCAGTGAGAACGCACTGGCACAGGACGGCCCGGCCGCCTCGCCGGATGCCGAAAGCCGCTCCCGCTTCTTCAGATTGAACAGTCACGACGGCGCGGATATCGCCGAGTACATCTACCCGGTGGATCGCGTCGCGGCCCGGCGGCGTGCCCGCCGCCACCGGCATCTCGGAGATCCTCGCCGACGGCGCGGACCGATTCCTGACGCTGGAACGCAGCATGATCCCCAACGTCGGATTCACCGCCCGCATCTACTCCACCTCGACCGCGGGCGCGACACCGGTCACCGGCGCGGCCGTCGCCCCGGCGAACGCCACCCCCATGTCCAAGGAGCTGCTGTTCGATTTCCGCGCCGCCGGAATCGACCCGCAATGTGTGGAGGGCATTACCCGGGGTCCGACGGTCAACGGCCAGCGCACCCTGGTCGTGGTGTCGGACAACAACTTCGGTGTTGTCGGTAAAACCATGTTCCACCTGCTGGCGGTCGATTCCGGCTTCCCCGGAGTCGGCACCGGAAGCGCGGGCTGATTTCCGGCGGGCGGACCCGGTGGCTGGTGCGTTCCCCTCCAACGCACCAGCCCCTGACGAGCACGAAGGGGCGAATGGCGCGCGCAGGTTCCAGGACCCGTAAAGCCTGTTTTCGCGCCGTGAGAAAGTCAATGCGCGGATGTCGCACCAGGGGTGAGACTTCAGCCCGTTTCCGGTGTGACTCGTACGACAGAGCAAGGGTGAGGTGAATGGCAAAGGGGCAGTTGGCGGTCTTCGTGCGGGCGCGGCGTGACGCACTCGGCATGACGCAGGCGCAGTTGGCGGGCACGACCGGTTGGTCCAAATCCGCGATCGAGAAGGTCGAAGCCGGAACCCTGGTGCCCAGCCTCGAGTTCGCGGGCGCGCTGTTCGACGCGCTGTGGATTCCCTACCTCTTCCGGGAGCGGATCATCGCATCCCTCTACCCGGGCACCCTGGATCGCATTCTGGGCCGCACCGTGGCCAAGCCCGATGACGAGGACCTCGACGATCTCGAGCGGTTCCCCTACCCGGCCGCCTATCTGATGCTGCCCGAGGGGGACATGGTGGGCCTCAATGCCGCCTGGCGCGCCGCCTTCCCGGAAACCGTGGCGAAACCGAACCTGTTCACCTACCTGTACACCGAGCCCGCCGCCGCCCGGGTGCTGCTGGATTGGGAATCCCTGACCCACGGCTTCACCTACGGTCTGCGCATGATGGGCCCGATCGTGCTGTCCGAGGACACCATCGCCGACATCATCGACCGCTGCCGAGTGCACCCCGACTTCGATCGCATGTACGCCACCGATCCGGACGTCCACACGGCCCTGCGCACCGAGTTGCGCATCGCCGACCCGGCCACCGGCGTGATCCGCCGGGTGCGCCTGCGCATCGACAAACCCCATCTCCCGCACAGCCCCTGGCTCACCTACCGCCTGGTCCCGATCGAGGAGTCGGGACCGGACGGTGCGGGCGTGGCGCGCTAGCGGGCCAGCAGCCCCTTGGCGATATGGGTGACCTGGATTTCATTGCTGCCCGCGTAGATCATCAGTGATTTCGCGTCGCGCGCAAGCTGTTCCACCTTGTACTCGGCCATATAGCCGTTGCCGCCGAACAATTGGACCGCCTCCATGGCGACCTCGGTGGCGGCGCGCGAGGAGTACAGCTTCATTGCGGAAGCCTCTGCGAGAGAGACCTTTTCACCCGCCGCGGTGCGCTCGATGGCGTTGAATACCATATTCTGCACATTGATGCGGGCGATCTCCATCTCGGCCAGCTTGAGCTGGATGAGCTGGAACTGCGCGATCTCCTTACCCCACAGCTTGCGTGATTTCGCGTAATCCACACAGAGCCGGTGGCATTCGTTGATGATGCCCAGCGCCAGCGAGGCGATGCCGATGCGCTCGGCGGCGAAAGACTCCTTGGCACTGTCCTTTCCATCGCCCTTGGCCGGATTCTCGGTCTCGCCGAGCAGCCGATCCGGGGTGATGCGGACATTGTCGAAGAACAGCTCACCGGTGGGGGAGGAGTTCATGCCCATCTTCTTGAACGGCGGGCTCTGCACGAAACCCGGCATGCCCCTGTCCAATACGAAGGTGAGCACCTTGCGGTCGCGGCGATCGACGCCGTCCTCCTCGTCCAGCTTGGCGTAGACCACGGTGACATCGGCGTACGGGCCATTGGTGATGAAGGTCTTGCGCCCGTTCAGGATGTAGTCCGCACCGTCACGCCGCACATAGGACTTCATACCGCCGAAAGCGTCCGAGCCCGAATCGGGTTCGGTGATCGCCCACGCGCCGACCTTCTCCATGGTGACCAGTTCGGGCAGCCAGCGCTTCTTCTGCGCCAGCGTGCCGCGGCTGCGAATGGTGCCGACGGTGAGCCCGAGGCTGACGCCCATGGAGGCGACCAGACCCAGGCTGATTCCGGCGAGCTCGCTATTGAGGATGACCCCCATGCTGCCCGCCCCGCTGAATCCGCCGCCCGGCTTGCCGGTGGTTCCGGCCTCCTCGCGCGCGAGCGACTTCTCCAGCCCCTCCTTCGCCATCTCGTCCAGCCCGAAGGCGGCGTACAGCTTGCGGATGATGTCGAACGGCGGCAGCGCGCCGCTCTCCAGCTGGTCGACGTGCGGCTTCAGTTCCTTCTCCATGAATCCGCGCAGTGCGTCGCGGAACATCAGGTCTTCGTCGGACCACTGGTACATACGGTGAACTCCCGAGAAATCGCAGGACAGATTCCTCGAATATAGAACACGTTCTAATAAGCGAACGGGTTCAGTGCTCGTGATCGTCCTCGCCGTGCGGGTGGCCGTGCGTCAGCTCCTCATCGGTGGCATCGCGGATATCGACGACCTTGACCTGGAAGTGCAGGCGCTGACCGGCCAGCGGATGGTTGGCGTCGATGGTCACGTCATTGCCGTCGATCGCGCGCACGGTGACGATCTGTGAATCGCCGTCCGGGGCCTCGGCGTGGAATTCCATCCCGGGCTCGAGCTCGTCGACACCCTCGAACATATCCTTGTCCACCGTGCTGATCAGCTCGGCCAGGTATTCGCCGTACCCGTCGACCGGCTCGACCACCACCAGCAGTTCGTCCCCGGTGCCCTTACCCTCGAGCGCCTGCTCCAGCCCGGGCACGATGTTCTCCGCGCCGTGCAGGTAGACCAACGGGTCCTCCCCGACGGAGGTGTCCAGCACATCCCCGTCGTCATCGGTCAGGGTGTACTCGATGGAGACGACCTTGTCAGCGGTAATCGACATGGTGATGGCCCTTTCACAGAGGAATTCCGAACGAGCAAATGTATCTCGATTCCCCGGCGGTCATGACGGTGCACGCCGGACGGGTCGCGCTTGCCCTCGAGTGGGCGCGCGTGAGCGGGGTGCCACCGGCAGTGGTTGCCGCGCAGCGGGCTCCTCCACCCAGTGGTTGTCCGGTCCCGGAGAGGTTGTGACTGGGGCAGCCGAGCGGTTGCCGCAGGCGAGGCCGGGTTCGATATTTGGCTGGTGAACTCGATGGACGTGGTGGCGGCGCTCCGGCTGAACATGACCAATACCGATGATCCGGGCGCTCGGCACGAACAGCGCTACCGGGCGGCGATCGAGATGGCCGAGTACGCCGATCGGCACGGCTTCGCGGCAGTGAGCTGCGAGGAACACCATCTATCCGGAACTGGTTGGCTGCCTTCGCCATTGGTGCTCGCCGGAGCGGTGGCGGCCCGCACCGAACGGGTCGCGGTGACCATCAGCGCACTGCTGATCCCGCTCTACGATCCGATCCGACTGGCCGCCGATATCGCTGTGCTGGACAACCTTTCGGGCGGACGCGTGGTCATCGTCGCCGGAATGGGTTACCGGCCCGAGGAATACGCCGCCATGGGCCGGGACTGGGACCGGCGCGGCGAACTCATGGACACCGCGCTGGAGACCCTGCTCGCGGCCTGGCGGGATGTGCCGTTCGAGCATGCGGGCGCGCTCGTCGACGTCACCCCGAAACCCTGTACGCGGCCGCATCCGATGGTGTTCGTCGGCGGTATGACCCGGGCCGCGGCCCGGCGCGCGGCCCGCTTCGGCCTGCCGTTCTCCCCGCCGATGTCCATGCCCGACCTGGAGGAGTACTACCTGGCCGAGCTGGAGCGACTCGGCAAATTCGGGTTCGTGCACCGCCCCGAACCCGGTAACAAGCTCACCCTGCTGCACGAGGATCCGGAGGCCGGATGGCGGGACTACGGGCCCTACATCCTCAACGAGGCGCGCGAATACGGGTCCTGGCGGCGGACCGGACTGCGGCGGCCCAATGAGGCCGAGGTGAGCACCGTCGCGGATGTGCGGGCACAGGGCTACGCCGAGATCCTGACCCCGGACGAGCTGTCCGCCCAAATCGCCGGTGGCAGAACCGAGATCGTGATGAACCCGCTCATCGGCGGCCTGCCGGCCGAGGCCGGATGGGCCAGTCTGCGCCTACTCGGCGATGCGGTGCTCGCGCGCCTCGACTCGCCCGCAGCTCACGGGGCCGTCTAGTGCTTGACCGGTCCGCCAAGACGCGTTGTGCGGGCCGCCAGACCGCGCCTCGCGCCGCTATGAGACCGGCAGGCATGCCGCCGAACTTCCTGCCTACGAAAGGTATTCACGAATGATCTCCGAACTCATGGCCTATCGGGAGGGGCTGGCCGTGGACGGCCTGCGCATCCGCCGGGCGCGCGAGGATGACTGGGACGCGCTGCGCGACTGCTACGACCGTGCCTTCGGCGGTGTGCACGCCACGGATTTCGAGAGCTGGAAGCTACAGTTCCGGCTCACCGATGTCATTGTGGCCGAGGATGTCTCGGATCCGGACGCCCCCTTCGTGGCGGGGACCGGATCGGTCATCCGCATGCGGGTCGCGGTCCCCGGCGGCGCGGAGCTGGAGGTCGCGGCGTGCGCGCAGGGAATGGTCGCCACCACCCATCAGAATCGCGGCCTCTACTCCAAGATCCAGGCCGAGATGATGTACATCGCGCTGGAAACCGGCGCGGATGTCTTCGCCGCCATGCCCGGTCCGGGCGGAAATTACGGTGCGGTCGGGATCGCGAGCCACACCCGGCGGCTGCGCATCGACCGCCGCCGCGCGAAACTCCGTGCCGGAGCGGATGATCCGTCTCCCGCGCGTGAACTGCGGCCCAGCGCCGCCCGTGCCCAGCTGCGCGAGATCTACGACCGCTGGCAGCGGGCCACCCCGGGTGCGCTGAGCCGCAGCGAATTCTATTGGCCCGCAACCTATGACGACTCCTCCTGTGTGATCACGCATCCGGACGGCTACGTCATCTACGACCTGATCGGCGATACCGTCCGGGTGCGCGATTTCTGCGCGATCACCCTGACCGCACATCGCGAACTGCTGCGCTGCCTGCTCGGGCACGGCGAATACAACGACATCCTGCTGGACACCGCCGTCGACGATCCCACCCCGCTGCTGCTCGGCGATCCGCGCACGGCGGCCACGATCGGCGTGGACACCGGCGTCTGGATGTGGATTCTGAACTCGCCCAAGGCTTTCGAAGCGCGCACCTATCGCGCCGATTTCCATGGAGTGATCGAGATCGACGATCCCTACGGTATGAGCCCCGGCCGCTTCACCCTCGATGTCACCGCGGGCCGCGGCAGCTGGCGGCCCGCGCCCGAGGACGCCGCCGCCGATCTGCGGCTGAGCCCCGCCGAACTCGCCAGCGTGTACTTCGGTGCGCTCACCCCGCTGGAACTGCACCGCGCCGGGCGCATCACCGAATCGGCACCGGGCATGGTCGAGGCCCTGGACCGGGCACTGGCCCCGCTGCGGCGGCCCTTCAACATCACCCCCTTCTGACCCTAGGACACCATGACCACCCTGCGCCCGGGGCGGCTCACCGCCGCCGCCAAGAAGTTCCTCATGTGGGATCCGAATCCGGCCGTCTTCGGAATCACCATCCCCTGCCCGGTTCCGGTCTCGATGGGGCTCGATGACGCGCGCGCACTGGTCAACGCGCTCATCGACAATCACGAATCGCTGCGCAGCCGATACAGCTACGGCATGGACGCGCAATGCCTCATCGAACCGGTATCCGGCGGTGAAATCGATACGGCCAGAATCGATGTGCGCGCCGTCGATATCGAACACGTATCCGGTGCAGCCATTCCGCAGGTGATCGAGGACGAGACCGCAAAGAGCAATCTCCGGCTCGACCCGACCACCGGGAAGATCGTCACCGCCGCCCTGCTCACCCGGTCGGCCGATGTCAATATCCTGCTGCTCACCATCCATCACATCGCCATCGACGGCGTCGCCATGTGGGTGATGTGGGATGACGTGGCCACCTACGCACGGCAATGGGAAGCGGGAGAAGAGATCTCGCTGGCTCCGGAGCTGATCACGGGCTCCGAGTGGGCGGAGTTCCTCGACGAGTACGCGGTGACCCGGACGGGCGAGCTGGACTACTGGTCCGCGGCCTCGGATATCGAACCGCACGTCGAAAACCGGCCCGACACACCGGAATCCGCGTACCTCGACGGTGTGATCGAAGGCGACCTCGCGCTGCGACTGCTCGATGAACTGCCCGCCGCGCTCGATGCCTCCTACACTCGAATCCTGCTCATCGCACTGGGTTTGGCGATCGAGGACGTCACCGGCGTGGCCCGCCCCATCCAGGTGCAGAAGCACGGCCGCTACAGCCGCCTGCGACCCGGCACCGACCTGAGCCGCACCGTCGCCTGGCTGTCGGACGATTACCCGTGGCTGGTGCGCTCGGTGCCCGGCGGGCACGGCGAGCGCATGCGCGATGCCGTGGCCAACTATCCGGCGCATCCGGAGGATTACACGGTGCTGTTCTGGCATCACCCCGAAGGGTGGTCGCGGCTGGTGGAATTCAATGTCCCGAAGTTCTATTTCAACTTCCTCGGCGATGTCGGGGTGTGGATTCCGGGCGCGCACTCCCGCGAACAAGCGCGGTTGACGGTCTTCGACCTGAGCATGTTCCTGGGCGCGTCCGAGAACGACGGCATTCGCCGCGTGCACTATTCGGTGCACTCGCCCACCGGCGGCATCGGCCTCGATCGCGTGCGCGAGATTGTGGCGCAGTGGCTTTCGATCATCGAGACGGTGGACATCGCATGAGCAGAATGATCATCACGGGCATCGGCAGTCGCGGCGATATCGCGCCGCTCACCGGCCTCGGCCTGCGCCTGCGGGAAGCCGGGCACGAGGTGCTGGTCGCCGCGCATTCGGTCTTCGCGGATCTGATCACCGGCTGCGGGCTCGACTTCCGGTTGATGGAAACCAATATCGACATCGATATGACCGATCCGAATGTCGACAAGCGCAAGGCCGCATGGCAATTCGGCTCGCCCGCCGGGGTGCGCGCCACCGGTATGGGCATGATCGAGGCGCTGCGCGATGAACCCGCCGATGTCATGCTGCTGGCGCAGCTCACCGAGGGTCCGGGCTTTCCGCTGGCCGAGGCCAAGGGAATTCCGGTGATCGGCCTGCGCTTCCAGCCGATGTGCGCCACCGCCGCGTATCCACCCGCCTCCATGGGACCGCGCTCATTCGGTTCGTTCGGCAATCGGATGGCCGCCGAATTCGGCGGCTGGCTCGGCGATACCGTCTACCGCGGCGTCGTCGGTGACTTCCGCCGTGAGCTGGGACTGCCGGAGGTATCGGTGCGCGAGCTGCGCCGCCGCCGCACGGCCGCCGAATGGCCCATCCTGCACGGCTATTCGCCCTATGTGCTGCCCCGGCCCGCCGATTGGCGGCCCGGACTCGATGTCACCGGGTACTGGTGGCCGCCGAGTCCCCTCGACTGGCAGCCGCCCGCCGAACTGGTGGACTTCCTGGCGGCCGGGCCGCCACCGGTATTCATCGGATTCGGCAGCGTGGTCGATTCCAGCGCGCACAGCGCTCACGTTTCGGAGATTGTGCGTAAAGCATTGCGGCAGGCCGGTGTTCGCGGCGTCGTGCAGGCGGGCTGGCTGCAATTGGATGTCAGCGATGACGATGTGCTCACCATCGGCGAGGTTCCGCAC
This sequence comes from Nocardia sp. NPDC056000, assembly GCF_042269265.1. Lineage (NCBI taxonomy): Bacteria > Bacillati > Actinomycetota > Actinomycetes > Mycobacteriales > Nocardiaceae > Nocardia > Nocardia sp. NPDC056000. The sequence goes on along the minus strand of NZ_JBHJXS010000010.1, from coordinate 288,156 downwards.
GACTGGCTGTTCCCGCAGATGGCGGCCGTCGTGCATTCCTGCGGTGCGGGCACCACCGCCGCCGGACTGCGCGCTGGCGTTCCCGCGATCGGCGTACCGAGCTATTCGGATCAGCCGTTCTGGGCGCAACGGCTCACCGAACTCGGTGTCAGCGCCGCCACCATCCCGCACGCGAAACTCGGCGTCGACGCACTGGCCGCCGCGATTCGCACCGCGATCTCGGACTCGACCCTGCGCGCCAATGCCGCCGACGTCGCGGACCGGCTCGCACGGGAAGACGGTGCGGGACAGGCGGTCAAGGCGATAGAAGCACACTTGGCCACGTTGTGAACCGGGCGCACCGGTTGCCGCCGGGGACCGGTGCGGACCCGTTGATACGGAAAGCAGTGCGGGCGCACCCGATTCGGATGCGCCCGCACTGGATTCGGCTATCGCCGCACACTCAGTCCTTCACGAGAACCGGTGTGGCGTCCTCGAGTTCGTCCGCCGTCGGCTCCGCGTGCTCCGGCTCCGGGGCACGGCTGGGCAGCAGCACTGCCATGACGATCACCAGGACCGACAGCGCCGCCGAGACCGCGAAGGCCAGCCGCATACCGTTCAGATGCGCCTCCGGCACCGGGGTGCCGGAATCGATCAGCGAATTGGCGCGACCGGACATGATCGTCACCACCAGCGCGGTGCCGAACGCCGCCGCCACCTGCTGCAGGGTGCCCAGCATGGAGCTGCCGTGCGAGTAGAGATGCATGGGCAGCGAACCCAGGCCGAGCGTGAAGACCGGCGTGAACGCCGCGGCCAGCGAGGCCATCAGCAGAATGTGCAGGGCCAGCAGCTGCCAGTACGGCATGGTCTGCGAGATCTGGGTGAACCCGGCGAGCGCGGCGGTAATGCCGATCGCGGCCGGAATCACCAGCACCCGGCCGCCGAAGCGGTCGAAGATCTTGCCGACCGTCGGGCCGAGCAGACCCATGGCCAGACCACCGGGCATGACCAGCAAACCGGTCTGCAACGGGGACAGCCCGCGCAGCGTCTGCAGGTACAGCGGCAGCAGGATCATCGAGCCCATCATGGCCAGGAAGGCGACCGCCATCAGGACCAGCGATTTGGTGTAGGTGGGTGCCAGCAGGACGCGCAGGTCCAGCAGCGGGCCGCTGCCGCGCTGCAGTCGGATCTGACGCCAGGCGAACACGGCGATCAGGGCCGCGCCGGCGGCGATGATCAGCGCGGGCGTGGTGGCATCGCCACCGCCGAACTTGCTCAGGCCGTAGACCAGGCTGCCGAAACCGAGGGCCGCCAGAATCACGCTCGCCACATCGATCGCACCGGTCTGCGGTTCGCCGATGTTCTCCAGTTTGCGCAGGCCCAGCCAGGTGACCACACCGGCGATCGGCAGCATGAGCACGAATAGCCAGCGCCACGAACCGATCTGGAGGATCAGACCGGAGATGACCGGGCCCATGGCGGGCGCCACCGAAATGGCCAGCGTGACATTGCCCATGACGCGGCCGCGATCCTGCTCGTGCACGACCGTCATCAGCGTGGTCATCAACAGCGGCATCATGACCGCGGTGCCGCCGGCCTGGATGACCCGGCCGATCAGCAGGATCGCGAAGGACGGCGCGACCGAGGAGAGCGCGGTGCCGACCAGGAACACGCCCATGGCCAGGGCGTACGCCCGGCGGGTGGTGACCCGCTGCAGGAACCAGCCGGTGGCCGGGATCAGCGCGGCCATGGTGAGCATGAACGCGGTGGAAACCCACTGCGCCGAACGATCACTGACCTTCAGATCCGTCATCAGGCGCGGGATCGCGTTGATCATGATGGTTTCGTTCAGAATCACCACGAAGGTCGCGAGCACCAGCAGCCGGATGACCGTCGGGGTTCCGCCTCCCGAGGGAGCCTGCGCTCCCGGGGGAGCGGATATATCGGCGTGCATTCGGGTACCTCCGGGGGCGTGAGCTCTGAAACAGACGTGTGGCCCGATGGCGAGTCACCGACTCCCGTATCCCGGCGCCACACGAGAACAGACGGGAACGGGTCGCTCAACTCATCGGTCGCGCGTCAGTATTCCGGGCGGCACCGACGGGAATCCTCTGATTTTCGCCTCCCCGCGCGGTGATGCGCCGCCGGATTCAACCGCTCACCAGCGACTTTCCAGCATCGCGAAAGTCGTCAGTGACCCTGGTCACCCGACCCGGTGCGGGATCGGACAGGTCCGGGGGCCGTGCGAGCCGGTGGGCTGTCAATCCGCGCGGGTCGCCCAACTTGGGTGGGTCATGGCCGATGTGCGCTGAACGCCGCTGCTGCACAATCGAATCAGCTGGTGATTTCGACCGGGTCTACTTGGCGTGCTCTTAAGGCGAAAGGCGGAAGTGTCTTAAGTCACCGTAAATCCGCGTCTGCCACGCTTTCGCTCATGACGGCGGGCGCATCCGGCACACAGCGGGACTGTGAGGCATTGTGTATCGCCGTCGAACGACGCATGGCGATCCGGCTCACGGTGGGACCCGTTGCGGGAGAACTCTTTCGGGTGATCGATCTGCTCGGCGGGCTGCTGCGGCACAGTCGCACCGTCGCCGGGGTGTGGGAGATGGATCCCACGCTGGCCGATGAGTTGCCCGGCACCCAGCGCATGCGCGAAATCGAGGACTTCCTCGCGCTGGCGCGGCGTATCGTGCGCGAATCCGATCAGATCTGCCCGGCCGAACCCACCGCGCCCGAACGGCGGCGGCGGGTGTGGGGCGATCTCACCGATCTGCTCATTCGCGCCGAGGTGCTGGCCGAGCGCATCATTCGCGTGGTCCCGCGCCAGCACGACACCGTCGAGGGCTCGCGCGAGATCTCCCGGCTGCGGCTGGCAACCCACGCCGACACCCTCGTCGAGGCCGCGTTGCTGATCCGCTCGGCGGTGCGCGAGGCGTTGCGGGTGCCCTCACCCGATGCCGACGCGCTCCGCCTGGCCGCCACCGCCGACCTCGTCATACAGCTGGCCGCCGGACTGGACGCCGAATCGTGTATCACGGCGCGCCAAGTCAGTTGAACCGCGTCAGAACGAAAAAGCTAGGAGCACAATGCGCGCCGTTCCGGCCGAGAACCACGGCAGCGAACAGAAGATGCTTGGCAGCTATATGCAGCGCCAGCGTCTCGAACTCGGATTGACGCAGGCACAGGTCGCGGCATTGCTGTTCATGTCCAGCTCCGGCTTCGAGAAGTACGAGAACGGGCAGCGGGTGCCGACCGTCGCCGCCATCCGATCCTGGTGCACCGCATTGGATCTGCCGCGCTACAAGCGGCGCAAGGTGTGGTCCATGGTGATGGGGGAGGACCTCACCGTCGCCGCCGGGCAATTGGAGACGGTGACCGCCGCCGAACTCAATCTCATGAATCACATGCCGGGACCGGCCTTCCTGCACCGGGTTCCGGAGTACTACGTGCTCGGCGCGAATGCCCGTGCGGTGGAGATGTTTCCGTGGCTGGATCCGGCGCTGGGCACCCCGGAACGACCGGTGAACGTGATCGTGCAGATGATGACCGATCCGCGGGCGCGCGAGGCGCTGGTCAACTGGGAAGCCATCGTGCACCGGCTGGTGTACATCCTCAAGGAGAACTCGCTCGGCATCGTGCCCGAACTGGAGATCGCCGCGATTCGCCAAGCGTGCCAGTCGAATCCGAACTTCGACCGGATGTGGAACACCGCCATGCCGGTGACCGCGTACTACGACGACACCGTCATCGTGCGCGAACCCGAATTCGGCGAGGAGATCGTCTTCCAGATGGATTCGCTGCGCTGGGCGCATCCCTGGCGCGATATCGAGATGTTCAGTCTGACACCGCGAAACACCGATGACGGTCCGCCATTGCACGAGACGATGCCGGGTATCTTCGCCTGGTGATTCGCGCCGATCGTACGCCCGGTTAACGACCTCGCCGCGCGGCTCGATGACCTATATGGCGTCGGGGGCGATATCGAAATCGGGAGAAATACATGAAGGCATGGGTTTTGGCGTTCGCTGCCGTCGCCGCGATCGGCGGTATCGCCGGATGCAATGACGACACCACCACCGGGGCGACCCCCGGTTCGAACGCGCCGATCACCACCCCGGCGGGCGGGGCCGCCAACCCGGGTTCGCCCGGCACGGTCGCCGCATCCTCACCGGCCGCCGGACTGCCCACCCGCAATGACGCGAATGTGGACGCCCGCGATTTCCAGCAGGGGGATAAGTACTACTTCCAGTCGCCGACCGGAAACATCATGTGCGGCTTCGTCAATGAGGGCACCTTCGGCACCGGCTGCCAGCTCGAGCACGCCTCGGTGGTCCCCGCCGCGCTGCCCGACTGCGGCACCCGGCCCGACCGCGCGGTCGCGGCCTACATCGCCGGTGCGAAATCCCAGTTCATCTGCCTGAACCAGGGCGTCTTCGTCGGCAGCCCGACCGGACCGGTCACTCCCGGCAACAACAAGGGCGGCGGCAAAGTCCTCGAATACGGTCAAACCATCATCGTGCGGGGCACCGCCTGCACCTCCACCCAGGCGGGCGTTCGCTGCGATGCGGGCGGTCACGGCTTCTTCATCGCGGCCGATCAGCAGAGCCTGTTCTGACCAGGCATCGGTCCGGTCCGGAACCGAAGCCGTTATCCCGCCTCGTCGGTGCGGGACATCGGCTGCCGTGCACGTGCGGGAATTCTTCCTCGTCATCGCCGGGAGGGCGAGGCGGGTTTGCGCACGTGCCTTCCTGGACGCGGCTCGGTGTGGGTGGCGTGGGCACGTCGTGATCGGGTGCCACGGGGTGCGTGTGGTGCGGTGGGCGTAGTGGCGGGCTGCGGGGAAGGCAGACTGGGCGGCAATGAAACTGCCTGAACTGCCTGATTTGCCGGTGCGCGCGGCGCTCGACGAGATCGTCGGGACGCTCGGTGAGCGCGGGACGGCGGTGCTGGTCGCGCCGCCGGGGACCGGGAAGACGACGCTGGTGCCGTTGGCGCTGGCCGCCGGGACCGGCGGGCGGATCGTGGTCGCCGAGCCGCGGCGGCTGGCGGCGCGGGCGGCGGCCGGGCGGATGGCCGCGCTGCTGGGGGAGCCGGTCGGGGAGAGCGTCGGATATTCGGTGCGCGGGGATCGGCGGGTGAGCGCGGGGACCCGGGTCGAGGTGGTGACCTCCGGACTGCTGGTGCGGCGGTTGCAGAATGATCCGGAGTTGGGTGGGGTCGACGCGGTGGTGCTCGACGAATGTCATGAGCGGCATCTGGACGCCGATCTGCTGCTGGCCCTGCTGCTCGACGCGCGGGGTGGGCTGCGGCCGGATCTGCGGGTGCTGGCCACCTCCGCCACGGTCGCGGCGGATCGGCTGGCGGCGCTGCTCGGCGGTGCGCGGCCCGCGCCCGTGCTGGAAGTGCACGGGCGGGCGTATCCGGTTGAGATGGAATATGTTTCGGCACTGCCCAAGGAACGGGTCGAGGCGCATATCGCGCGGACCGTGCGATCGGCGCTGGCCGGATCCGCCGGGGATGTGCTGGTCTTCCTGCCCGGTGCGGCCGAGATTCGCCGGGTGAGCGCACAACTCTCCGGTCTGCCGGATGTCGATGTCATGCCGTTGCACGGCAGGCTTTCCGGGGCCGCCCAGGATGCTGCCCTGCGGGCGGGGAGCCGCCGCCGCGTCGTATTGTCCACGGCCGTAGCCGAATCCAGCCTCACCGTGCCCGGTGTGCGCATCGTGGTGGATTCCGGCCTGGCCCGCGTTCCGCGCGTCGATCATCGGCGCGGCCTGTCCGGCCTTGCGACAGTGCGGGTTTCGGCCGCCGTGGCCGAACAGCGCGCGGGCCGCGCCGGTCGTGAAGCGCCCGGCTGGGCGTGGCGCTGCTGGCCCGAATATGAGCACGCCACCCTGCCCGCGTACCCCGAACCGGAGATCCGCACCGCCGACCTCACCCGGCTCGCCCTGGAACTCGCATGCTGGGGTACCGCCGACGGTCAGGGCCTGGGCTGGTGGGATCCGCCGCCCCCGGGTGCCCTCGCCGCGGGCCGAGAAGTACTGCGCGCCTTGGGAGCCGAGGAACCAGGCGGTGCGGTCACCGACCGCGGACGCCGCATGGCCGCGCTCGGCCTGCACCCCCGGCTGGCGCGCGCCCTCCTCGATGGCGCGGCCCAGGTGGGAGCCCGCCCCGCCGCCGAAGTGGTGGCCCTGCTCGACGATGACACCACCGTCGCCGCCGTCGACCTGATCACCGCCATCCGCACCCTGCGCGCCGATCCGCCCCAGCGGTGGAAGCGTGAGGTCGACCGGCTCACCCGGCTGGTCGAAAACGCCGAGGGCTCGGACCGCGAGCGGTTCGGGAAGGCGCGGCCGCGCAATGCGGAAGATCTGGCTCTCGTTGCGGCGCTTGCGTATCCGGAGCGGTTGGCGCGGCGGCGGGGGCCGGGATCGCCCAGCTATCTGATGGTGGGCGGCACCGCCGTATCGCTGCCGCCGGGTTCCGGGGTGGGGGAATCGGAATGGCTGGCGGTGGCGGGCGCGTCCCGGGATCCGGGGCGGGCGGAGGGGCGAATTCGGCTGGCCGCCATGGCCGATGAGCAATTGGCCCGGCAGGCCGCGCCGGATCTGCTGATCCGGGCCGATGAGGTCGACTGGGTGGACGGGGATGTGGTCGCGCGGCGGGTCGAGCGATTGGGCGCGATCGTGCTGTCGGAGAAGCCTTTACGGAATCCGGACCGGGCGCTGGTGGAACGGGCGCTGCGGCGCGGGCTGAGTACGCAGGGACTGGACCTGTTGCGGTGGAGTGCCGATGCGGTCGGGCTGCGGCAGCGGCTGGAATTCCTGCACCGCACCCTCGGCGCGCCCTGGCCCGCGATGGATGATCAAGCGCTACTGGATGATTCGGAAAGCTGGCTCGGTCCCGAGCTGGCCACCGCCAATCGCCGCGCCGATCTCGAACGCATCGATGCCGGTCAAGCGCTCCGCCGCCTACTGCCCTGGCCGCAGGCGAACCGCTTCGACGAATTGGCTCCCGAACGCCTGGAAGTGCCCTCCGGCAGCAGGATTCGCCTCGACTACTCGGGCGACACCCCGATTCTGGCCGTCAAAGTCCAGGAGATCTTCGGCTGGGCCGAGCTCCCTCGCCTGGCCGAGGGCCGGGTGCCGATTCTGCTGCACCTGCTCTCACCGGCGCAGCGCCCGATCGCCGTCACCGCAGACCTGGCGTCATTCTGGCAGAACGGCTGGCCCCAGGTGCGAGCGGAACTCCGCGGTCGCTACCCCAAACACGCCTGGCCGGAAGACCCCGCCGCCATGCCCGCCCACCGGGGCACCGCTCGCCGCGCGCGCGAATAGCGACCGCGCCCGCAAGGGTGATCGCACCCCGCCGAGGGGTGTACGGACTCGGCGGGGTGCGGCTCGCGCCTCAGTCGGCGCGAGGGATCGGGGTGTTGTGGCGAGCGATCGTCCACCAGCGGCCGTTCTCCTTGATCAGCACGTAGAGCGCGACCATGGCCGGATCCTGATCCACCAGCTCGCCCGTGGCGGTGGTCTCCCGAGCGAGCTTGTGCACCAGGGCGACATCCGGGCGAGGGAAGGTGATGTCGGCGATGTCGTAGCGCACGAACTGGTCCTTCAGGAATCCGGCGAGCCCGGCCTCCGAGGCCGCGCGCACGGTATCCGCGCCGTGCATGACCGTGCCGACGGCATTGCCCGCACTGGCATTGGCGGCGTAGTCCGCGGCCATGAGCTCCGCGTCATTGGTGTTGAACGCCCGCTGCGCATTCGCGATCACCTGCGTGATCGCGGCGATATCGGCGGTGTGATCGACCGTGGTGTCCTCGATGACCGGCGCGGTCGCGGCTGCTGTGCTCATGATCCACATCCTGATACCTCAACCAATGTTGAAGTCAAGTGCGGCATTCCGGCGTGACTCACATCACTCGCTCGGGGCTTGCCTGCATACCCCCTGGGGGTATTAACTCTGATTCGTAACAGAGATCGAAGTCAGATGAGAGGGCCGGAGAAATGACCACCCACGCACACGCCGCAGACCACGCCGACCACACGGCACACGACCCGCACGCCGGGCATGACGCGCACGGCGCGCACGCTGGGCATGACGCGCACGCCGGGCACGACGCCGGACTGCCGGGCGGGTTGCAGGTCACGCAGGACGGGTACACGCTCGAACTGGCCGAAACCATCCTGCGCGCAGGCGAATTCGAGTTCCGGTTCCGGATTCTCGGACCCGAGGGCGAGCCGGTCACCGACTACACGCCGCTGCACGATCGCGATCTGCACCTCATCGTGGTGCAGCGGGAACTCACCGGATTCTGGCATGTACACCCGGAATTGGCCGCCGACGGCACCTGGGCCGTACGCCTGAACCTGCCCGCCGCCGGTGCGTACCGCGCGTTCACCGATATCGCCCCGACCGCGCTGGGCAAAACCATCACGCTCGGAGCCGATTTCGCCATCGCCGGTGAGTACGACCCGCAGCCCACCCCGGCAGCCACCCGCACCGCTCTGGTCGACGGCTACGAGGTCACGCTCGACGGTGATCTCGTCCCCGGCGAGGGCCGTCTGCTCACCCTCACCGTGCGCAAGGACGGCGCACCGGTCACCGATCTGGAGCCCTACCTGGCCGCCTACGGCCACCTGGTCATCCTGCGCGCAGGCGACCTGGCCTACGTGCACGTCCACCCCAATGGCGAACCCGGCGACGGCGTCACCGCACCCGGCCCCGACATCACCTTCCACACCGCGGTCCCCGGCCCCGGCACCTACCGCCTGTTCCTGGACTTCAAGCACAACGGCACCGTCCGCACCGCACCCTTCACCCTCACCACCACCCGCGCCTGACCGGCCCTGCGGCTCCACCGCCGCGCCCTGCCGCCCCGACCGCTCAGCACAGCGGTTGGGGCGCAGTGCGTTTCGGGCCCCGCCGCTCCCGAGCTCCGCCGTCGGGTGCGGCGGTGCCGGGTTGACGCGGCGGACGCAGCGGGCTCACAGGGAACTCCCAGGCGAGCTGAAGCGCGGGCACACCGGGGGCTCATAGGCTGCGCGAGTCCGAGCAGGTGAAGAGCGGTTTTCGAGGAGGGTAGTGCGGGCATGACGGCGGCGATCAGCGTTGCGGACGGTGGGGTGCCGGTGCGGGACGAAACGTGGTGGAGGCCGGTGATATTCGGCCCACCCGGCAGTCCGCGCTGGGAACGGCCGGGGCTGCTGGCGCTACTCGCGGCCACCGCGGTGCTGTACCTGTGGGGACTCGGCGGGGCCGGGTGGACCAATGAGTACTACGCGGCCGCGGTGCAATCGGGAACCCAGAGCTGGAAGGCGCTGCTGTTCGCCTCGCTCGACCCGCAGAACTCCATCACGGTCGACAAACCGCCCGCCGCCATGTGGATCATGGGACTGTCCGGGCGGGTCTTCGGCTTCAACTCGTGGTCCATGCTCGCGCCCGAGGCGCTCATGGGCGTGGCCGCGGTCGGACTGCTGGCGGCGACGGTGCGCCGCTGGGCGGGACCGGCCGCCGGACTCATCGCCGGCGCGGCGCTCGCGGTAACCCCGGTGGCGGCCATGATGTTCCGCTACGACAACCCCGACGCCCTGCTGACCCTGCTGCTGGTCGCCGCCGCGTACTGCACGGTGCGCTCGGTGGACGCGCCCGGCGAGAACTGGTGGTCGGCGAGCACCGCCTGGCTGGCAGGTGCGGGCGTCCTCATGGGCCTGGGCTTCCTGACCAAGATGATGCAGGCGTTCCTGGTGCTGCCCGGCCTCGCGCTGGTGGTGCTGGTCGCGGGTGCGGGCGGAATCCTCACGCGCATAAAGAAACTGGCGACGGCGGGACTCGCTGTGGTGGTGTCCTCCGGCTGGTACGTGGCCCTGGTGGCGCTGTGGCCCACCGGGTCCCGCCCGTACATCGGCGGATCCACCGATAACAGCCTGTGGGAGTTGGCCGTCGACTACAACGGCCTCGGCCGCGTCTTCGGCAACCACGGCGGCGGTGGCGGCCGCCCGGCCACAGCACGCCCCACCACCGGTGCCGCCGCCCAACTCACCGGCGGTGCCACCCCCACCCAAATCCCCACCACCGCAGGACAAATGCCGAGCGGTGCCGCGCAGATCCCCGGTGGAGCCGGTCAGATCACCGGAGGTGGTCAATTCCCCGGTGGAGGTGGCCAATTCGGTGGTGGTGGCGCGCAGATCCCCGGTGGGGGTGGCGGTGGGGGCGGCCAATTCCAGGGTGGTTTCGGGGGATTCGGTAGTCAGCCCGGGGTTACTCGGCTGTTCAATGGTGAGCTCGCTACGGAGTTCTCGTGGTTGTTGCCCGCCGCGCTCATCGCGCTGGTGGCGGGTGTGTGGATTACCCGCCGGGTGGCTCGCACCGATCGGGTGCGTGCCGGGCTCGTGCTCTGGGGCGGTTGGCTGCTGGTGAGTGCGGCGGTGCTCAGCTATATGAGCCGGTCGTTCCACTCGTACTACTCGGTCATGCTGGCTCCGCCGATTGCGGCGCTCATCGGGATCGGCGCGACGCAGCTGTGGCAGCGGCGCGAGCATATCGCCGCGCGCGCAACGCTTTCCGTGATGAGCGTGGCCACCGGTGCCTGGACCTTCGTACTGTTGAACCGGACCGCGTACTGGCTGCCGTGGTTGCGCTGGAGCATTCTCGTGCTCTCGATCGTGGCGGCGATACTGCTGCTCGGTATGCCGCGCGTGCGCCGCTTCAGCCTCGTAATCGGCGCTGTCGCACTGGTTGTCGGCCTGGTCGGGCCGACGGCGTACGCGGTCGAGACCGTGGCGCAGGCGCATTCGGGCGGCAGCCCGATCGCCGGTCCGGAGCGACCCTCGCGCGGCGGGCAGTATCGCGGTGGCGGCAATGGCGCGAACGACGATTCGGCCATCGACGGTCTCATCGCCTCGGCGAATACCCGCTGGGCCGCCGCCGCGGTGGGCGCTTCCGAGGTGAGTTCGATCGAATTGCGCACCGGCGCACCGCTACTGGCGGTGGGCGGCTTCAGCGGCCGTGACGAAGCGCCGACGCTGGCGCAGTTCCAGAGCTACGTGGCGGACCATCAGGTCGGCTACTACCTGGTCCGGCAACGCCAGAACCGCAACGGGCAGGACGAGAACGCGCAGAACGAAGGCCAGAATCCGCAGGGCCAGGGCGATCAGGGCCGCGACGGACGCGGTCAGAACGGCCAAGGCGGCCAGAACGATCCGGGCGGCCAGGGTGGGCAGGGCGGCCAGGGTGGCGGTCGCTCCGGATCCGACCAGTCGACCTCGGCGCAGATCACCGCCTGGGTCCGGGCGAACTACCCGGTGACCATGGTCGGCAATATGGAGGTCTACCACCTCGCTTGATGGTCCGGGCGGACGACCGCACGACGGTTTTCCGCCCATGCCCGGGCCATCTACCGATCGATCGGTTCGCACGATGCGAGCCGATCGGTCGGTATTTGTCTTGCGAGGCCGGGTAACAGCCGCCCGCGACGGCGCGAAAAAGTTTAGAGTTGCGGTCGAAAGCCACGGGGGGCGGTCGTGAGGAGTTCGGCGATGGCCGAGGTGCGCGCACAGGTCGGGGTGCTGGGCCCGGTGCAGCTCACCATCGATGGTGTACCGCAGCAGCTCGGCGGGCCGAAACAGCGTGCGGTGCTGGCCTATCTGGCCATCAACGCCAATCGGCCGGTTTCCGTCGACGCGCTCGCCACCGCCGTCTGGGAGGAGTATCCACCCCCGGACGCCCGGGTGAGCCTGCACGCCATCGTCTCCAATCTGCGAAAACCCTTGCGCGACGGCGGAATCGACGCACGCACCGTGCTGCAGCACATGGGCACCGGCTATCGCATCGTGGTCGATGACGCCGCCTGCGATGTCTTCCGCTTCCGCACCCGCCGCGAGGTCGGGCTGCGCGCCCTGGCCGCGGGCCGCTTCGCCGCCGCCACCGCGGCGCTGTCCGAAGCGCTCGCACAATGGCGCGGTCCGGTCCTGTCCGATCTGCGCGGACTCGGTTTCGCCGACGCCTACGCCGTGGCCCTGGACGATGAGCGCATCGGCGTCATCGAGGCCCGCGCCGAAGCCGATATCGCCCAGGGCCGCGCCGAATCCGTCATCGCCGAACTCGCGCTGCTGGTGCGCGATCACGCACTGCGCGAATCACTCTGGGAACAGCTGATCACCGCGCTCTACCTGGCCGGACGGCAATCCGACGCACTCGATGCCGCCCGCCGCCTGCGCGCCACCCTGGCCGAGGAACTCGGCATCGATCCGGGCCATCGCATTCGCGAACTCGAGGCGCGCATCCTGCGCCAGGATCAGCTCACCGCCGGGGTGGTCGGGGCCGCCTCGGCGACCCGCGCCACCACCATCGTGGATCGCAGCTGGCATGAACCGGAGGCGATCCTGCGCGACCGCGACGGCAATGTCTATCCGATCTCCGGCACCGCCACCCGCATCGGGCGACTCTCGGACAATGACATTCCCCTCGCTGACGGCCGGGTGAGCAGGCATCACGCGCTCATCGTCGATAACGGCATGACGTATGTGCTCAAGGATCTGCACTCCTCGAACGGTGTGTTCGTCGACGGGGTGCGGGTGGTGGACAGCGCCATCCTGGCCGATGGTGTGCGCTTGCGGATCGGCGATACCGAGCTGACCTTCGTGCTCGTCCGGGCCACCCGGGACGTATCCGCCGTCGAGGACTGAAACCTGTTCTAGACAATTGGTGCTATTTGTCTTACCGTCGAATCATGAGTTCAATGGCGTCTCAGGAAGTTCGATTCGAGCTGATGTCCGGTGAGACCTGGCGTGACCCCTGGCCCACCTATACGGCCCTGCGGGACAACGATCCGGTGCACCGGGTCATCCCCGAGGGGCGCGAGCACGACGACTTCTACGTGCTGTCCCGGCACGAGGACGTGTACGCCGCCGCGCGAGACCCCGAAACCTATTCCTCCGCAGCCGGATTGACCGTCGACTACATGAGCCTGGAAGCGGCCGGCATCCCCATCCGACCGTTCGTGTTCATGGATCCGCCCGAACACACCGACTTCCGCCGCCGCGTCGCGGGCGGATTCACACCGCGCCAGGTTAATTCGGTCGAACCGGCGGTCCGGGCGTTCGTGGTGGAACGCCTGGAACGACTGCGCGCCAATGGATCCGGCGATATCGTGGCCGAACTCTTCAAACCGCTGCCGACCATGGTGGTCGCGCACTACCTCGGTGTGCCGGAAGCCGATCGGGACCGCTTCGACGAATGGACCTACGCCATCGTCGGCGGTGCCGTGGACGGCGCCAAGATCGCCGCGGGTGGTGAATTGCCCTCTGCCCTGGGTGAAATGGTCGGCTACTTCGCCGAACTCATTGCCCGCCGCCGCGCCGAACCCGGCGATGACACCATCTCGCACCTGCTCGCCTCCGGCCTCGGCGAGGACGGCGACAACGAGGGCATCCTGGCCATCCTCGGCTTCGCCTTCACCATGATCACCGGCGGAAACGACACCACCACCGGCAATCTCGGCGGCGCGGTCCAACTGCTGCACCGGTATCCGGAACAGCGGCGACTGCTCGCCGAACATCCCGAACTCATTCCCGAGGCGGTGGAGGAATTCCTGCGCATGACCTCACCGGTGCAGGGTCTGGCGCGCGCGACAACCCGCGATGTGGAACTGCACGACACCATCATTCCCGCCGGGCGCAAGGTGCTGCTGCTCTACGGCTCCGCCAATCGCGATGAACGCGAATTCGGCCCCACCGCAGCCGAACTCGACGTGCGCCGCAATCCCAAGCGCATCATGACCTTCAGCCACGGCCACCACCACTGCCTCGGCGCGGCCGCCGCCCGCATGCAGGCCCGGGTCGCGCTGGAGGAACTCCTCACCCGCTGCCCCGACTTCGCCGTCGACCTCGACAATGTCACCTGGTCCAACGGCAACTACGTGCGCTGGCCCATGAGCGTCCCCTTCCGGGCCGTCGCGTAGCTCGCGCCGGTAGGGTCGGGCGAACGTTCGAAGGCCGAAGGGAGACAGCATGAGCCGGGACTGGCTGTCCGACGATCGGGCCGACCTGGCCGCCGAACGCATTCTCGACGCGGCGGCGGACCTGTTCGCCGAACGCGGGGTGACCGCGGTCGGCATGGGGGATATCGCCAAGGCGGCCGGGTGTTCGCGGGCGACGCTGTACCGGTACTTCGAGAACCGGCAGGCGGTGCGGCTGGCCTTCGTACACCGCGAAACCAGGCGCATCTCGGCGCGCGTGGTTGATCAGGTGCGCGGTATCGAGGATCCGGGCGAGCGGATCATCGCCGCCATGCTCGGGGCCGTGCATCAGGTGCGCGCCGAACCGCTGCTCATCGCCTGGTTCCGGCCCGGTGAGGCGGGGGCGGCCGGGCGCATCAGCCAGGATTCCGAGGTCATCGAATCCATCGCGGCGAATCTGTTCACCCCGACCGGGCTCACCGATCCCGAACGCAGCCGCCTGGCGCGCTGGCTGACGCGCATCATCGTCTCGCTGCTGTCCGCCCCCGGGCGCGATGACGAGGACGAACGCACCATGCTCGAGGAGTTCGTCGTTCCGATCATCACGCGCGCCTTCGCCTGAGCTGTTTCGGCGCTGCCGATGCGGGCCGCTATGCCGTTCCGATAGCCCGGCTAAGGTAATCGACCGTGTCCGCTCCAGAATCGCTCGCCGAAGTCCGCACCCGCATCGACGCCCTCGACGGGGAGCTGACCCGATTGCTGGCCGAACGGCAGCAACTCGTGCGTGCCGCCGCCGGATTCAAGAAGGATGAGCAGGCCGTGCGCGCCCCCGATCGCGTGGAGCAGGTCGTCTCGCTCGCCAAGGAACGCGCCGCGGCCGCCGGACTGGAACCCGCCGTCGCGGAAGCCGTATGGCGGGCCATGATCGGCGCGTTCATCACCCTCGAACTCGACACCCACGCCGAAATCGGCCGCGGCTGAACCGGTTTCGGTCAGTGCGTGGCGCGATAGCCGGTGCGGTGACCGTAGATGCCCTCCGCGAGCATGGCGGCCAGATCACTCACCGCCGCGCGAGCGGGCTTCATGGGCATGGCGTGAAAGACATGCCAGAGTTTGCGGTACTCCCGATGCCGCAGCGGCGCACCGACTTTCGCCGCCATATCGGCGAGGCGGCGGCCATCGCCCGATAGCGGATCATCGGTCGCCGAGTGCAGGACGATCGGGGGCAGGCCGATGAGGTCCCCGTATATCGGGGACAGCGCGCGGCGTCGCTCGGCCGGGACACCCGGCAGATAGCCGTCCAGGCATTTCGCGATCACCTCGGGGGTGAGCAGCGGTTCGCGGGTGGGACCGCAGTGGAAGGCCGCCGAATCCGGTGAGAAATCCATCAGCGGGCAGATCATGCCGAGCACCGCGGGTGCGGGCAATGCCTCGTCCCGAATCCGCAGGCCCAGTTCCAGGGTGAGACCGCCGCCCGCCGAATCACCCGCCACCGCAATGCGTTCCGACGGAATGCCCTGCGCCAGCAGGGCCCGATAGGCAGCCATCGCATCCTCGATGGGCGCGGGATGCGGATGCTCCGGGGCGAGCCGGTAGTCGAGGGCGTAGACGGTGGTGTTCATATCCACCGCGAGCGGCCCGGTCAGCGGCCGCATCATCTTGGGACTGCCCATGACGAAGCCGCCACCGTGCAGGTAGAGCACCGCCGCGTCGGCGGGAGCACTTGGCGGAGTGAGGATTTCGACCGGCAGGCCGGCCAGTCGCCCGGCTGTCACGGTCACCCCCTTGCCCGCGCTCGCCGACGTCGTGCTCACGGTGGCGCGGCGGCGCACCTCCACCCAGTCCGGGGCCGCGCCGAACCACCACGCACCCACGGCGCGGGACATCAGACGGGTCAGGGAAATCAGCACCGGGCACTCACTTCTCGCTCGGGGCCGGGCGGCCCAGGTGGTAGTCGACGGCATCGGGTTGCCGCCGGATTCGCTTCTCGTACTGGTTCGGACTCCACGGCCACAGCTCAGGCAGCCCGTCCTTGCCCAGGTACCAGCTCTGACAGCCGGTGGTCCACACCGTGCCGGGGGCGGCGGCGCGCATCATGGCGTTGTAGCGGTCGGTCGCGGCGGCGGTGGGTGCGACGGTCTCGAATTCGCCTGCGCGCCAGCGCTTCAGCCAGCCGACAATGCGAGAGGACTGTGCTTCGGCGACCGCGGTCAAAGGATGATTGGCGAAAGGGCTGTGCGGTCCGACCAGCATGAACAGATTCGGGAAGTCCGGCATCATCACGCCCTCGAAGGCACGGGGACCATTCGCCCAGGCTTGATCCAGGGTGCGGCCTTCG
Source organism: Nocardia sp. NPDC056000 (assembly GCF_042269265.1). Lineage (NCBI taxonomy): Bacteria > Bacillati > Actinomycetota > Actinomycetes > Mycobacteriales > Nocardiaceae > Nocardia > Nocardia sp. NPDC056000. The sequence continues at coordinate 271,876 of NZ_JBHJXS010000010.1, read as the reverse complement.
GTTCCGGTGATCGCCATCGGCCGCATATAGGCGTGCGAATCGAATCCCGTTGCCAGCACCAAGACATCGAGTTCGTGTAGCTCGCCGTCGGCGGTCACCACGCCACCGTCCTTCACGTGATCGATACCGCTGGTGACCAATTCGACGTCCGCGCGCTGCACCACGCTGTAGAACCGATCCGACACCACCAGTCGCTTGCACATGGCCTGATAGTCCGGCGTCAGCTTGCGCCGCAACTCGGGATCCTTGACCGACCGCAGATTTCGCGCCACCACCCATTGGATGAAGGAGCGAATCCGGCCCGGATGCACCAGGCCCTGCGAAAAGGCCGCGAAGAAGCCGCGATTCATCTGATACGCCGCACTACCCAGCAGCGGCAGCCGCTGATAGAGCCGCTTGGTCACATCCCGGTACCGCTTGTTGACCGTCGGCAGAATCCACTGCGGAGTCCGCTGGAACATCACGACCTTCGGCACCTTGCCGCCGAGCTCGCTGACCAATTGCGTTCCGGTGGAACCGGACCCGATCACACCGACCCTTTTACCGGTCAGGTTGACCGTGTGATCCCAGCGCGAAGAATGCATGACGGTACCGGCGAAATCATCCAGCCCCGCGATATCCGGCCGCTTCGGCCGATGCAGGAATCCCGTTGCGCACAAGACGAAGTCGAAGATCCGCTCCGCGCCGTCGGAGGTGCGCACCCGCCACGTGCTGCCCTCGAAACGCGCGCCGACCACCTCGACACCGAATGTCGTATGTGCGGGCAGCCCGTGTTCGCGCGCCACCCCGGCGAGGTAGTCCCGAATCTCCGGCCCGGCCGAATACAGTTGGGACCATTCGGGATTCATGGCGAAGGTGAACTGGTAATAGCGCGAAGGCACATCGCACACCAGTCCGGGATAGGTATTGTCGCGCCAAGTGCCGCCGTAATCGGCCGCCTTCTCGAAGATCGTGAAATCGGTGAATCCGGCTCGCCGCAGGGCCACCCCCATACAGATGCCGGAGATTCCGGCACCCACCACGGCGATACGTGGTTCGTTCATGCGACCGCAGCCTAGGTTCCTGTCCCGGTCTTCGGGAGACTTTTCGAGATATCAGTAGACATCCCGTCATTCGTTAGACGCAGTGTATAGCGAGTGCTAGCGTGTGCGCCAGATCACCAGCGCCAGCCAAGGAAGAAATATGCGAGCACTCCAGTGGACCGGCCCCGAAAAAGTTGCGGTCAACGACATCCCGGTCCCCGATATCGGACCCAATGATCTGCTGCTGCGGGTCGGCGCCGCCGGTGTCTGCCACTCGGATGTGACCCTGGTGAACTTCCCGTACCAAATACGCGAGGAACCGCTCACCATCGGCCACGAGATCGCGGGCACCATCGAGGCCATCGGCTCCCATGTGAACGGCCGCGAGGTCGGCGAACGCGGACTCGTGTACCTGTTCTGGACCTGCGGCGTCTGCCGCGAATGCGTCAGCGGCAATGAGAACGTCTGCATCGCCGCCGGCCGCGTCGCCATGCCGCCCACCCCCGGCCTCACCGTCGAAGGCGGCATGGCGGAGTACGTGCGCATTCCGGCCAGCGCCTTCGTGCCGATCGGGGACCTGGATTTCCTGCAGGCCGCACCCGTCGCCGATGCCGCGCTCACCGCGTACCACTCCATTCGCGGGGCGCGAGATGTATTGCGCCCCGGCGGAACCGCCGTCGCCATCGGCATCGGCGGGCTCGGCCACGTCGCCGTGCAGATTTTGCAGGCCATCACCGGCGTGCGGGTCATCGCCGTCGACGTGACCCAGGACAAACTCGATCTGGCCGCCAAATGCGGTGCGGACCTTGGCATTCTGTCCGGCGAGGACACCTCGAAGCAGATTCTGGAACTCACCGGCGGGCGCGGCGCGGAAGCGGTGTTCGACTTCGTCGGTATCGACGCCACCGCGAAAATGGCGGTCGAGAGTGTCGCGCCCAATGGCGCGTACCGCATGATCGGCATCGGCGGCGGCACCCCACCGGAGATCAATGCCGGTCCGGCGGGCGGGCCGGGCCTGCCCTGGGGCGCGACGGTGCGAAAGTCGCTGGGCGGCACCAGGGGTGACCTCTACGACTGCGTCGGCCTCGCGCAGGCGGGCAAACTGCATATCGAGATCGAGCGCTTCGATCTCGCCGACGGCGCGGAAGCGTTGCGCCGCTTGGACAATGGCGAGATCAACGGCCGCGCGGTGCTGGTGCCCTGACCCGGAGTCACCATCCCCGAATCACCGATTCGGAAAACGACGCTCGAGCCAGGCTCGGGTCTTGGCGCTCGGAGCGTGCGCCACGATGGCGCGCCGGGCGTCCGGCGTGAGATGCGCCGAAAGTGTTGGGAGCCGCTGCCGTCCGGGCCAGCTCGCCAGATAGCGGACCGCACCCGTCAGGGCGCGGTCCGCGGGTGTGTCCGCCCCCGTGCGCACCGCCGTGCTCGTCACCGTGTGCTCGGTCGCGCCCGCCGTCGCGCGACCCGCCGCGTTCTCCATCGCCCGCGCGATATCCGCCGGGTCCTCCTGATCCAGCAATTGCGCCGGAACCGCCTCGTGCGTGGGATATCCCGAGGAGTTCGCGGTGCCCGAGCCGTACCAGATCAGCACTCGCAGGATTCGATCGATCGGATCTGGATAACCGGATAGCAGGCGGTCGCGCACCTGTACCAATTCGGGCTCGAGCAGCGGTACGCCTCGATCGGTGGTTTCCAGGAACATGGCGGTGTAGTCGGTGATCAGCTCGGGGATATCGGCCGTCCAGCGGCGGCGGGCCTGTCCGGCCGCGGCGGCGCGGCGCTGGGCGGCCCGGAATTCGCGCAGCGGCCAGGTCACCCCGCGCACCGCCAGCCATTCCAGTGAGCGCGCGCTGTCGCGCAGGATGGCGTCATCGTGCCAGCCGCCCCAGCGCGCGGCATCGTCCCAGCGCACCGAATCACCGTGGTGCAGGGTCACGCCGGTGAGTTCGCGACCGGCCGCGTCGAGGAAGACGAAGGACACGTCACCGAAGCACATGCAGGACATACCGGGTGCGTCGGTGACCAGCAGGGCTTCGCGCAGCGCCTGTACGGCAACCGGGTCGCGCTCCACCAGTAGCGAGCGGGCATCACCGCGCATTTCCCGAATCTGTACCGCGCGGGCATCGGCCAGCACGCGGTCCAGCGCCGCCCGATCACCCGTGGCGCGCCCGCCCCCGTCCTGCATACCAAACCCTAACGGGACCGGCCGGTTCCGGGCGAGAGGTCATTCGAACCGCATTCGGGCGAATGTTGTCCGTCCAGTTGCTGAACTGGTTCGTACCAGTGGGTGATACGGTTCGGTGTGACGCCGACAACTCAGATCTCGCCCCGAGATCGAGAGCACCGACCGGGGCAGGACCAGGGTTTCTGTCTGCCGGTCACATGCGAAGGCGAACGAATCAGGTGCCGGGCGTTGCACGTCCGACGCCAACTGCATTGTTGCCGAGAAGTCAGACCTAGGAGACACAGTGGCGATATCGGATCCCAAGTCGGGAGCGCCAGGAGAACTGTCCCCCCGTGACAGCGGGTTATTCCGCACCAAATCCGTCGAACAGTCCATGCGGGACACCGACGAACCCGATGCCAAACTCCGTAAGGACCTGACCTCCTGGGACCTCACCATCTTCGGCGTGGCCGTGGTCGTCGGCGCGGGCATCTTCACCCTCACCGCGCGCACCGCCGGCAACCTCGCCGGACCGGCGGTATCGCTGGCCTTCGTCTTCGCCGCCGTCGCCTGCGGCCTGGCCGCGCTCTGCTACGCCGAATTCGCCTCAACCGTGCCGGTCGCGGGCAGCGCGTACACCTTCTCGTACGCCACCTTCGGCGAGATCGTGGCCTGGATCATCGGCTGGGACCTCATCCTGGAATTCGCGCTCGGCACCTCGGTCGTGGCCAAGGGCTGGTCGCAATACCTCGGCGTCGTCATGGGCGGACGGCAGCCCATCTGGCACTTCGGCTCGATCAAATTCGATTGGGGCGCAGTACTTCTCATCGCCGTGCTGGCCGTACTGCTGGCGCTGGGCACCAAGCTCTCCTCCCGTGTCTCGGCCGTGGCGGTCGCGATCAAGCTGGCCGTCATCGCCCTGGTCGTCGTGGTCGGCGCGACCTACTTCAAGGCCAGCAATCTGAAGCCGTTCATCCCGGAATCGGTGCCCAATACCGATGACTCCACCGGCAAACTGCATCAGACCCTGTTCCAGCTCGTCACCGGCGGCGGGCACAGCAGCTTCGGCTGGTACGGCCTGCTCGCCGCGGCCAGCATCGTGTTCTTCGCCTTCATCGGTTTCGACGTGGTCGCCACCGCCGCCGAGGAGACCAAGAACCCGCAGCGCAATGTGCCGCGCGGCATTCTCGGCTCGCTCGCCATCGTCACCGTGCTGTACGTGGTGGTCTCGCTGGTGCTGACCGGCATGGTCTCCTACAAGGATCTGCAGGGCGATGACGCCACCCTGGCCACCGCGTTCGCCATCAACGGCGTCACCTGGGCCAAGAACCTCATCTCCATCGGCGCGCTGGCCGGTCTCACCACCGTCGTGATGGTGCTGTTCCTGGGCCAGACCCGAGTGCTGTTCGCCATGGCCCGCGACGGACTCATGCCGCGCAAGCTGGCCAAGACCGGGCCCAAGGGCACCCCGGTGCGGATCACCGCCATCGTCGGCGTCATCTGCGCGGTGCTGGCCGGATTCGTGGACTTCGGCACGCTCGAGGAAATGGTCAATATCGGCACGCTCTTCGCGTTCGTGCTGGTGTCCATCGGTGTGGTCGTACTGCGCCGCAGCCGCCCCGACCTGCCGCGCGGCTTCCGCGTGCCGCTGGTGCCGCTGGTGCCGATCCTGTCCGTGATCGCCTGTGCCTGGCTCATGTTCAACCTGTCCGTGGAGACCTGGCTGCGGTTCGTGATCTGGATGGCGATCGGTTTCGTCATCTACTTCGCCTACAGCCGCAAGCACTCCCTGCTCGGCAAAGCGAATGCCAAGCAATAACTGAACGGTCGCTCGAGTTCGCTGCCGGTGGTGTGTCGTCATGACTCGACCTGGCGGGATGAGGTTCAATTGCACTCACTAGTGAGAGTTGCGCCACAAGTTCCGCCCTGTCAGCACCACCTCAGCATTCGAGAGGAATCGATCGTGAGCATGCTCCTCGCCACCGTGCACGAGACCTACACGACCGTGGTCGCGCAGATAGGCAATCCGACACCGGAGACCCCACCGGTCGCGGACAAGCTGATGAAACTCGTTCGCTACTTCACCTGGTTCACCATGCTCTCCGGCGTCACCGCCATCACCTACGGCGGCGGCCGCTTCGCCTGGGAGAAGTGGAGCGGCGGCGGGCTGGAATCGCCGAAGATGGTGGCGGGAGCCATGATCGGCGGCGCGACGGCCACCAGCGCCGGAACCATCATGAATACGGTCATCGGCAGCTGAATCGGCCACACTACGAGCACTCGACGGGTGCACCGGGATTCCGGTGCACCCGTTGCGCTTTCCGGGCTAGGACTTGCCGAGCATGCGGTTCATCTCGTCGATCTCGGCCTGCTGACTCGAGACGATGGCCTGGGCCATGGCCTTGGACTCGGCGTTGCCGCCACCCGCGAGTTCGGTATTCGCCATATCGATCGCACCCTTGTGATGCTCGATCATCATCCGCATCCACATGGTGTCGAAGTCCGGGCCGGAGAGCTTCTCCAGCGCGGTCATCTGATCGGCGGTCATCATTCCGGCCATACCCTCGTGGCCCATGGTGGCGCTCGGTGCGCCCTTACCGAAAGCCTGCAGCAGCGTGGTGATCTGCTGCATCTCCGGGGACTGGGCCTGCTCCACGTTCTTGGCGAGGGTGATCAACTGCGGATTCTGCGAGCGCGACGGCACCAGCTTCGCCATCTCCACCGCCTGCGCGTGATGCGGGTACATCATCTGCAGGAAGGTGATGTCGGCGGCGTTGAAATCGGTGCGGGTGGCGGGCTGCGCGGAGGTTGTCGTGCCGCCGTGATTCATACCGGGCATGGAAGCGCCGGTGCTGCTGGTGGTTTCGGGGGCCGAACTCGACGAATCATTGCTGGAACAGCCCGCGGCGATGACCGCGACAGCGGCGGTACCGGCGATGACGGCGAGCTTGATACGGCTGATGGTGAACATGCTTGAGCTCCTTGGCAATTGCGGAGGATGAGAAGAAGGGCATGCGAAAGCGCGCGCCCGCGTGGGGAGTACGCGGTCGCGGCGGCCCATCAGATCCGCAGAATCGCCAAATCGGCCAGGGATAGCACCGTCCACGGTGGGGGACGGGCGCGGTGCGGGGGTAGTTGGCGCACCTTGGTCGCGGTCGCTTCCCGCTGGCGCAGACCGAACCAGCCCAGCAGGGCCAGCCCGAGAGCGAGCAGCAGGGCGGTCAATACGAAGACGCAGCCGTGCAATCCGGCATGTCCGTCGCAATCGCCGCCGCAGCCGGGCATGGTCTGCTCGTGTGCGGTGCTCATGGCGAGAGGCGTGCCGACGGCCATGGTGAGCGGCTCGGGCATGGCAGCCGGAAGTGGTGCGGTCATGGCAGCGTCGAGCGGCGCGGTCGAATGCGAGTCCGAGCCCATATGGGTCATTTCGCCGGAACCGCCGCCCATGCCGATGACCACCGCGTGCATGATCGCGATTCCGGCGAGCAGTGTGAACAGGCCGAATGCCCGGGTCAACCGGGTTCCGAGGGCCTGTTGTTCCACCACGGGGGCCATTCTAGTGCCGGGCACTCCGGCCGTCGCGATACCCCCGCCTGGTATCGCCGCGTGGCGCGCCCGGGAACGCGCCGCCCTGAGGAAGTCGCCCCCGCCCGGTAGCCTGACGCCCGTGTCACAGCGCGAACTGGTCATTTTGGGAACAGCCAGTCAAGTACCGACCAAACAGCGCAATCACAATGGCTATCTGCTGCGCTGGGATGGCGAGGGCATGCTTTTCGACCCGGGGGAGGGCACGCAGCGGCAGATGATCTACGCCGGGGTCTCGGCCACCGATCTCACCCGCATCGGCATCACGCACTTCCACGGCGATCACAGCCTCGGACTCGCGGGCGTGGTGCAGCGGATCAGCCTGGACAGGGTGCCACATCCGGTCGACGTGTACTACCCGGCCTCGGGGGAGGAGTACTTCCAGCGGCTGTGCACCTCCACCGCGTATCACCAGACCGGGGAACTGCGACCGCATCCGATCGCCGCGGCGGGGGAATTGGACGCGCCCGGAGCGCCTTTCACGCTGCGCACCGCACCGCTCTCCCATCCGGTGGAGGCGTTCGGGTATCGGCTCACCGAGGCCGACGGACGGCGGATCGTGCCGGAACTGCTGCGCGAATTCGGGCTGTCCGGACCGGTGGTCGGCCGACTACAGCGCGATGGCGAGGTCGAGATCGACGGGCGCACCATCTATCTCGACGAGGTCAGCGAATTGCGCCGGGGGCAGAGCTTCGCGTTCATCATGGACACCCGCATGTGCGATGGCGTGCACGAACTGGCGGCGGGGGTGGACATGCTGGTCATCGAGGCCACCTTCGTGGACGCCGATACCCATCTCGCCACCGAATTCGGACATCTCACGGCCGGGCAGGCGGGCGAGGTCGCGGCCCGCGCCGGTGCGCGCACCCTGGTGCTCACCCACTTCTCACAGCGCTATCGCTCACTCGACGACCATCTGTCCGAGGCGCGCAAAGAGTTCGACGGCGAGATCGTGGTCGCCGAGGATCTCATGCGAATCCCGGTGCCGCCCCGGCATTGAGCGGTGTTCGCCGGTTGCCGGGCGGGTGGCCGGAAGTCGCAGGGGTGCGAAGTCGGCCGGGCCGTTTCGGTCCGGTTCGCGCGCGTGCATGATGGATTCCATGGATGCGCACGAGGAACTCATCGCCCTTGCCGACCGGTACTGGGACACCATGCTGGAGTCCGCACCCAGTGAGGCAACACTGTTGGGGGACAGGCGTTTCGACGATCGGATCGAGGATCTGTCCGAAGCCGCCGAGCAGCGGTTGCTCGGTGCGTGGCGCGAGCTGATCACCGAGGTCGACGCCCTCGATCCCGAGCTGTTGAACGCCGAGGACCGGGTCACCCGCAGCCTGCTGCGCACCGAATTGGTCTCCGCCGCCGCCCAGCTGGAATGGCGGCCGGTGGAACTGGCCTCGGATCAGATGACGGGTGTGCACGCGGGCCTGCTCACCATGGCCCCGCAGCTCAACGCACCCGCACCGGAGAACGCCCTGGCGCTGGTGCGGCGCTTCCGGCAGTTCGGCGCACTCGTGGACCAGGCCGTCGCGCGCTTCCGCGCCGGGCTGGCCTCCGGTCGCACGCCCGCGCGCATCACCATCGAGCGGTCGCTCAATCAGCTCGACGGATACCTGGCCTCCGATATCGACGCCGATCCATTCGCCACCTTCGCCGGTCCGGCGGACTGGGATGGCGAAAAGGCTTGGCGCGCAGACCTGGCCGAGGTGGTGCGCGAGGTCATCCGTCCCGCCTTCGCCAAATACCGCCGGGTGCTCGCCGAGGAACTGCTGCCGGTGGCCCGCCCCGATGAACAGCCCGGCCTGTGCTGGCTCGGCGATGACGGTGCGGACATCTACGGGCGCCTGCTCCGGCTGCACACCACGCTGCCCGATCTGGGCGCGGAGGAGATCCATCAGCTCGGACTGGACGAATTGGCCGGGCTGCGCGCCGAATACGCCGAGATCGGCGAGCGGCTCTTCGGCCTGACCGAGCAGAGCGAGATCTTCGCCCGGCTGCGCGAGGATTCGGCGCTGCGCTACGGCGACCGCGAGGAGATCATGGTCGAGGCGCGCGCCTGCCTGGCCGCCGCCAATGTCGAGATGGGCAATTGGTTCGGCCGTCTGCCCGTGCAGTCCTGCGATATCGTGCCCGTCCCGGATTTCCTCGCGCCCGATGCGCCCGCGGCCTACTACTTCCCGCCCGCGGCCGACGGGTCCCGGCCCGGCGCGTACTTCGTCAACCTGCATGATCCCAAGGGCCGCAACAGGTATGAGACCGCGGCAGTCGCATACCACGAGGCCATTCCGGGTCACCATCTCCAGCTCACCATCGCCAATGAACTGGACCATCTGCCGCGCTTCCAGCGCATGTCCTTCTCCAATACCGCGTTCGTGGAGGGCTGGGCCCTCTACACCGAACGCCTGGCCGACGAAATGGGTTTGTACCCCGACGATCTGGCCCGCATCGGCATGCTGGCGGCAGACTCCTGGCGCTCCTGCCGTCTGGTGGTCGACACCGGTCTGCATGCCAAGGGCTGGACCCGCCAGCAGGCCATCGACTTCATGGTCGCCAATGCCCCGGTCGGTGTGGACGAGATCCGCACCGAGGTGGACCGCTATATCGCCATGCCCGGTCAGGCCGTCGCTTACAAGGTCGGCCAGCTCGAAATCCGCCGCCAGCGTGCCGCCGCACAGGAACGCTTGGGCGCGGACTTCGATATCAAGACCTTCCATGACGTGGTGCTGGGTTCGGGCTCGGTGAGCCTGCCGGTGCTACGAGAGCTCGCCGGATCGCTCTGATCCGGCGCCGGCGCGAGCCGCTCCCGCAGACGCGGCTCGCGCTCCGGTCTTCCGCCGTGCCGGGTATCGGCCGCGCCCAGGGCATTTCACCGGGACGCGCGTCGTCATCCCGGAATGCGGGCTATTTCACCGAGAGCGGAATAGCCGGGCGGTTTCTGTGTTCGACTCAACTGTTGAGTTGAGCTAACGAAAGGGGTTGCCCGTGACGGCGACCGAATCCGTGTCGGGCATCGGGTTGCGATCCGAACGCGGGCCGGTACTGGCCGCGATCATGCTGGCGACCTCGCTGGTGGCGCTGGATTCGACGGTGATCGCCACCGCGGTGCTGACGATCACCGATCAGCTGGGCGGGTTCTCGCAGTTCCCTTGGCTTTTCAGCATCTACCTGCTGGCACAGGCCGTGACCGTGCCCATCTACGGCAAGCTCGCCGATATGGTGGGCCGGAAACCGGTGATGCTCTTCGGGATCGCGGTCTTCGCGATCGGATCGCTGCTGTGCGGGCTCGCCACCAGCATGATCGGGCTGATCATTTTCCGGGCCATTCAGGGCATCGGCGCGGGCGCGGTGGGGCCGATGGCCATCACCATCGCGGGCGATATCTACACCGTGCAGGAGCGCGCCAAGGTGCAGGCGTACCTGGCCAGCGTATGGGCGGCGTCCTCGGTACTCGGGCCGCTGCTGGGCGGGGTGTTCTCCGAATACATCAGCTGGCGCTGGATCTTCCTGATCAATCTGCCGCTATCGGTGGTGGCGGGCTGGATGATCCTGCGCAAGTTCACCGAAAGCGCTCCGCGCGAACACCATCGGATCGACTATCTGGGCGCGGGGCTGCTCACCATCGGCGCGGGCGGGCTCATGCTGGCGCTGCTGGAGGGCGGTCAGGCCTGGTCGTGGACCGCACCGGCGAGCCTCGGACTCTTCGCGGGCGGCACGCTGATGCTCATCCTGTTCGTGCTGGTCGAGCGCAAGGCCGCGAATCCGATTCTGCCGCTGTGGGTTTTCACCCGTCGCATCCTGGTGGCGAGCAGTCTGGTGTCGCTGCTGGTCGGTGCGATATTGCTCGGACTCACCTCGTACGTGCCCACTTTCGCGCAGGGCGTGCTCGGCGCCGGAGCGCTGATCGCCGGACTCACCGCCGGTGCGCTCACCATGGGCTGGCCGCTCACCGCCTCCCAGGCCGGAAAGGTGTACCTGCGCATAGGTTTCCGCGCCACCTCGGTCATCGGCAGTGTGCTCGCCGCGGTGGGCGCGGCCACATTGCTGCTGGTGAACGAGGATTCCAGCCTGCTACAGGTGGCGCTGGGCTGTTTCGTGGTCGGCGCGGGCATGGGCCTGGTGGCCAGTCCCACCCTGATCGCCGCGCAGTCCAGCGCCGAATGGTCCGAGCGCGGCGTGGTCACCTCCACCAATATGTTCGCGCGCTCGCTGGGCAGCGCGCTCGGCGTGGCGATGTTCGGCGCACTGGTGAATTCGCGCATCGGCAGTACCGATCATCCGGCCCCGCAAGACCTCTCACCCGCCATCCACCTCGTCTTCCTCGGTGTCGCGGCCATGGCGGTGGTCATGATCGCGGCCGCCGCGATGATGCCGAAAACCGAGCGCGCAACGCCCGGGCAACCGCTTATCAAGCCGGAAACACGGCCCGATGGGACGGTTCGGCAATGATCTAGCACACTGTAGGTGTGGTTGAGGTCGAGGACGTGCTGAGCCGATTGCGGCGGTATCCGGATGTGGAGGCGGTGAACCTCTACGCGGTCGACGCCGCCGATCGACTACTACTCGATGAGGCGGCCGACGCGCTGGCCGCCGCGGGTGATGACCGGGTGGCGGTGATCGATGACGGTTACGGCGCACTCACCCTCGGCGCGGCGGCGGCACACGATCTGCGCGGCCTGCGCGTGCACCAGGATCTGCTGACCGGTGAACTGGCACTGGCCAATAACGCGCGGCAGGTCGGCCTCACCGATCGCTACAGTGTGTGTGAACTCGGTGAGCGCCTGCTCGCCGATGTCCGAGTTGTGTTGTGGCGGTTGCCGCGTGCGCTGTCCGGTATCGCCGAGACCGCTGACGCCATCGCCCGCTACGCCGCACCCGAGGTCCGGGTGTACGCGGGCGGGCGGGATAAATACCTGACCCCGGCCATGAACGCGGTGCTGGCCGAATCCTTCGGTGCGGTGCAGGCCAGTCGCGGTCGCCAGAAATCCCGGGTGCTGCTCGCCACCGACCCGAAACCGGTTGGCGAACTGCGCTTTCCGCTGCGCAACCGGCTCGACGACCATGATCTGGAAGTGGTCGCGCACGGTGCCGCCTTCTCCGGTTCGCGACTGGATATCGGCACCCGCTTTCTGCTCGACTACCTCAAGCGGATGAAGCCCGATGCCCGCGATGCCATCGATCTCGGTTGCGGCACCGGCATTCTCGCGGTCGCGCTGGCCAAGGCGCGGCCCGGCATCCGCGTCACCGCGACCGATCAGTCGGCGGCGGCGGTCGCCTCCACCCGGGCCACCGCGGCGGCGAACGACGTGGCGGACCGCATCACCGTGCTGCGCGACGATGCCATGTCCAGCGCTCCCGACAACAGCGCGGATCTGGTGGTCTGCAATCCGCCATTCCATGTCGGCGCGGCCGTGCACACCGGTTCGGCCATCAAGATGTTCTCCGAGACCGGCCGGGTGTTGCGCCCGGGCGGTGAACTCTGGACCGTCTACAACACCCACCTCAACTATCGGGGTGTGATGGAACGCCTGGTCGGCAAGACCGAGGTCATCGGCCGCAATCGCAAGTTCACGGTCACCCGTTCGGTGCGCGGCCTGCACACCTGAGGCCGCCTGACCGGTGCCCGGCGGCCGACAGCACAATGGGGTACATGGGACGAATTGATCTTCGTATCTTCACCGAACCCCAGCAGGGCGCCAGCTACGACACCCTGCTGAGCGTGGCCAAGGCCACCGAGGACCTGGGCTACGACGCCTTCTTCCGCTCCGATCACTACCTGGCCATGGGCTCGGCCGACGGCCTGCCCGGACCCACCGACGCCTGGATCACCCTGGCCGGTCTGGCCCGCGAGACCGAGCGGATCCGCCTCGGCACCCTGGTCACCGCCGCCACCTTCCGCCTGCCCGGCGTGCTGGCCATCCAGGTCGCACAGGTCGACGCCATGTCCGGCGGCCGCGTCGAATTCGGTTTGGGCGCAGGCTGGTACGAGGGCGAGCACACCGCCTACGGCATTCCGTTCCCCGCCGACAAGTTCCCGCGCTACGAGGAACAGCTGGCGATCATCACCGGGCTGTGGGGCACCCCGGCGGGGGAGACCTTCTGCTTCGACGGCGAGCACTACACGCTGAAGGACTCTCCGGCCCTGCCCAAGCCCGCGCAGTCCAAGATCCCCGTGGTCATCGGCGGCATGGGCGCCAAGCGCACCCCGCGCATCGCGGCGAAGTACGCCGATGAGTTCAATGTCCCCTTCCAATCCGCCGAGACCTGCGCCGAGCAGTTCGAGCGGGTGCGCCGCGCGGCCAAGGAGGCCGGACGGGATCCGCAGGAGATCACCTTCTCAAATGCCCTGGTCGCCTGTGTCGGCGCGACGGACGCCGAGGTAGAGCGGCGCGCGGCGGCGATCGGCCGGGATGTGGACGAATTGAAGGCCAACGGTCTCGCGGGCAGCCCGGAGGAAGTGGTCGACAAGATCGGCCGCTATGCCGAGATCGCCGGTACGACTCGCGTCTACCTGCAAATTCTGGATCTGAACGACCTTGACCACCTCGAATTGATCGCCGATCGGGTGATGAGCCGGCTGGGCTGAGCCAACCGTCTCGAGTGCCGGGTTCGCGTGCCGATCGGGCCCGGCCGGGTGACCGGATCGGGCGTATTTCCGGGCCGACCGGTCGGCATACAGGGTAAAGCTCGGGTAAAGTCCACTGTGTCCGATCCGTGGCGGTTCGGGAACTCGCCATAGCCACCTCACGTTGGACAGGTAGAACGAGGCCACGACATTCGTGGGCCGCGACTCCAGAAAGGGAAGCGCCTTGCGCACCACTTCCAACCCGGTCTTCCGGAACTTGTCGCCGCAGCAGAACGGCGGCTACGCCGGCTTCGGCTCGGCCCCCACTGGAGCCGGGCCGTCCGCACCTCAGTACGGTCAGCAGCCCCCGCAGTACGGGCAGACGCAGTATGGTTCGCAGCCGCCCATGTACCCGCCCACCGGTGGCGGCTACCAGCAGCCCTACCAGCCCGCGGTCCCGACCACCCGGCCCATGACCATCGACGATGTCGTCACCAAGACGGGCATCACGCTCGGCGTGGTCACCGTCGCGGCGATCATCTCGTACGCGCTCACCTCGGCCAACCACAGCCTGGCCGCACCGCTCGCCCTGGGCGGCGCGCTCATCGGCTTCGTGCTGGCCATGGTCGTCAGCTTCGGGCGTAAGTACAACCCGGCCCTGGTGCTCAGCTACGCGGCGTTCGAGGGCCTGTTCCTCGGCTCGCTGTCGTTCATGTTCACCAATATCTCGTTCGGCGGCGCGGGCGGCTCCGGGCTGATCGCGCAGGCCGTGCTCGGCACCTTCGGCGTGTTCTTCGGCATGCTGATCGTCTACAAGACCGGCGCGATCCGCGTCACCCCGCGCTTCACCCGCATGATGGTCGGCGCCATGATCGGCGTGCTGGTGCTCATGCTCGGCAACCTGATCGCCGGTTTCTTCACCCCGGGTGGCTTCGGCCTGCGCGACGGTGGCACCGTGGCGATCATCTTCAGCCTGGTCTGCATCGGCATCGCGGCCTTCAGCTTCCTGCTGGACTTCGACGCCGCCGATCAGATGATCCGCGCCGGTGCGCCCGAAAAGGCCGCGTGGGGCGTGGCATTCGGCCTGACCGTCACCCTGGTGTGGCTGTACGTCGAGATCCTGCGCCTGCTGTCGTACTTCAACAGCAATAACTAGCGCTCGAAACGCCAAGGGCGGGTACCGGTTTCCGGTACCCGCCCTTTCGTTTGCGCCGAGCTCAGCCTTCGAGCACATCGGTGGCGATGTGGTCCTTACCGCAGTCCTCCGCGAGAATCGCTGTGCCACGGGCGTTCCCGGTGCGCAGCGGCAGGATCGCCTGGTATGCCTCGGAGCGATACCAGTCCTGAACCGCCTGGTAGTCCGGGAATTCGATGACGACCGCCAACGCGTGCTCCGGCCCCTCCACCGAGAGCTGATTCCCGCCGTGCACGAGGAATTTCCCGCCGAACGGGGCCAGGGTCGAATCGATGCGCTCGAGGTACTCCACGATATCGGCGTTGGCGTCGACGTCGTACAGATGGGCAATGGCGTAACCGGGCATCTCGCGCTCCTGGAGTGGTACTGCGTTGGTGCTCTTCAGTTTTCCGCTCCGAGGTAGCGAAGTCGATTACCTCATAGGTAATAACGAAGAACGGTCCCGCACCGAAGTGCGGGACCGTTCAACGAGTCTCGGGGGCTGTCAGCTCAGGCGCTCGATGATCATCGCCATGCCCTGGCCGCCACCCACACACATGGTCTCCAGGCCGAACTGCTTGTCCTGGGTCTGCAGGTTGTTGATCAGGGTGGCGGTGATGCGGGCGCCGGTCATGCCGAACGGGTGGCCCAGCGCGATCGCGCCACCGGAGACGTTCAGCTTGTCGTGGTCCATGCCCAGCTCGCGGGCGGAACCCAGCACCTGCACCGCGAACGCCTCGTTGATCTCGTACAGGTCGAGATCGCCGATGGTCATATTGGCGTTGTTCAGGGTCTTGCGCACGGCCTCGATCGGGCCCAGGCCCATGATCTCCGGGGACAGGCCGGAGACGCCGGTGGCCACGATGCGGGCCAGCGGGGTCAGGCCCAGCGCCTTGGCTTTGGTGTCGCTCATGACGACCAGCGCGGCGGCGCCGTCGTTCAGCGGGCAGGCGTTACCGGCGGTGACGGTGCCGTCGGCGCGGAAGACCGGCTTCAGCGTCGAGAGCTTCTCGTAGGTGGTGCCGGCGCGCGGGCCGTCATCGGCGGTGACGACGGTGCCGTCGGGCAGGGTCACCGGGGTGATCTCACGCTCGAAGAAACCGGACTTGATGGCATCCTCGGCGCGGTTCTGCGAGCGCACGGCCCAGTGGTCCTGGTCCTCACGCGAGATGCCGGTGAAGGTGGCGACGTTCTCGGCGGTCTGGCCCATGGCGATGTAGACGTCCGGGAGCAGGTCGTTCTCGCGCGGGTCGGTCCAGGTGGCGTTCGACTCGGCGGTGGCCTTGGTACGGGCCTCGGCGTCGGCGAAGGTCAGGTTGTGGCTGTCCGGCCAGCCGTCGGCGGTGCCCTTCGGGAAGCGCGAAACCGTCTCGACGCCGGCGGAAATGAAGACATCGCCCTCGCCCGCCTTGATGGCGTGGAAGGCCATCCGGGTGGTCTGCAGCGAGGAGGAGCAGTAGCGGTTCAGGGTGACACCGGGCAGGTAGTCGTAGCCCAGCTGCACCGCGACCGCGCGGGCCATATTGAAACCGGCCTCGCCGGCGGGCTGGCCGCAGCCCAGGATGAGGTCTTCGACATCGCTCACGGCCAGGCCGGGGACCTTGTCGAGGGCGGCCTGCACCATCTGGGCGGCCAGGTCGTCCGGTCGCATACCCACGAGCGAACCCTTGCCTGCGCGGCCGATGGGCGAGCGGGCGTACGAAACGATAACGGCCTCAGCCATGAGGACTCCTTAAGTGCAGGGGGTTGAACCACTTCGAATCTACGACGGGTGTGTTCCGCGTCAAACATCCGGTATGCCGGTATCCCAATGACTGAACGGTGAAATATCCCTCATTGCACGTCGAACTCGCCCCGCTGGGGGATGTTGGCCATGTCCGTGTAGGAGGTCACCACGATGTGCCCGGGGCCGGTGTCCTGGTACTGCGCGTACTGGATGCTGCCGTAGATGCCCGCGACGACGGTTACCCGGTATTCGCCGGTGGCCCCGGTGTTCATATTGCGCCAGGCGACCGTGGTCACGTTCTCGCACAGCGGCGCGAAGCTGTACTCGCCCGGGCCGTAGCCGACGATCGGGGTGGCGCGCACATTGAAGATCGCTCGCCCCGGCCAGTTCGGATCGGTATCGGTCCAGACCCGGACGCTGCCGCCGCACAGTCCGTCCCGGAACATGGTCGGCACCTGGGGGAATTCGACGGTCCGGGCTTGCGCCGCGGGCGCGCAAACGATCATGGTCGCCCCGGTCAGGCAACCGAGCAGCAGGGCAGCGCGCACACGGGTCGGCGTCCTCATGCGGCGATGGTAATTTCCCGCGACCGTGAGATCGCCGACGTGCGCGCAAGCCCCCATCTCCTTTCTGCAACGATGAGGGGTATGCGCATTGCTGACTCCGTCGTCGATCTGATCGGAAACACCCCCCTCGTCCGGTTGAACTCCGTGGTGGGCCCGAACTCCGGACTGGTCGCGGCGAAGGTCGAGTACCTGAACCCCGGTGGCAGCTCCAAGGACCGCATCGCCGTCAAGATGATCGATGCCGCCGAAGAGGCCGGGCTGTTGAAGCCCGGCGGCACCATCGTCGAGCCGACCTCCGGCAATACCGGCGTCGGCCTGGCCCTGGTGGCCCAGCAGCGCGGGTACAAGTGCGTATTCGTCTGCCCGGACAAGGTTTCCGAGGACAAGCGAAACGTGCTGCGCGCCTACGGCGCCGAGGTCGTGGTGTGCCCGACCGCGGTCGCGCCGGAGGATCCGGACAGCTACTACAACGTCTCCGATCGCCTGGTGCGCGAGATCGAGGGCGCCTGGAAGCCGAACCAGTACTCCAACCCGGGCGGTCCGGAATCGCATTACGAGACCACCGGTCCCGAGATCTGGGCCGATACCGAGGGCAAGGTCACGCACTTCGTGGCGGGCGTCGGCACCGGCGGCACCATCACCGGCACCGGCCGCTACCTGAAGGAGATCTCGGGCGGCAAGGTCAAGGTCATAGGTGCTGATCCCGAGGGCTCGGTGTACTCCGGCGGCACCGGCCGCCCCTACCTGGTCGAGGGCGTGGGCGAGGACTTCTGGCCGTCCGCCTACGACCCGGCCATCCCGGACGAGATCATCGCGGTCTCCGACGCCGACTCCTTCGAGATGACCCGCCGCCTCGCCCGCGAAGAGGGCCTGCTGGTCGGCGGCTCCTGCGGTATGGCCGTGGTCGCGGCGCTCAAGGTCGCCGAGCGCGATCCCGATGCCGTGGTCGTGGTGCTGCTCCCGGACGGTGGCCGCGGCTACCTGTCCAAGATCTTCAACGATCAGTGGATGAGCTCCTACGGCTTCCTGCGCTCGCGCTTGGACGGGTCCACCGCCGAGGTACACGTGGGAGATGTGTTGCGCGGCAAGTCCGGTGAACTGCCGGACCTGGTGCACACGCATCCGCAGGAGACCGTGCGCGATGCCATCGAGATCCTGCGCGAATACGGCGTCTCGCAGATGCCGGTCGTCGGCGCGGAACCGCCGGTGATGGCGGGCGAGGTCGCGGGCAGCGTGACCGAGCGCGATCTGCTCTCCGATGTGTTCGAGGGGCGCGCCAAGCTCACCGATTCGGTGGCACAGCATATGAGCGCGGCCTTCCCGCTCATCGGTGCGGGCGAACCGGTTTCGGCCGCCACCAAACTGCTCGAGAGCACCGACGCGCTGATGGTCGTCGACGACGGCAAGCCGGTCGGCGTCATCACCCGCCACGATCTGCTGGGCTTCCTCAGCGACGGAGTGCTCAGCTAAGAGCGGTAAGCACTTTGCGCCCGCCGCACCGATTCGGTGCGGCGGGCGTTGTTTATTCCGGTGTCTTCGCTGCGGGGATGCTGCTGGATCAGGCGCTTGGCGTGGGGCTTCTCACGGTGAATTACTCCGATGTGATTTGTGGCCTCGCACTTGGGGATTCGTTTATGCATCAGAACTCACAGCGGGGCTGCGGGGTAGGTAACTGGTGCGTTACTGTCCGTTCATGGGCGGCGGGCAGGATCGGCTCGTATGAACTGGAGGCAGGCGCTCACCTGGGTGGCACTGGCGAGCGCGGTGCTCGCCGGTGCGGCACTGCTGGACCGGGTCGGGTTTCCCGCCCCGCAGATGATTCTGGCGATCGTCGTCGGCGCCGCGCTCGCGCTCAGCGGGCGGCTGCCGAAACCGCTTCCGGTGCAGGTCAATCTGGGTGTGCAGGGCATGCTCGGCGTGGTCATGGGCAGCTATCTGCAGATATCGCTGCTGACTTCGATCGGGTGGGATCTGCTGCCCGTGGCCGCGGTGACCGTGGCGACCATCTTCCTGAGTGTCGGGGTCGCGCTGGTGTTCGCGCGGGTGACCAAGGTGGATATTCCGACCGCGACGCTGGGGATGCTGGCCGGTGGCTCGGCCGCGGTGGTGGCCGCCGCCGATGAACTCGACGCCGATCCGCGCCGGGTGGCGTTCATGCAGTATCTGCGGGTGGCGCTGGTCGCGCTGAGCGCACCGGCGGTCGCCGCACTGCTCGATGATCAAGAGGGAATCGCCTACAGCACAGCGACTCTCGGCGGTTCGGTGACGGATCCGAATCTGCCGTACTGGATGATCGTCGGCCGCGGCGATCAGGTCGCGGGCATCTCCACCGCGATCATGCTGTGCGTGCTGGGGATATGGGTGGGCCGCCGGATCGGCCTGCCCAATGCGGCGCTGCTGGGTCCGATGCTGCTCACCGCGGTGCTGACCGCGACCGGTATCAGCCACGGTTACGCGCCCACGCATCTGTTCAAGGATTTGCTGTTCGTGCTCATCGGTTTCGATGTCGGCACCCGCTTCACCCGCAGGGTGGTGCGCGAGATGGCGCGGATGATCCCGGCCATGACCGCCGCGGTGCTCGCGCTCTCGGTGCTGGTGGCCGGATTGGCTTTGGGCCTGGCCTATTTCGTCGATCTGGAGATGTCGGACCTGTACCTGGCCACCACCCCCGGCGGTATCAACGCGGTGCTGGCGACCGCCGACAAGATGAACGCGAACCTGCCGCTCATCACGAGTGTGCAGACCATCCGGCTACTGCTCATGATGCTCATGCTCCCGCTGCTGATGCGCGCCCTGCGCAGATTCGGCTCGCCCACGCCGGTACCCGCCCCGGCATGGCAGCCCGGTTCGGACCGGGCTGCCTGAACCGCCCGGATTACGACCGCGCGGCCCGGTTCGGCCCGCACGACGGCGGTCAGCAGATCGGGCTCGTCGAGTGCGCTCCACACCGGTTCCGGATCGGCGGCGAAGGCGGCGACCAGATCGGGATCCAGGTGCCCGCCCGCGCGGCGGTGGGGTTCGGCGAGCACGCCCCGGCGGTCCCGGGTCGCGGACGCCAGCACGGTCTGTTCGGCCAGGTGCAGGATGCGCCCGGCGAGCGAAACCTCGCCGCCGCGCGGTCCCAGGGCCCTGCTGACCTCACAGACGGATCGGACGGCCGCGGGGGCGCCTCGGGGCGCTTCGGTAACGAAACGGTCTCGTAGCGCCGTCTGGACGCCGGGAAGCCACTCTCCGAATCGGCTCATGTGCGGCGTGGAACACCACGCGCCGGTCGGCCTCGTCCAGGCCGAGTCGTTCGGCGACGGCGGTGGCGACCAGGCAGATGGCCAGGCCCTTTTCGAATGGCATTCCGGTGGCCAGGTCGGTGGTCAGGGACAGCGCCGCCAGCACCTCGGCGACCCGGATCGATGCCATATGTCGGGCGTAGTGCGCCGAATGAGCCGGTCACAGCGTGATTTCGCGGATCGTATTCGGTGCGTTTTCTTTGATGATCACCGTGATTGGCCTGTGATCGGTGGTTGCTGAATACTCGCTAAGGGCACGCGAAACGCCGAAAAAACGGCCAATCCGGGTATATCGGCAATTAGGGTCTAAATTCTTCTGTGATCTAAAACACTTACTAGTTTGAATTGAATCACCAGGTCAGTGCTTGTATTAATGCAGGTCCTTGGGTTGCCGAGCTAGCCGATTTACCTTCTGTTCAACTTTGGTTCAGGCTGTGTTAACCAAGCGCAATCAAGCTGTGACCTTGTTGGAAACAGACCACAAGTCTGGTTGACGCAAGGAGATGTCGACACACATGCGGAACGTGAACACGACAACGGTGCGATGAGGCGCCGCGGCCCGAAGCGGCCGGCACGTACTTCGCAAGTCTCCTAGAGCGTCGAGTTTCCCTGGCCCGCAATGGGTCTCACAACAGCAACGCGAAACAGCCCCAGCGCCACCGGTGCCCGTCGAGAGACGCCCGCCTGGTTCCGCGCTGCCTTTTCCAGGCCTGCGAGCCCAGAAACCGAACAGGAATCCAAATTCGCCATGCCCACGAACGCCATGACTGCTCTGCGTGACCCTGCTAGACGTAGCAAGGTGGTTGCCGCCGCCCGTACGGCCGGTACCGCCGCCCTTGCTCTCGGAGTCTTCGGCTCCATTATCACCGCCGCCGGCGCCGCGAACGGCGACGTGCACCCGGTCGCCCTGAAGCAGACCCTCGCCGCGGCCGCTCCCGCCGTGCACGTCCCGGCCAATGAGCAGCCCGCCGCGCCCGCCCCGGCCGCCGCCGTGCCCGCCCCGATGCCGGCCCCCGCGCCCGCTCCGGTCGTCCCGGTCGCGCCGCCCGCCCCGTCCTACCCGGACAACCTGGACGGCTGGATCCGTCAGGCGCTGGACATCATGTCCCAGCGCGGCATCCCGGGCAGCTACGAGGGCATCCTCCGCAATATCCTGCGCGAATCCAGCGGCAACCCGCAGGCGATCAACCTGTACGACTCGAACGCGGCCATGGGCATCCCGTCCAAGGGCCTGCTCCAGGTGATCGACCCGACCTTCGCCGCGTACCACGTCGACGGCACCCCGTTCGATGTCTGGAACCCCGTCGCGAACATCGTGGCCGCCTGCAACTATGCCGCCGCGCGCTACGGTTCGATGGACAACGTCAACAGCGCGTACTGAGCCCGTCCGGTTGACTCCGATCAGCCTGTGAAAAGCCGGTAAGACCCCGTCAGAGCCCTCCCGGAGCATCCGCTCCGGGAGGGTTTCGGCTTTTCCGAAGAGCCGTTCGGCAAATCACAGGCACCTGATTTGGCAACTATTTCGCAAACCGACGAATCTCATGATCGCCGACGGGTATAACCGCCCTTGGAGCAAGTTCCGGCAACCCGGCCGGAACGGATAGCGAAGGGACGGGGTATGCACACCTCGAGTTTGGCTATCGATATCCAGCAGGGCCTCTCGGACGCGTGGAGTTCGGTCGCCACGTTCGTGCCGAAGTTCGCGGGCTTCCTCGCCATCCTGATCATCGGCTGGCTGGTCGCCAAGCTCGTCGCCCGGCTGGTCACTCGGATTCTGCATCAGGTCGGCTTCGACCGGCTCGTCGAACGCGGCGGCATCAAGGACATGCTCGCGCGCAGCAGCTACGACGCGGTCGGCATCATCGCCAAATTGGCTTACTACGCAATACTTTTGATCACGCTGCAACTGGGATTCGGTGTGTTCGGGCCGAATCCGATCAGCACCATGCTGGACGGCATCGTGTCCTGGCTGCCCAGGCTGGCCGTGGCCATCATCATCGTGTGCGTCGCGGGCGCCATCGCCACCGTGGTGATGGACATGATCGCGAATATGCTCAGCGGTCTGTCCTACGGCCGCATGATGGGACGCATTGCGGCGGTGTTCATCTGGGGCGTCGGCATTATCGCGGCGCTCAATCAGATCGGGGTGGCGACCTCGGTCACCATGCCGATTCTCATCACGGTGCTGGCGGTCATCGGCGGTGTGCTGGTGGTCGGCGTCGGCGGCGGCTTGATCCGGCCCATGCAGCAGCGCTGGGAAGGCTGGCTGGAAACCATCGAGGGTGAGATGCCCGAGATGAAGGGTCATGCCGAGGCGTTCCAGCGCGGTCGCGAGGACGCGGCCCGCCAGCGCGAGGCGATGGAACAGCAGCGCGCGATGATGGCGCAGCAGGGTGGTCAGCGGCCCATGGGCGGACAGCAGATGCCGCCGGGCAAATGGGCCGAACAGCCCGTCGGCTCACCGGGTTACGGTTCGCAGGGTTACGGGCAGCAGGGTTATGGCCAGCCCGGCCCGCAGGGTCAGATGCCCGATCGCGGTGGCGATATGCCGGACCGCGGCGGTCAACCCGGTCGGTACTGACATTCACCAGGGGAAATGAAGCGGCCCACGTACTTCGCGTACGTGGGCCGTTTCACTGTCCTGAACTGTCATTCGCCGCGGGCGAGCGCGCACACCGCGGCCAGGCGCAGATGCACCCATTCGGCGCACTGCCAATCCTCGGAGTCGTACGGCGCTTGCAACCCCGTCTCGCGCAGGTCCTCGAGCAGTCCGCGCGCGTATCCGGCGAGCAGTACGCTCACCGGGACGACGCTCGAATTCTCCACGCCCACTTCGAGAATGTCCCGAATGGCGGCGGCATGCTGATCCACCTGCGCGGCCACACCCGGGAACTCGCGCATGGCCTCGACGGCCGGAGCTCCGTGTGTGCGCTGCAGGCGGTTCAAAGTCTTACGCGCCGAGACGACGAGCAACGCGGAGCCGGGCAAAAACACCTGGTCATGCTAGCCGCCGCCCGGCATGCGCGGCACCCGCTGTGAGATATAGCGCACTTGTCGCCGGGATCGTCTCCGAGATCGTGGACGGATCTCAGCGGAAGGCTTTGGATCCGGTGAGCGCCTCGCCGAGCACCAGCTGGTGCACCTCCGCCGTGCCCTCGTAGGTGAGCACCGATTCCAGGTTGTTGGCGTGCCGCAGTACCGGGTATTCGAGGCTGATGCCGTTGGCGCCCAGGATGGTCCGGCATTCGCGGGCGATGGCGATGGCCTCGCGGGTGCTGTTCAGTTTGCCCGCGCTGATCTGTTCGCCGCGAATCACGCCCTGATCCTTGAGGCGGCCCAGGTGCAGCGCCAGCAGCTGTCCCTTGCCGAGTTCGACGGCCATATCCGCGAGCTTGGCCTGGGTGAGCTGATAGGCGGCGAGCGGCTTATCGAAGACCTCGCGGCTGCGCGCGTAATCGATTGCGGCGGAAAGACAGTCGCGG
Organism: Nocardia sp. NPDC056000; assembly: GCF_042269265.1. Taxonomy (NCBI): domain Bacteria; kingdom Bacillati; phylum Actinomycetota; class Actinomycetes; order Mycobacteriales; family Nocardiaceae; genus Nocardia; species Nocardia sp. NPDC056000. Next base: position 248,311 of record NZ_JBHJXS010000010.1, on the reverse strand, counting down.
GCCGCGCCGAGCGCGCCGAAGATAATGCCGAAGCGCGCCTCGGACAGGCAGCCCAGCGGTGCGGTGAGCCCGCGCGCCTCGGGCAGCATGGCGTCGGCGGGCAGCCGCACCCCGTCCAGGGACAGTTCGGCGGTGATGGAGGCGCGCAGCGACAGCTTGCGGTGGATTTCGTTGGCGCTGAATCCCGGTGTGTCCGTGGGGACTACGAAGCCGCGAATGGTGTCTCGCTCACCTTCGCGTGATTGTGCCCACACCACCGCCACATCCGCGACGGATCCGTTGGTGATCCACATCTTGGATCCGTCCAGGATCCAGTCGTCCCCGTCTCGCCTTGCGCGCGTGCGCATTCCGCCCGGATTGGATCCGAAATCCGGCTCGGTCAATCCGAAGCAACCGAGCAGCTGTCCCGCCGCCATCCCCGGCAGCCAGCGCTGCTTCTGCTCCTCGGACCCGTACTTGTGAATCGCCGTCATGGCGAGCGAGCCCTGTACCGAAACCATGCTCCGCACACCGGAATCCACCGCCTCGAGCTCCAGGCAGGCCAGCCCGTACGCGGTGGCAGAGGTCCCCGCGCAGCCGTATCCCTCCAGGTGCATGCCGAGCAGCCCCAGCTTCCCCAGTTCGGGGGCCAACTCCCGGGCCGGGAACGTCCCCGCCTCGAACCAGTCCGCGATATGCGGCCGCAACCGCTCCGCCGCGAAATCGCGCACGGTATCGCGAATAGCCCGCTCCTCATCACTGAGCAGAGAATCGATGGCGAACAGCTCGTCTACGGTGACCATGCCCACAGCCTAGGATGCCGCCGCCGCTGTCGGCGAGATCCGGTACCCGCCCGCGCGCAGGGGCGAATACGCAGCGACTTAGGCTGTGGGGTATGAGCGATCAGCTGGGTTTCTCCACACGGGCGGTGCACGCCGGGTTCGATCCGGACCCTCAGACCGGTGCGGTGAACGTGCCCATCTACGCGAGTTCGACTTTCGCCCAGGACGGCGTCGGCGGGATGCGCGGCGGGTACGAGTACGCGCGCACCGGTAATCCGACCCGGACCGCGCTGGAGGCGAATCTCGCGGCGCTGGAATCGGGCACCTACGGGCGGGCCTTCTCCTCGGGGATGGCGGCCACCGACTGTGCGCTGCGCGCGAATCTGCGGCCCGGGGATCACCTGGTCATTCCGGATGACGCGTACGGCGGCACCTTCCGGCTCATCGACAAGGTGTTCACCCAGTGGGGCATCGAGTACTCGGTGGCGCATGTGAACGATCCGGACGCGGTGGCCGCGGCCATGCGGCCGAACACCAAGCTGGTGTGGATCGAGACCCCGACCAATCCGCTGCTGAATATCGGCGATATCTCGGCGCTGGCCTCGGTGGCGCACGCCGGTGGCGCGAAACTGGTGGTGGACAACACCTTCGCCTCGCCGTACCTGCAGCAGCCGCTGCTGCTGGGCGCGGACATCGTGCTGCATTCGACCACCAAGTACCTGGGCGGACACTCCGATGTGGTGGGCGGCGCGCTCATCACCAACGATCAGGAAATGGACGCCAAGTTCGCGTTCCTGCAGAACGGCGCGGGCGCGGTGCCCGGTCCGATGGACGCGTTCCTGACCCTGCGCGGTATCAAGACCCTCGCGCTGCGCATGGACCGGCATTGCGACAATGCCGAGACCATCGCCGAATTCCTGGCCAATCACCCGAAGATCGCGCAGGTCATCTACCCCGGCCTGCCCGAGCACCCGGGGCACACCGTCGCGCAGAAGCAGATGCGCCGCTTCGGCGGCATGATCTCGGTGCGCGTGCACGGCGGTAAGGAAGCGGCCCTGGACTTCTGCGCCCGCACCAAGCTCTTCACCCTCGCCGAATCCCTCGGCGGTGTGGAATCGCTCATCGAGCACCCCGGCGCCATGACCCACGCCTCCACCGCGGGCTCCCTCCTCGAGGTCCCCGCCGACCTGGTCCGCCTCTCGGTCGGCATCGAGGACATCAGCGACCTGCTCGCCGACATAGAGCAAGCGCTCGCCTGATAGCTGCATAACTAAAAACGAAGCGCCGCACCGGATTCCGGTGCGGCGCTTCGTCGTTTGCCAGCGTGACAACTGATTTCGTAAGCGTCGGGGTAACTCCTGGGGTACCCCCGAAATTGTTGTCGCGCCTGACCGCTACTACGCGTCCCTAACGGTCAACGGCTCTCAGCCGTGCGCTAAAGGCGCGGGGAGGCGGGTTAGCTGTGGTACGGCTCCGCGCTGACCAAGGTCACCTTCATAGTGTTGCCGTTGGGCAGGGTGTATTCGCGGGTCTCGCCGACCTTCGCGTTGATGAGGGCGCCGCCCAGCGGGGAGGCGGGGGAGTAGGTCTCCAGGTCGGCATTGCCGAGGCCCTCTTCGCGGGTGGCGATGAGGAAGGTTTCGGTATCGCTCTCGTCGCCGTCGTAATAGACCTTGACGACGGATCCGGGCAGCGCGACGCCGGACTTGGTCGGGGCGACGCCGACCTTCGCGTTGTTCAGCAGCTCCTGTAGCTGGCGAATGCGGGCTTCCTGCTGGCCCTGTTCTTCGCGTGCCGCGTGGTAGCCGCCGTTTTCCTTGAGGTCGCCCTCTTCGCGGCGCTCATTGATTTCGGCCGCGATGACCGGACGGTTGGCAATGAGCGCGCCGAGTTCGCTCGTGAGCCTCTCGTGCGACTCCGGGGTCAGCCAGGTCACGTTCGTCTCAGTCATCTCGATCACTCCCTAGTAGTTGTCCCCGGCGCATGCCGGGATTTCCCTGATATCCGTTGCCGAAACCCGCCCGAGGGCAGGCATGACAACAGCGGACAGCCAGAGCCATCCTGGGGGAGGTTCCCGACAGCGCCGGCCGTCAATGCAGCAAACACGGCTCCGAACCCCGGAACCGTGTGTTGCGTTATTTTAGCACGAATCGCAAAGATGCAGGTAGAGGCGTCAAAGCGCGTTGAGTACCGGACTTTTCACCCGGCGCGCAGATACGCCGGTACGTCATCGGTGCAGGCGTAGACATTACCCGCGCCGGCCCGGGCGGTCGTTTTCAGGGTGGTCTGCAGCCGGACGGTGCCGCTGTCGGAGGCGGGGATGAGCACTTCGCGGCGGCCGACCTCTTCGCTGTCGGCGGTCATGGCGCGAACGATGCAAACGACCGGTTTGCCGGGGTCCTTGCGGGTCACCTTGAAATCCACGCTCACGGTGGCGTCGTCGACGACGGTGTAGCCGAGCCGATCGGGTTCGATGTCCTTGGGTCCGTACTGCTTGTAGCCCACGTAGGCGACGCCCAGACCGGCGATGAGCACCACCGCGCTGATCGCGATCATGAGCCAGCGGGGGGTCTGGCGGCGCGCTGTCCCGTACCGGCCGGCCGGTCTTTCGCTCATGACTGGACGCTCCCGGGGGGTAGGTCGGAACAATTGACGGTCGGATGGAACTATAGGGAATGGAGATCGGCCACCCCCTGCCTGGATCTGGCGGAGAGCGATGAGGTGAAACAGTGATCGGTGAGGTGAACGAGAAGTGAGTGGTCTTCGCCTCATGGCGGTACACGCGCACCCCGACGACGAGTCCAGCAAGGGTGCGGCGACCACCGCGCGCTATGCCGCCGAGGGCAATGACGTTCTTGTCGTCACCCTGACCGGTGGCGAGCGCGGTGACATCCTCAACCCGGCCATGGATACGCCCGGTATCAAGGAGAACATCTCCGAGGTCCGCCGCCAGGAGATGGCGGCCGCCGCGGCGGTGCTCGGCGTCGAGCAGTTGTGGCTCGGTTTCGTGGATTCCGGTCTGCCGGAAGGGGATCCGCTACCGCCGCTGCCGGAGGGCAGCTTCGCGCTGGTGCCCCTGGAGGAGGCCACCGAGGCGCTGGTGCGCGTGGTGCGGAAATTCAAGCCGCACGTCATGACGACCTACGATGAGATGGGCGGCTACCCGCACCCGGATCACATTATGTGCCACCAGGTTTCGGTCGCCGCGTTCGAGGCGGCGGGCGATCCGGAACGCTTCCCGGACGCGGGCGAGCCCTGGACGCCGCTGAAGCTGTACTACAACCACGGTTTCAGCCTGGCCCGCCTGGAGATCTTCGCGGACGAGTACGAGCGCCGCGGCGAGCCGTTCCCCATGCAGGAGTGGATGGATCGCATGCGCGGTTACGCCCGCGATCGCGGTGACATCATGGGCCGGGTCACCACCCAGATCGAATGCGCCAAGTACTTCCCGCAGCGCGATGACGCCCTGCGCGCGCACGCCACCCAGATCGACCCCAATGGCGCGTTCTTCGCCATCCCGGTCGATCTGCAGCAGAAGCTCTGGCCCACAGAGGAATTCGAGCTCGCGAAGACCCGGGTGCGCACCGCCATCCCGGAGACCGACCTGTTCGCGGGAATCGACGATGCCGACACCGAAGACGCTGCCGACACCGAGACTGCCCACACTGAGGACGCCACCCGATGATGCTCACCCTGCTCGCCCAGGCCCAGAACGCCCCCACCGGACCCGAATTCGGTAAGGCGTCCCCCCTGGGCCTGGTGATCGTGCTGGTGCTGCTGGTCGGCACGGTCCTGCTGGTGGTGAGCATGAACCGCCACCTGAAGAACCTGCCCGCCACCTTCTCCCCGGAACATCCGGAACCGGATCAGGAAGCGGACGAGGGCACCGAGCGGGGCATCATCAAGCAGGAGCAGGACGCCCCGAAGCCGGAGTCCACCACCAGCTGACCGGGTAACGCGCCGAACGGTTTTCGGCCGCGTCGCAGCGAATGACCAACGCCCGCCTCGGGATTCGAGGCGGGCGTTTTCGCGATCAGGACGAAGTGACGGTCGGTGGTTGCCAGATGTGGTTTATCGCATCGGGTTGGGGCGCGTAGAGGCGCATGGTGAGGGTGAATTTGCCGGTTTCGGGGATGGGGAGCCAGTTGGCGGTGACGAATTCCGTTGCGGGCCGGGCGTTTTGGACGAGGATGTCGACGCTGCCGTCCGGGTTGCGGGCGACGGGGATCTGGTGGCCGACGGAGTAGACACCGGCGGGGTTGGGGATGAGGAAGCCGTCGGCGGCGTAGGCGGTGATGGACCAGAAGGCGTCGACCGGGGGGAGGCGGCCGGGGGCGAAGTGGATGTGGAAGGTGGTGTGCGGGCCGTCGGCCGTGCCGTAGTAGGTGGGGTAGATGGCGTCCTCGGGGACATTGCCGCCCAGGCCCATCCGGGCGACGTAGGCGCGCTGGTCGTAGTTGGTGCCGTAGCGGCCCGCCACGCCGGGGAAGTTCCAGTCGTTGATGGTGGCGGTGGACGCGTCGTGGTAGTCGGTGACGCGCTGCTGTCCGGTGGTGACGGCGGCGTCGAGCTGGGCGGCGGAGAGTTTGTCGGCGGTGCCGCCGGGGGCTATCCCGATGGTGGCGAATCGCTGTAGCGCCGGGGCATCCGCGGGGGCGGGGGCGTCGATGGCCATGAGTGCGTTCAGGCGATCGAAGTAGGTACGGCCGTCCATTTTCGCGACGATATCGACGGGGTCGGCGGGCGCGGGCGTCTCGGCCGCCGGGTTGCCGACGCCGGGTTCGCGGATCCACGCGCTCAGCGGGGTGATCTTCAGTTGATCCTGTATCGCGTGCACGGCGGGCAGGTCGGCCGCGCCGTTGACCTCGATGCGGCCGAGCATCCACGCCTGCGGGGTGGGCAGCGGCATCGGGGTGAGGTCGGGCGGGAGGGTTCCGGTCCAGCCCGGCGGGGTGAAGACGTAGGTGAACGGGCCGGTGACCGCCCCGGATTTCAGTTGTGGCCGCACACTGCTGGGGTTCTGGGCCACATCGGTCCACATATCCATGACCTGCATGAGCCAGTAGCGGTCCGGCTCCATCGCGGGCACCTGCACCACCACCGGTTCGGCGCGCAGGTCCAGCCACGCTTTGGAGTAGAGGGTGTCCTGATTCGGGCGCACCAGTGACCGGTTCGCCGCGTCCGGCAGCGTGCGCGAGTTCTCGAAGCGGTTGGCGGGGGCGCTGGTCTCCCGGGTGACGTCCATGATCACCAGCGGATAACCGAAGACGTAGGCGTCGGACGCGATGGCGGCATCGTCCTCGTTCGCCTTGGACGTCGTTGTCCCCGAGGATGATTCGGACTTCCCGCAGGCCGCGAGCCCGAGCGCGGTCACCGCCAGCGCGCCCGCGCCGACGAGCAGCGATCGGCGGCCCACCCCGGCACCGCGCGCCGTCCGGCTCATCGCGAGCCTCCGTGCCGGTGTAGCTCGCCGGTCATCGATATCGAGCACCTCATTGCGCACCTCACTGTGTGAACGATCTGGATTGACGGCACCGACTATTCCGCCGGATCGGGTCCGCGCGCCTCACCCGGATGGTGTGAACTCGCATGCGAAGGCGCTGGTCCGGGTATCGGTCACCGCATAGGTCACCCCCTCGCCACCGGCAGCCGGGTCAGAGCAGTCCGATGGTGCGGGCGCGTGTGACGGCCTGTCCCCGGCTGTTCGCGCCGAGCTTGAGGTACACCCCGCGCAGATGCGTCTTCACGGTATTGATGGACACCCCGAGATCGGCCGCGATCTGATTACCGGTGCGCCCGGACGGAAGATGTTTGAGCACAAGCCATTCCGCCTCGGTGAGGTTCGGCGCCGGATATTGCCGCACGGTCGCGGGATGCTGGCGCACCACTTCGGCGAAGGTATCGCCGCGACCGAACTGCCCCAGATGGATATCGAGCAGTTCGACCGCCAGCGGGCGATTGAGCCAGGGGCGAATGAGCCGTTCGGGCGCGGAGATCCGCAGTGCGGCCTCCAGCGCCGCGACGGTCTTGGCGGGCACCCGCAGACGATGCTGGGCCTCGGCGTAGAGCAGCCAGCCGGTGACGGCGGTCAGGGGATGCATCGAATCCGATTGCCGCAGTAGCGGTTCCAGAATGGCCCGGGTGGAGCGGGACTTATGCGCCGCCGTCGTGATGATCGCCTGCGCCACGGTGAATTCCGCGGTCTGGCCCAGGGCGGGCCGCGCCGTGGCCAATAGTTCCTCGGCGGAGCGTATTTCGCGCAGGCGAATGAGCTGTCCGACGGTGGCCACCAGCAGCAGTGCCGAGCCGATCGCGGGTTGCGGACCGCGCCGCAGCAGATCCGCCAGACCGGAACGCAGGGCCCGCACCGCAGCGTGCTCACCGGTCGTCGCGACGCATACCAGTAGCCGCCAATCGATTTCGGTCGGCAGGGCGTCGACCGGCAGGCCCGGTGGAACCGGTGCGCCCGCCGCCGCGGCGAGGTCGCCGACGATGCGCTGATCCCACACATCACCTTGGACGGCATGCGCCATTCCGGCGGCGGTCAGTGCGCGGCGCGCGTCCGGTGAGTCGAGAATGTCATTGCGGCGGGCGAATTCGACGGCCTGCTCCGCGATCGTCCACATGGCCGTCAGCGAGCCCTGATAGCCGACGGTGACCGCGAGCCGGGCCATCGCGCGCAGTGTCAGGCGTGGGCGGGCGAAATGCTCGGAGATGGTGATCGCCGACTTCAGCAGTGCCGCGGCCTGTTCGAAGCGTCCGCGCAACAGCATGGCGGTGCCGTACTGCACGTAGACGTAACAGTCGATATCGCTGTTGCCGGTGGCGGCGAAGGCATCGAGGGGGTCGAGTTCGGTGACACCGGAGCCGGTGGTGACGGCGGTATCGGCGGCAATGGCGAAATCCAGGGCCGCCAGCCAGGTCGCGGGAACGCAGTCGGATTCCGAATGCGGCTGTGCGCCGCGGAAATCGAGATAGGTCAGTTCCGCGCTGTCCGCGCCGCGGGTCAGTGCGTCGACCGCGCGCAGGCGCCAGATGAACGGATCGTCGGCGAATGCGGAACCGGGTGCGGCGAACTCGCCGAACAGTTCGGAGCCGCGCCCGTCGAGAACGAGCGCGACGCCGCGTTCGCGCAGGAAGCGGCGTCGGTAGTCCCGTTCGATGCCGCGCAGTTCGGATACCTCGGATGCGTTGCGGCGGTGGACCTCCGCCTTCAGGTGGGCGCGCAGCAGCGGCGGGTATTCGAACCACAGTTCGCCCGCGGCGGAGGCGCGAGTGATCGGTACGCCCGCCCGGGTCAGCGCGTCGAGCAGTTCGTGGGTGCGCGCGCCATAGAGCGCGTCGGCGAGCTCCTCGGTGAAGCGCGCGGGAGTGCTTGTGCGCATGAGGAATTCGAGTTCGAGGGGTTCGAGTCCGGACAGCGTCTCCCGAATCAGGAAGTCCGCCACCGGCTGCGCCGGTCGCGCCAGCTCCGCCAGGGCGGCGTGCTGATCCTGTCCGGCGCTCGCGAGCGCGATGGCGGCGATTCGTGTCAGCGCCGCCCAGCCCCGGGTCAGTTCCAGCACCCGATCCAGCACGGCGGGTTCGAGTTCACAGCCATGCTGCCGGAACAGTTGCGCCACTTGGGTTCCGGTCAGCCTCAGATCCTCGGCGTCGATGCTGCTCAGCCGGTCGTGGGTATTGAGCGTATGCCAGCGCAGCGGCGGATCGCAGCGGCCGGAGATCACCACCGTCATGGTCGGCGGCGCGTGCCGGATCAGATGTTCCAGTGCCGCAAGCAGATCGGGGTGGGACAGCAGATGCGCATCGTCGATCACCAGGAGCGCCGGGGTGTCTCGCGCCGTCAGGGCCGCGGTCGTCTCCGGCCACCGTGTCGGATCCCGATCGAGCGCCGGGGTGACTGTCACCCAGGCGACCGCGGTATCGGGTCGCGTGCGCCGCTCGATCCAATCCTGGAGCAGGACGGTCTTTCCGCTGCCCGCGGGGCCGCGAAGTATCACGATATGCGCACCCTTGCCGGGGTGCGCCGGGAGGAAACGGATGTCGAGTTCGCTCCGGATCACCGGCTCGCACTGTGTCGCGGGTACTGAGTTTTCTTCTTGTCGTGAGGTGGTCATCGAGCCTCCGGACCGAGTGCTGACCCATCACAACCGCCGTCCGCAACGCTACCGCAAACATCGTGACGCGAACTCGGCGATGAGTTTGTTCACACTCGGCCCGGAACCGCCCGGCCGCGATCAGCTCAGATCGGCGGCGGCCTCGACGATCAGATCGGTGACGGCTTTCGGCTGCGATGCCAGTGAGGCGTGGCTCGCCGCCAATTCGATCACCGCGCGCGGTTTCATCCGCGCGGCCATGCGGCGCTCATTGTCGGGATTGATCATGCGGTCGTCGGTGGACACCTGGTACCAGGTCGGTTTCGCCTTCCAGGCGGGTGCGGTGACGGTATCGCCGAAGGTCGACGCCAGTGGAGCCTTCTGGGTGACGGCCATGACGAGGGCTTCGTCATCGGACAGGTCCTGGCAGAAGCTCTCCTGGAATTTGTCCTGGATGACCCACAGATAGCCGTCCGAATCGGGGGCCAGATTGGCGAAGGCGGCGGGCGGCAATTCCTCGCTGATCTGTCCCGGGCTCTCGCCCGCATCGGGGGCGAAGGCCGCGATGTAGACCAGTCCGGCCACGTTCGGCAAATTTCCGGCTTCGGTGATGACCGCGCCGCCGTAGGAATGTCCGACCAGCAGCACCGGGCCGTCGATCTGCGCCACCATCTTGCGGGTGCGTTCGGCGTCGTCGGCGAGCGAGGTGAGCGGATTCTCCACCGCGTGCAGGTCACCGAACCCGCGCTGTCGCAATTCGACGATGACCTTCGCCCAGTGGGCGGCCCCGCCCCAGAATCCGTGAACCAGAACGATTGCCGGTTTGTCAGCCATGACCGTGCCTTTCGGGTGTGGTGAAGCTGGGTGTGCTGCTGATGAGCTGTTCGGCATTCCCTTCGAGAATGGCGGGTGCCCGGGCAAGGGGACTACCCGGGTCCGGTTTCACGCTAGACGCGAGTCCGGCGGGCGCGCCTCACCCGCCGAGGGTGAGGCGGCTTGCGTCTCGGAACATCAAGGGGCACATCATCGCCGGTATCGCGGGCGGCCCCCGCCGGTGTCAGGCGCGGCGCAGTGCCAGGACGGGGATGACGCGAATGCCCGCGGTCTTCTCCTCGTATCCGGCGAATCCGGGATAGCGGCGGGCCTGTTCGGCGTAGATCCGGTCGCGGTCGGCCCCGGTTACCTCGGCCACCGTCACCGGGTAGGTCTGGGTGCCGACTTCCACCTCGCCCTTTCCGGCGGTGGTGAGGTTGTAGTACCAATCGGGGTTGGTGGGTGCCCCGGCCTTGGAGGCGAAGACGTAGATGAGTTCGGGGTCCTGCTCATCGGCCATATACATCATCGGGCTCACCACCTGGCGTCCGCTCTTGCGGCCGACGCTGTGCACCAGCGTCATCGGCGCGCCTTCGAACGGTCCGCCGACGCGGCCTTCGTTGGCGCGGAATTCGTTGATGATCTGGCTGTTCCAGTCCTGGGTTTCGGTCATGCCGTGCATTCTTCCGGTGCGGCGCGGCATGTTCCGGGCGGCACGCGGTTCGGCGTGATCGGCCGGATCGCTACCGGGGCACCGCGAGGCTGGTCAGGAAGCAGGTGAGTACCGCGATGGCGTCGGTGAGTTCGGGGCGCGGGACCGAGGTGCTCCACTGATGCACCAGTGCCATCAGCGCGCCGATGAATCCGGTGGCGGCGGCGCGATAGCCGCCGGGGGGAACGAAGGTGGGGCCGAACGTCTTTCGCATTTCCTCGGCGAAGAAGTCGACCCATTTCTCGCGCTGTTCGATGCGGTGCGCCTCCACCGCGGCGCTGACGCCGACCACTTCGACGAAGGTCACCTGGGCGCGATGCGGGTCGCGGCCGACGGATTCGGCGAAGGCGATGACCGCGGCCCGGGTCGGTGCGAGACCATCCTGTGCGCCGGTGGCGGCGATGGCGGCGGCGACCTCGCGGCGGGCCACCTCCTGGATCTCGTCGTAGACCGCGAGCAGTAGATCCTCGCGATTGGTGAAGTGCTCGTAGAACTGGCTGCGGGCCAGGCCGGCGGCCCGGCACAGCATGGTGATCGAGCTGTTCTGGTAACCGCTCTCGCCGAATACCGCCAGTCCGGCGGTGAGGAATCGGGTACGCCGATCCGCCCGGCGGTCCTCCACCGGCAGTCCGTCGTAGGTCCGTGAGGATGTCCCGCTTACAGCCACCCGATCAGGGTAGTGCCCGATTTCAGAAGACGAAGCCGCGCAGGGCCAGGAAGCGTGCGCCGCCGATGGCGGCCATGACCGCGATCATGGCGGTGGCCTGGGTGAGTGCGCCGAGGCCGGGGGCGAGGTGGCCGAGCGCGGCCAGTGCGGCCGTGCTGATCGCCAGTCCGGCCAGGGCCAGGCCGCCGCCCTCCCACTGCGCGGTGAACCAGGTGACCCGGGCCGCGGCGCGGAAGGTGAGCCTGCGGTGCAGTTCGTTGGCGATCACCGTGCTGACGATCGAGCCCGCGATATTGGCGGCCAGCGGTCCCACCCCGGTCATGGCGGTGAACAGCAGCACGTAGGCGATATTGCTGGCCCCGCCGACGACGGCGAAGCGGATGAGTTGTGCGATGGCGTGATCGCCGCGCAGGAAGCGGCCCGCGCCGGTGAAACGATCGAGGAGTTGGCCGCGCAGCACCGGGTAGGCGCCGATGGTCCGGTCGATGCTGTCGAGGAATGCGGTGTCCCCGTAGGCGGTCCGGAAGCCGGGGGCGGCGAGTGCGGTGCTGTTCACGTGATTACTGTCGCGAACCCGGCTGACACCGCTCTGTCGTCGCGCTGACAGCGCTCTGACGTGCTGTCCGGCCTGGTCACGACGGTTGCGCTGATCCGCCCGAACTCCCGGCGCAATGCCCGAACTCCCGGCCGAACGCCGAAAGCCCCGGCTGTTCGGCCGGGGCTGGGAATCGGTGCAATGGCGTCGGGTCGATCACTGCCCGTCGGATCGGATGTGCATGGTGTGCGTGGCGGATTCGGTCCAGGTGACCGGAAGTTCGTGCACGCCATAGATATTCATATCGGTGCGCAGTCGCACCCGGTCGGCGGGGATGGCGAGTTCGAGGGTCGGGAAGCGGCGCAGCAGTCCCTCGAAACCGGCGCGCATTTCGATGCGGGCCAGCTGCATGCCCAGGCAGGCGTGGATGCCGTGGCCGAAGGCGAGGCGGCCGCCGGTCTCGCGGTGGATATCGAAGGTATCGGCGTCGTCGAAGCGGCGCGGATCGCGGTTGGCGGCGAGCAGCGAGACCACGACGGTCGAGCCCTGCTCGATGATCTCGCCGCCGACCTCGAGGTCCTCGGTGGCGTAGCGGTAGAAGATGTCGGCCACGGTCAGATACCGCAGCAGTTCCTCCACCGCGCTGGGCATCAGGTCCGGGTTCTCGCGCAGTTCGGCGAGTTGTTCGGGATGTTCGAGCAGCGCGAAGGTACCCAGCGCCAGCATGTTCGCGGTGGTCTCGTGGCCTGCGAGCAGCAGCAGGAAGGAGATGCCGACCAGTTCGTCGATGCCGAGGTCCTCGTTGCGGGCCAGATCGGACAGGATGTCCTCGCCGGGTTCGGCCCGCTTGCCCACCACCAATCCGGCCAGGTAGCTGGTCATCGCGCCGTAGGCCGCCATCTTGTCCTCGAGCGCCTGATCCTTGATCAGGAATTGCGCCGTATTGACCTGGAAGGCGGCACGATCCGCGTACGGCACCCCGAGCAGTTCGCAGATCACCAGCGACGGCACCGGCAGCGCGAATTCCTTGACCAGGTCGATCGGCGGGGTCAGCCGCGCCATCTCGTCGAGCTGCCGCTCGGTGATATCGATGATGTGCTGCTGCAACTCCTTCATGCGCTTGACCGTGAACGCGCCGGTCAGCAGCCGCCGCAGCCGGGTGTGGTCCGGCGGGTCCATGGCGATGAACAGGCCCGGGGTCTGCGGGGACGGTTCGGTGGCGGCGGGCATGCCGGGCGTCTCGTACGGCACGTGCACGATGCCGATGTCCTGCCGTGAACTGAACCGGGTATCGGACATGACCTGGCGTACCGCGTCGTATCCGGTGATCAGCCAGCCGCGGTGGCCGTCCGGGAAGAGCAGCGGGCTGACCGGGCGGGCGGTGCGCAATTCGGTGATCTCGCGGGGCGGGGCGAAGGGTCCGGCATTGCGGTCCATGGGGAGACCGGAGGGGATGGAAGCCGTGTGAGTCATGGGACCACGGTCGCCATCTGGCCTGACATGGGCCTGTCACGGCTCTGACACGCGGCGAGGCTGGTCGCTCGACCATGGCAGGATCAGCCGGGTGCAGATCGGGATACTTGGACCATTCGAGGTGCGCACGGCCGACGATGTGATCGCCATCGTGCCGGGCGCGCGGTTGCGCGGGCTGTTGATCGCGCTCGCGTTGCAACCGGGTCACGCGATCCCGAAGGCGTCGCTCATCGACTGGATCTGGGGTGAGAATCCGCCCGCCGATGCCGCGAACGCGTTGCAGCGCTTGGTTTCCCGCCTGCGCAAGGTCTTGCCGGAGGGCGTCGTGGAGGGCCAGGCCGACGGATACCGGCTGATGGTGCCCCCCGACGCCGTGGATGCGGTGCGTTTCGAAAACCTTGTCGCCCAGGCACGCCGGGATGAGGATCCGCGCCGGCTGCGCGAGGCGCTGGCGCTGTGGCGCGGTACGCCCATGCAGGACATCGGTTTACAGGAGAGCGGGGCGTTCGACGCGGCGGTCACCCGGCTGGAGGGTTTGCGCCTGGCCGCCATGGAGGATCGCTTCGACGCCGAGATCGGGCTCGGCCACGGCGCCGATCTGGTCACCGAGCTGACCGATTCGGTTGCCGCGCATCCGATGCGCGAACGACTGGTCGCGGCGCTGATGCGGGCTCTGGTGGCCAGCGGTCGCGATACCGAGGCCCTGCGCGTGTACGAGCGGTTGCGCGAAACCCTCGGTGATGAGCTGGGCGTCGATCCGTCACCGGAATTGGCGGCCCTGCATATGGCGCTGCTGCGCGGTGAGCTGGCCGTGCGGCGCGAGGAGCACCGCCGGGACAATCTGCGCGAGGAGCTGACCAGCTATATCGGCAAGGACGGCGATATCGAGGTGGTGCGCACGCTCATCGGCGAACATCGGCTCACCACCCTGATCGGTCCGGGCGGCTCGGGCAAGACCCGGCTGTCCACCGAGACCGCGCGCACGCTGCTCGGCGATTTCCCGGACGGTGTCTGGGTGGTCGAGCTCGCGCCCATCGGCGCGGATGGTGATCATGCGAGCGGAAACCATGTCGCACAGGCGACTTTGGCCGCACTCCGGCTGCGCGATGCCCTGCACGGCGAGGCTCCGGACGCGGAGGCGATGGATCGGGCCATTGCCGCACTGCGTGATCGGTCGATGCTGCTGATCCTGGACAACTGCGAGCATGTGATCGAGTCCGCGGCGATCTTCGCCCATCGAGCGCTCGGCGAATGCCGTCGGCTGCGGATTCTGGCGACCAGCCGGGAACCGCTCGGCATCACCGGTGAGGCGCTGTGGCCGGTGGCCCCGCTGACCCTGCCGCAGTCCGATGCCGATCCGGCGGAGATCGAATCCGCACCGGCGATCCAGTTGCTGCGCGATCGTGCGGCCGCGGTGCGCAATGACCTCGCCGACGATGCGCAGACCCTCGCGACGCTGGCGCGGGTGTGCCGGGCGCTGGACGGTATGCCGCTGGCCATCGAACTCGCCGCGGCCCGATTGCGCACCATGTCCCTGGATCAGCTGGCGCATCGGCTCGATGACCGCTTCCGCCTGCTGACCGGCGGCAGCCGCACCGCACTGCCCAGGCATAAGACCCTGCGCGCGGTGGTGGACTGGAGCTGGGAACTGCTGACCGAGCCCGAACGCGTTGTGCTGCGCAGGCTTTCGGTGTTCGCGGGCGGTGCGAGCCTGGAGGCGGCCGAGCGGGTGTGCGCGGATATCGGCGGTGAGCCGGACGCGCTGGTCGAACAGTACGAGGTGTACGACCTGCTCACCGCGCTGACCGAGAAGTCGCTGCTGGTGGTCACCGGCGGTGACAGCGCGCCGCGCTATCGCATGCTCGGCACCATCAAGGAGTACGCCGAACAGCGGCTGGCCGAGGCGGGCGAGTCGGAATCGTTGCGCCGCAACCATCTCGCGTATTTCACCGCGTTCGCCGAGATCGCGGAACCGCAGTTGCGCCGGGCCCAGCAGTTGGACTGGCTGCGCCTGCTCGATGCCGAGCATGACAATATCGCCGCCGCCATGCGCGGCGCCATCGCGGCCGGTGAGGCGAACGGGGCCATGCGGCTGGCCGCGGCGGCGGGCTGGTACTGGT
Source organism: Nocardia sp. NPDC056000 (assembly GCF_042269265.1). Classification (NCBI taxonomy): domain Bacteria; kingdom Bacillati; phylum Actinomycetota; class Actinomycetes; order Mycobacteriales; family Nocardiaceae; genus Nocardia; species Nocardia sp. NPDC056000. The sequence continues at coordinate 233,134 of NZ_JBHJXS010000010.1, read as the reverse complement.
GGCTGGCCGGATACAAGGCCGAGGGCAATGAGCTGATCATGGCGGCCACGGCGCTGTCCGGTGAGGTCTCCGATGAGGCTCGGGCCGTGGTGTATTCGTTCGTCGTGCAGTTCCTGAGTTCGGGGCGGCAGGGCGATCAGTATCAGGCCCAGGAGTGGATCCACAAGGCGTACGAGATCACCCGGCGGGTCGAGATCCGGCATCCCGCAGCGCGATTCGCCGCGCCGCTGCAACGCATGCTGGAGGCGCCGGACGCGTTCCTGCCCGCCTGGGAGTCGATGCTGGACGATCCGGATCCGTGGGTGCGGGCGCTGGTGCGGTTGCAGCTGGGGAATCTGCGTATCCAGCTCGGCCAGGACGGCCGGGAGGTCGACGGCTTCCTGGAGACCGCGCTCGCCGAATTCCGGGAAATCGGTGACCGGTGGGGGATTTCGTTCGCCCTGACCATGCTGGCGAATCACATCGCCATGCGCGGTGAGTTCGCCGCCGCGTGCGCGTATTACGAGCAGGCGATCGTGGTGGTCGAGGACATCGGGGCCAGCGAGGACGCGGTGCCGATTCTGTCGCGGCAGGCGCAATTGTATTGGCTGCTGGGCGATTTCGAGGCGAGCGCGGCGGCCATGGCGCAGGCGGACCGGTCCATGGAACGGGTGGCGTGGCCGAATGTGCTCGCCGACCTGGCACTGTCGAAGGCGGAGCTGGCGCGCTGGAGCGGTGACGCGGAGCAGGTGTACCGCCAATTGGATGTCGCCACGGCGATTTTGGGGGAGAGCGCCGATCGGGGGATCGTGCGTTCGATCATTCAGGACCTGCTGGGATATCTGGCCGAGGATCTCGATGTGGCCCGCACGCACCGGGCCGCGGCATACGAGGCGGCGCTGGAGGCCGGGCACGCGCCGCAGATCGCCCAGGCGGTGCTCGGTATCGCGGATCTGTCACTGCGCGAACAGGATTACGAGCAGGCCGCGCGATTGCTGGCGGCGAGTTCCGCGGTGCGCGGGCTGCCGGATCGATCCCAGCCCGATGTGGCCCGGATCGAGGCGGAAACGCGAAATCGCCTCGGTGACAATAAGTTCACCGAGGCGATGGAGCAGGGTGCGCGGGCTGACTGGCGGGAATTGGTTACGGTCACGCTCGCTTCGTGAAAGTGGCCGAGGCCCAGAAGTATCCGACGATCGCGATCCCCAGGCACCAGGCGATGGCGATCAAGGCCTTGCCACCGTCAGGGGAGCCGTTGAGCAGTCCGCGCATGGTTTCGATGATCGGGGTGAAGGGCTGGTACTCGGCGAACTGCTTGAGTCCCGGGCCCATCTTGTCGGCGGGGACGATCGCGCTGCTGAAGAATGGCAGCATGACCAGCGGCACCGAAGCCATGCCCGCCGTCTCCGGGGATTTGGCGAACAGGCCGAGGGCGACGGTGAACCAGCCGGTGGCGACACCGAGCAGCACCACCATTCCGGCGACGCCGAGCCAGTCCACGGCACTGGCGGACGGGTTGAAGCCGAGCAGGAACGCGACGCCGATCAGGGCCGCGATGGCAATGATATTGGTGAGCACGCTGGCCACCACGTGACCGGTCAGCACCGCGCCGCGGGAGACGTCCATGACCTTGAACCGGTTGATGATGCCCTTGGTCATATCCGAGTTCACCGCGGTGGCGGTGCCGCCGAGGCCGTAGCAGACGGCGAGCAGGATGAGGCCGGGCGTCGCGTAGTCGATGTAGTCGACGCCGACATTGAAGGCGTCGCCGAACATGTACACGAACATCAGCATGATGATGATGGGCATCAGCACCGCGTTGAACACCGAGGTGGGGTTCCGGGCGATGTGCTTGAAGTTGCGGCGCAACATGACAATTGCTGGGGACTTGGCGCTCATTACGCTGCCACCTCCGTGGTACGGCCCGTCAGGGCGAGGAAAACGTCATCGAGATCGGGTGTGTGCACGGAGAATTCCGCCGCGGCGAGATGGTGCTGATCGAGCCGGTCCAGCAGTGCCCGTAGCGAATTGGTGCCGGTGTCGCTGGGCACCCGCAGTGTCAGGTTCTCCTCGTCTACCGTTGATTCGGGGAAAACCGTTGCGGCGGAAGCGAGTTGGGTGGGATCGCTGAACCGCAGGCGGACATGGGTGCCGGGCAGTTGGCGCTTGAGTTCGTCCGGAGTGCCGTGCGCGACGATGCGGCCCTGATCGAGCACCGCCACCTGGTCGGCGAGCTGATCGGCCTCCTCCAGGTACTGGGTGGTGAGGAAGATGGTCACGCCCTCGGCGACCAGATCGCCGATGATGGACCACATGGTGCGGCGGCTGCGCGGATCCAATCCGGTGGTGGGCTCGTCGAGAAAGATGACACTGGGGGTGCCGACCAGGGTCATGGCCAGATCGAGTTTGCGGCGCATACCGCCGGAGTAGGTGGAGGCGTGCTTGCGGGCGGCCTCGGTCAGCTCGAAGCGGTCCAGCAGGTCCGCGACGATCCGCTTGCCGTCCTTACCGCCGATGCCGTGCAGGTCCACCATCAGCTGGAGGTTCTCCTGCCCGGTCAGCAGTTCGTCGACCGCCGCGAACTGACCGGTGACCCCGATGGCCGCGCGGACCGCCTTGGCCTCGGTGGAAAGGTCGTGTCCGGCAACCCGAATCGATCCGCTGTCGGCCTTGATGAGTGTGGTCAGTACGTTCACCGTGGTGGTCTTGCCCGCCCCGTTCGGGCCGAGCAGCGAGAACACCGTGCCCGCCGGGACGGTCAGGTCGATGCCGTCGAGCACGACCTTGTCCCCGTATGCCTTTCGCAGTCCCTGGACCGCGATTGCTGAGTTCGTCATGGCACAAACTCTCGGGGTCCGGCCTGACACCCGGCTGTCACGCTCCTGACACGGTGATTCCGGCGGTGGCGGTGGTGTCAGCGCGGTGACCGGGCGGTGTCAGGACGCCCGGCGATCGTAGTTCTCGCCGCACTCGACCGAGGCGGCACACCCGCTCGAACAGGAGTACCGCCATGACCACCTTCCAGACCCCGGCCCCGATCGCCCTCACCGTCGACGTGCCCTCGGGCAGCGTGCAGATCATCGCCTCGGATCGGTCCGACACCGTGGTCCAGGTCCGCCCGGCCAACCCGTCCGATAAGGATGATGTGCGCGCCGCCAAGCAGATCAAGGTCGATTTCAGCGCGGGCCGCTTGACCGTGAAGACGCCGAAGAGCTGGCGCGCCTACAGCCCGTTCGGTGGCAATGCCGCCATCGAGGTGATCATCGAGGCGCCCACCGGTTCGCAGCTCGAGGCCACGCTGGCGATGGGCAAGTTGGTGGCCAGCGGCGCGTTCGACGGCTCCGACCTGGAGGTCTCCTGCGGCGACATCATTGTGGACAGCCCGCGCGGTGCGGTGACCGCGCGCACCGCCAAGGGCGATATCCGGGTTGGCGACGCCTCGAACGGGGTGTTGCGGCTGGAGACCTCCATGGGTGAGGTGGAGGTGGGCGTGCACCCCGGCAGCGCGGTACAGCTGGAGACCAATACCCAGCACGGTTCGGTCCGCAACCAGCTCGCTCCGGTCGCCGCCGATGCCGGCACCGTGCAGGTGCACGCCCGAAACTCCTACGGCAACATCATCGTTCACCACAGCGCCGCGTGATCGGCCGCACGGTGCCGCCGCGCGCGTCGATCCCACTGAATCATCCCTCGGCGGATAGCCTGACCTGGGAAAACAGTTGACCGACGAGCAGCTGGAGGGCATCGATGTGGAGTTCGGCCGGACGAATCGACGCCGCCGCGCGGGTGCTCGCGCTCTGCGCCGCCCCGATGCTCCTCGCCGGAGCGTGCGGCGGCCACTCCGAATCCTCGGCCCCCGCCTCGGAGGTGGACGCGGTGACCACGACCTTCGAGCATTTCTTCGACAGTTCGCTGCCCGTCGATCAGAAGATGGCGCTGGTCGAGAACGGTCAGGCGTTCGAGGAAACCCTGAAATCCCAAGCGAATTCGTCGATAGCCGGGGGTGCGTCGGCCTCGGTCGCCCAGGTCGACAGCACCGGGCCGGATCGCGCCGCGGTGACCTTCACCATCAAGAAGCACGGTTTTCCGCTGCTGCCCAACCGGCACGGTGAGGCGATCCGCATCGACGGCTCCTGGAAGGTCAGCGCCCAGACCTTTTGCAGCCTGCTGCAATTGGAGCGCAGCGCACCGCCGGTCTGCGATGCTCCGGCCAAGTGAGTCCGCTATCCGGTTGCGGCGGTGCGGAATTCGATCCAGAAGGTACTACCGACCCCCGGTTGGGCGTCGACCCCGTGAGTGCCGTTGTGCGCGTGCATGATCGCGGCGACGATGGCCAGGCCCAGGCCGTTGCCGCCCGCGCTGCGCGCCCGGCCGGTATCCACCCGGTAGAAGCGGTCGAACAGGTGCGGGAGATGTTCGGGCGGGATGCCGGGGCCGTGGTCGATGACCGCGATGCGCACGGCGTTCGCGGCGGTGACGCGAATGGTGATCGGGGCGTCGTGCGGGGTGTGGCGTAGGGCGTTCGTCGCCAGGGACAGTACGGCCTGGGTCACCCGATCCGGTACCGCATCGGCGAAAGCCGAAGCGGGGGCATCTATTTCGATGCTGCGGCCGGGTGCGATGACATGCAGATCGTCGACGATGGCGGTGATGAGCGGCACGACGTCGACGGGTCCGCGGTCGGTGAGGCCGTGTTCATCGAGATTGTCGAGATTATTGAGGTCGAGCAGGGCTTCGACGATGCGGCTCATGCGCTGCGCCTCGTCATTGATGCGCCGCATGGCATCGTGCACCTCATCCGCCCCCGATGAGTGCAGGGCGGAGTACCCGCGCAAGGTCGTGAGCGGGGTGCGCAATTCGTGTGAGGCGTCGGCGACGAAGCGGCGCATGCGATCCTCGGTCGCCCGGGTGGTGTCGATCATCGTATTGAGGGCCTTGGCGAGCCGGTCGGCCTCGGTGCCGGGCGGACCCGCGTCGATGCGGCGTTGGGTGGCCCCCGCGGTGATGGCGTCGGCGGCCTCGGTCATGCGCGCGATGGGCACGAGTCCGAGGCGGTGCACCCAGCCGACCACCGAGCCCACCACCACGGCGAGCGCGAGGCCCGCGATGATCAGGGTGATGATCAGGCGCTCGGTGGCATCGTGCGCGCTCTGCGCGGATATGGCGATGACGACGTCGACGGGACCGTAGCGGGCGGTCACCGCGCGCACCTCCGAGGCGTTTCCGGAGATCGTCGGCCTGCCCGTGGGTTTCGGGAGATCGCCGACGCCTTTCAGGTCGGGGATGAGGTCGGGATCATTGCTCGGTCCCTGCACGGTGGTGAGAGTGCCGTCGGCGCTTCGGATTCCGAGATAGATATCGCCGAAGGCCAGCGGTGATCGGGTGGGCCGGGATGGATGCTGACCGGCGATGACCCCGACCATGGGGCTGCCCGCCAGTTTGGTGATCTGCGAGTCGAGTTGCGCGACCAGGTAGTGGCGCTGGATGAGCACCACCGCCGTGCCCGCGGCCAGCAGTGTCAGCACCAGCGCGATCAGCGCCAGGGTCAGTCGCCGCGCCAGGGACATCAGGGTTCCCGAATGCTGTAGCCGACCCCGCGCACGGTGTGGATGAGTTTGGGTCCGCCGTTGTCGAGCTTGCGGCGCAGGCTGCTGATGAAGGTTTCGATCACCGCCGATTCGCCTTCGAAGCTGTACTGCCAGACGTGATCGAGAATCCGCGCGCGCGTCACCACCCGGCCGGTATTGCTCATCAGACAGCGCAGCAGTGTGAATTCCGTTGCGGTCAGGTGTATTTCGTCTTCGCCGCGCCAGACGCGATGCGCCTGATCATCGAGCACCAGATCTGCCACCCGGCGCTGGGCGGGCAGTTCGGCGATGGCTCCGCTGCGCCGCAATGCGATCTGCACGCGGGCGACCACCTCCTCCAGGATGAAGGGTTTGACGATGTAGTCATCGCCGCCGCAGGTGAGCCCGTGCACGCGTTCGGCCCCGTCCGACCGCGCGGTGAGGAACAGCACCGGTGCGTCACAACCTCTTCCGCGCAAACGCCGCAGCACCGTATAGCCGTCGTCATCGGGCAACATGACATCGAGCACGATGGCGTCCGGGCGCATGACGTCGGCGCATTCCAGCGCTTCGCGGCCGGTGCCCGCGGTCCGCACCGTATATCCGGCCATGCGCAATCCGGTGCCGACCAGATACGCGATGTTCTCCTCATCGTCGACGACGAGCACCCGCGGTGCGGTGGTGCCGTGGTCGCCGGGGTCCGTCGTCGGTTCACGCATACTGCACACCCTGTAGCGGGAGCTTCTCGGCTACCTGAAGACTTCCTGGCGAACAGCTGTGAATCCGCGCGCATCTCCAGGAAATCGCCAGGAATCCTTCAAGGAGCCGCCAGCCCGGCTGTCGAGACTTTCGAGGGCCGGCGCAGAGCGCGCCGGAACTCTACAAGGGAGCCACCCGCATGCGAATCATCCGCTATTCGTTCCTGGCTATCGCTGCCGCCGGAATCACGCTGTCCGCCGGACTCGGTGTCGCCTCGGCCGCCCCCGGTGACGGCCACGGCGGCAATCATCCCCAGCTCACCGATCAGCAGCAGCAGTGTCTGGCCGATCGCGGTATCACCCGGGACTCCCGCCCGCAGGGCAAGCCCACCGACGATCAGATCGCCAAGATCAAGGACGCCTTCTCCGCCTGCGGCATTCAGCTGCCCGAGCGGCCCAAACTCACCGACCAGCAGAAGCAGTGCCTCACCGATCAGGGGCTGACCCGCGACTCCCGCCCGGAGGGCAAGCCCACCGACGATCAGATCGCCAAGGCCAAGGCGGCCTTCGAAGCCTGCGGCATCGCCGCGCCGAACCGCTAGCCGGTCCCGGGGCCGGGGTGGCCCGGCCCCGCCACCGCGGTTGCGCGAATCAGTTGATGAAGCGGAAGCAGGCGCGTTCGCCGCGGTCGCCGATGGTGGCCGAGGACATGCAGACCATGCGGTAGTTCTTGGCGGGGAGGTTGGAGACCAGGCCGTAGATGTAGCCGTTGGAGCAGGCCGAGGCCAGCGGATGGGTTTCGAGGTCACCGGTTGTGGTCTCGAAGACGATCGAGCCGGTGGCGCAATTCGCGTCGATGAAGGGGGCCATATCGGCGAGCCAGCCGATGGTGAGGATGGTCCAGTCGGGGTTGACGGCCCAGACCGCGCCGTCGAAGGTGACTCCGGCGGGGAACTGATTGGTGTGTTTGAAGTCGAAGCCGAGGATATTGGCGTTGAAGTTGAAGGGCGGCAACAGGACCGGGGCCTGGTTGGCCGGGCGGGCGGGGTAGTCGGCGGCGGAGGTGCCGGGAGCGGGGTCCGGGGTGGGATCCGCGACGGCGGTGGCGGTGCCCGCCAGGGTGAGGGCGGCGGCTCCCGCGACGGCGGTGAGCAGGCGGCGGGTGCGCGGGGTCAGCATCGGGAGCCTCAATCGTTGGGGAAGCGGAAACAGGTTTCGGTGCGCTGCGCGGATGTCGCGCCGGTGCGCTGGGTGACCTCGACGATGGCGCAGATCTCCGCGTAGTCACCGGCGGGGCGCGATGCGGCCACCAGGAACGGGAACGGGATGCCGCAACTGGTGCCGACCGGGATCTCCTCCGGTGCACCGGTTTTCGGGTGCAGTACGAATGTGCCGGTGGCGCAGGCGGTGTCGAGCGGGGTGGCGTCGGCCAGCAGACCCACTATTCCGGCGTTGATACCGGGTTGCAGGGTGATGATGTCGGCGTCGAAGAGCGCGCCGTTGGGGACGGTGGTGAAGTGGTTGATGCTGGTGCCGCCGAAGCTGGTTCCGAAGGACAGGGTCGGTTCGACCGCATTCGCCGGGGTCACGGCCGAGAGGGCGGCGAGTGCGCCTCCCAGTACGGCTGATGCACGGATACTGTTGCGGGACAGAGATACTCGCATGGTTCAGCCTCTTTCGGCGCTGCGGTTCAGGAGCACGGCCACGTCCTCGGACACACTGCTCATGCTGATGAGTTCGGGGCGGCCGTCACCATTGAGATCGACAGCCTCCATGGCCTGCGGTCCGAGTCCGATGGTGTGCTGCTCCACGTAGTTGAAGCCGCGGTGGCCGTCGCCCTTGAAGATCATGGCGGTGGACGGAACATACTGTCCGGCAGCGATATCCGGGATGCCGTCACCGTCGAAATCGGCGATGGCGATGGTGCAGGGCGCGAGCGCGGGGCCGATCAGCTGCGGTGCGCTGAAATTGCCGTGCCCGTCACCCCAGTGCACCCCGGCGCTGAATCCGGCGACATTGGCGGTGATCAGGTCCAGATTGCCGTCACCGTCCACATCGGCGAGTTTGAGATCCTCGCTCGGCAGCGCGGCCAGATTCCAGCGCGGCGGCGCGAAGCCGCCGTGCCGGTCATTGAGCATCACCCAGACACCGGAAGTGGCCAGATCATGGAAGGCCAGATCCGGGTAACCGTCATTGTCCAGATCCCCGGCGAGCACGCTGGCTTTGCTCAAACCCACTCCGTACCACTGCGGTTCGGCGAAATGCCCCTGCCCGTCACCGTGCATGATGCCGACGCCGCCGGGTACCGGCAGCAGGCTGTTGAAGGCGATATCGACGGTGCCGTCGTGGTCGAAATCGGCCAGCGCCACCCCGAAGGGAATGCCGCCGGTGCGGTAGCTGACATCGGGGTTGAAATCGGTCGCATAGCTGCGGTCGACGTGGAAGACGCCGTGCCCGTCATTGAGCAGTACCGAGATGCTCAGGAAATTGGTGACCACCAGATCCGGTGCGCCGTCCCCGTTCAGATCCGCCACCTGCACCGCGTTCGCGCCGACTTCGGTGTGCACGAACTGATTTCGCCGCAGTCGCCCCGTCCCGTCGCCGAACATGATGCCGACGCCGTCCACGATGCCGGTGGCCGCCACGTCCACGGTGCCGTTGCCGTCGAAGTCCGCGTACGCCATGGTCTGGGATCCGAACGCGGGTCCGAGCCCGCCGACGTTGTACTGCGCCGATTCGCTGAAGATCGGATTCGCGCCCTCGGAGGAGCCCGAACTCGATCCGGCGGGCAGCGCGCCGGCGGTTCCGGTCGCGAGGGTGGCCAGCGCCAGCGCGACTACGGCGGTGACGGCTCGAATCCGTTGTGTATCGGTCATGTACGCGGTCCTCGACTCCTGATGTGACGCACGGCTCATTCGTCCCAGACGGTAGAGCGCCGCAGGTCCCGGCGGTGCGCCATGAAACGCCACGAGGTTGACATCCGCGGACAGTGGTCGCCGCGGCGTGCTCGAGACCGGTCGGCCGTCGATAGTTTCGGTGGGCTTTCGGGTCGGAAATCAGGAGGGCAGTGTGGCCGGTATCGGGGACAGCGTGCAGCGGACGGGTGTGGTCGCCGCGGCGGTGATCGCCGCGACGCTCGGCGGCGGAGTGGCGCATGCGGCGGGCGGTGCGACGTTCGCGCCCGCGCAGTTCTACGACACCTTCGCGGGCGGTCCGTTCTTCATTCGCGCGGTCGATATGAACGGGGACGGCAAACCCGATATCGTCACCTGCGATTCGCTCCAGGGCGGCTGGGGCGGGCTGTCGGTGCTTCTCAATCACACCGAAAACGGCTCGACCACAACTGACTTCAGTAGGCCGTTCAATGTGCCGGGGGTTCCGCTGTCGTTCGGCTGCAATGTCGCGGACGTCAATGGCGACGGCAGGCCGGATCTGATGGCCACCGACGCCACCAAACTCGGTGTCGGCGGTGTGGTGGTCATGCTGAACCACACCGAGAATGGTTCCGATACACCGGTTTTCGGCCCGCCGCAGTACTTCGCGGGTGGGTTGATGCCCGCCGTGGTCGCGTCCGCCGACCTCAACAACGACGGCCGCCCGGATCTGATCATCGGCGATACCGCCAATGTCGTGCTCGGCACCACCCAGGTGCTCATGAACACCACCGAACCCGGTTCGGACGCCGCGACTTTCAGCGGTCCGTACTTCTTCAACGGCGGCATCACCACCGAGGGCATTGCGGCCGCCGATATCAATGGCGACGGTAGGACCGATCTGGCCATCGGTGAGACCAGTTCCAGCACCGTCACCGTGCTGATGAACTTCACCCCCGACGGCGCGCCGGTCCCGGATCTGCGCCCGACCACCTATTTCTTCCCGTTCGCCACCTGGGTCGGGCTGGCGGATATGAACAATGACGGCAAACCGGATCTGATGTCCGATGTCGGCATTCTGGGTAATCCGCTGGCAGGCATGTTCTCCGCGGTGAACCGCACACCCACGGGTTCACCGGTCCCGGTGTTCCCGACCGTGCTCGACGGTGCGCAGGCGCATCAGGCGGGCAGCTGGGCCACCGAGAACACCGCTATCGCGGATTTCGACGGTGACGGCAAGCCGGACGCGATCCTGGCCAGCCCCTACCTGAATATCCGCAATCAGCTGTCGCTGCTGCGCAATTCGACCGCGGACGGCGCGCAGGCGCTGTCCTTCGATCCGCCGGTGCTCATCGGTGATGCGGGCTGGACGCCGAATTCGCTCGATACCGCCGATTTCAACGGCGACGGCCGACCCGATGTGGTCACCGGGTCGTTCCTGTCCGTCACGGGTGGCGGCTCCCTGGCCGTGCTGGTGAACATCACGCGCTGACCGCCGGGATATGCGTCATGGCCGCCTCGGCCATGGCGCAGATGGTCAGGCTCGGATTCACGCCCACATTGGCGGGCACCGCGGAGCCGTCGCAGATGAGCAGTCCGGTGTAGCCGAAAACCCGGTGCTGTCCGTCGATCACGCCGTGTTCGCGATCCGCGCCGATGACCGCGCCGCCCAGGAAGTGCGCCGTCATGGGAGCGGAACCGAGCGTCTCACCGAGCGAGGCCAGGGCGCGGCCGTTCATGCGCCGCGCCGCCAGTGCCGCCACCCGGCGGGCGATATCCACGGCCGATTCCCCGCCGGGCGTGGTACCCGCGGCCTCGGTCCGCAACCGGCCGGGGCCGAAACCCTTTCGCAGGCGCAGGGATACATCGGTACCGCGCATCACCGTGAAGATGACCGTGCGCCGCGACCAGTGCCGGTTGCGCAGCAGATCCAGCAGATATCCGGGGTAGGCGCGCAGGAACTGTCCCCAGCGGCCGAGTGCGCTGTGCGCGGTGGTGGCGGGGCCGTAGGTCAGCGCCAGCAGACCGCCGCCGTCACCGTAGGTGTTGTTGGTGATGTGCGTGTGCTCGCCGAGGAAGACGCTCGAGGTGATGGCGGCATCGCTGCGATAATCCGCGCCCGGTACGGAAGTCGTTGCGGCGGGGATGGATTCGTCATTGGTGCGCACGATGTCACCGAGTCGGTCGGAGAGTGCGGGCAGCGAGCCGCGGCGTTTGCAGGCGGCCAGCAGTTCATTGGTGCCCAGCGTGCCCGCCGCCAGCACCACCGAGCGCGCGGTGAATTCCCGTGCCCCGCCGGACCGCAGGCCCGGGCGGCGGGCGCGCACCCGGTATCCGTATTCGCCGGTTCCGCCGTCCAGCGGTGCGAGATCGACCACCTTGAGTTCGGAAAGCACGACGGCTCCGGCCTTTTCGGCCAGCCAGAGGTAATTCTTGGGCAGGCTGTTCTTGGCCCCGTAGCGGCAGCCGAGCATGCACTGTCCGCAGCGCACACAACCGGTGCGCGCCGGTCCCGCGCCGCCGAAGTACGGATCGGGCGTCACCTGCCCCGGTGCGCCGAGGTAGACCGCGATGGGCGTATTCCGATAACCCTGTGGCACAGCGAGATCGGCGGCCAGTTCGCGCATGAGATCGTCCACCGGCCGTTCGCCCGTATACGGCAGCACCCCCAGCATGTGCCGGGCGGTATCGAAGTGCGGAGCCAATTCCGCACGCCAGTCGGCCAATTCACCCCACTGCGGATGCCGGTAGAAGTCATCGCTGTCGGGTTGATACATGGTGTTGGCGTAGACCAGACTGCCGCCGCCCACCCCGACCCCGGCCAGCACCGTGGCATGCCGGTACGGCGCGACCCGCAGTATGCCGCGCAGCCCGAGCCCGGGCAGCCACAGGAATTTCCCCAATTGCGTTGCCCGGTCCGCGAAATCGGTATCGGCGAAGCGGCGGCCCTGTTCGATGATGCCGACCCGATACCCCTTCTCGGCCAGGCGCAGTGCGCTGACGCTGGCCCCGAATCCGCTGCCGACCACGATCCAGTCGAAGTCGAACTCCTGGCTCCCGGGTTTGGAATTGTCCACGTCGTGCCCTCCGCGCTGCCGAATGTCCCGGGCACGCTATCGGGCACCGGTCCCGGGCGAGAAGGTCAACGGCGGACGGGGCATACACATTTCACGTCAGCGGCCTCGGCGCGGGCATGCGCCGGACGGCGCGGAGCCGGAGGCTAGACGAGCTCCGGCTCCGGCAGCCGGGTGCCCGCGCGTCCCCGCCGCGCGCGGTATTCCTGTGGCGGACAACCCTTCCAGCGCCGGAAGGCCCGGATGAACGAGGCGGCTTCCGCGTAACCCAGTCGGGCCGAGACCTGTTCGGTGGTCATCTCGGTGTGTTCGAGCAATTCCTCGGACAGCGCTTGGCGCACCTCGTCGAGCAGCACCCGGAAGGAGGTGCCCTCATCGGCGAGCCGCCGGGACAGCGTGCGCGGGCTGATGAACAATTCGGCCGCCACCGACACCTGATCCGGGATCTCGCCGGGGGTGCGCACCAGCAGATCGCGCACCGCGCCCGCGACGCCGGTGCGGGCGTGCCTGCGGGTCAGCAGATCGCGGCACATCTGTTCGCAGGTGCTGCGGGCCCATTCGTTGGCCTGCGGCAGCGGCAGATCCAGGAAGGCGGCCTGGAACGCGACCTCATTGCGGGCGGCTCCGAAGGTCGGCTCCAGGTCGAACACCCGGCGATAGCGGGCGGTGTCGGCGGGCCGATCGTGCCGGAAACCGACGCGGTGCAGCGGGATTCCGACCGAGAAGAGTTCGGTGCTGATCATCTGGATTCCGGTCAGCACCCGATCGGCGAGGAAGTCCCGCACGTCCTCGGGCACCTCGCGGTCCTCGTAGACCAGTCGCGCCTCACCGTCGGATTCCTCGAAGGTCAACTGTCCGAAGACGAATGCGAGTTCGACGAAGCGCAGTGCGACGCCGACCGCATCGCGCAGGGTGCGGCTGCTGAGCAGTGCCAGCCCCAGCGGTCCGTACAGGGAGATGTGATAGCGGCTGCCCGCGTCCACGCCCAGCCCGGGTTCACCGCCGAAGCGGGCGAGCACATTGCGGATCAGGGCGAGTTCCTGCCGGGCGGTGACCTCGGCATTCGGATCGTTCACCGTCTCAGGCGGTAGCCCGGTGCCCGCCAGGCAGGCGGCAGCCCGCATTCCTCGTTCCTCCGCGAGCCGTGTCATCACGTGGACGCTGGAGGTATTGCGCAATAGATCCCAATCGAACATGTAGCTGTAGTCCTCATCGACTCCTCGGGCCGCCCACCGTCCCAGAGGGTTGATGGTTCGGCTCGCCTTCCCAGCAGTCAGTGTGGCACAACCGACAGCCGGAAATGTTGTGCATGGTGACTAACGCTCGCATCCGGTTGATTCGGGCGGCCGGACCATTCACCCTTTCGGCCGCTTTGTTCCCCGCTCAGAGCGGTATTTCGGCGATTCTGCCTAGGCTGGCCCAGTTGTTACCGGACAGCAGAATGAACGGGAGGTCGCGCCGTGACGCGTACGGAACAGGTCCTGGAAACCGCCGACGGCATCCGCGTGAGCATGGTCTCGCACCGGGTTCCGCTGCCGGACGGCTTCCCGGAGTGCCCCCGGGAATGCGAGGAATTACTGCATTTGCGGGTTCGCGGCGAGATTGCCTCAGACGATCCTGCGAATGCCGATGTGGTGATCGCGCTACTGCCCGGTGCCATCGCGGGTGCGCGCTCCCTGCAACCGCTGGCCCGCAATGTGGTGCGGGAGCTCGCCGCGGCCGGGCGCAGCGCCGAGGTGTGGGTGCTGGACCGCCGCGCCAATGGCGTGGAGGACCATTCGGCCATCGAAGTCGCCATGGCCGAGGGCGACTATCACCTGGCCTTCGACTACTACTTCGGCGGCCGAGTGGTCGGCGGCCGCACCTTCGGGGGTTTCCACAGCGACCGCGATCTCGGCTTCCTCGCCGAATTCGGGATGGCCCGCACCGTGCTGGACGCGCACGAGGTACTGCGCCGCGAACTCCCCGATCCGGACCTGCGCGCGGAAAAGCTGTTCCTGGGCGGACATTCACTGGGCGGCATCCAGGCGGGCGCGTACGCGGCCTGGGATTTCGACGGGCGGCCCGGCCACGAGCAGATCGCCGGGCTGATCGCGCTGGACACCATCACCCACCTGGACCCGCTGCGGCTGGAGCGGCGGCGGGTGCTGGCCGCACCGCTCGGCGCGCTGGCCCGGGCCGCCGAGCGCGCACCCGCGGCCATGCGCCGCGGCCGGGTGCCGCGCAGCACCGCGGTATTGCGCGGCGGCTGGGGCAATGCCGAGGCGTTCGCGATCGTCGCCGCGGTCGCCGCAGCGGCGGTGCTCGCACCGGATGAGGAGGCCGATATCCTGCGGCTACTGCCCGGACACGGCACCGCGGATCTGCTGGTGCGCGGCTCCACCGCCCGCACCTGGCGGGAATTCACCTCTCGCACAACCGATTACCGCAAGCTACGAATCACCAATCAGGCACTGCTCGGACTGCTCGGCGGTGCGCACACCTCGGTGAACATGGCCGTGCTCTCGATGAGCTGCGGCACGCTGGACAGCGATGCGGTCGCGCCGCGCAGCTTCCCGCTCTCCTTCGAGGCGGGGCAGCTGCCGGGAGTGCGGAGCCTCTATCAGGCCGCCTGCGGTACCGCCCCGCGCTACAGTCCGACCTCCTTCGACACCCTGTACCGCTGGCGTGATTACGATCGCTGCGGAACCGGCGACGCCCCAATACAACTCAGCCGCACCGGGATTCCGGCGGCCACCGCGAGCAGTGAGGTGGTGAGCATTGTGGAACTCGCCCGCATCCTGGCGGGCGGGCGGCTCAATGTCTTCGAGGACTACTTCCCGCTCCGGCAGCCCTTCGACGCCATCGCGATGCTCACCGGCTGCCGCACCGGCTCACTCGCCCCGCTGCTGCATGAAAAAGGCGCTGCCCGATTGCCTTTCGTGAACCTGATGGGCCAATCCAGTTTCACCCGGACGCTGGCCCGCTGGGGCGTCTACCCGGAGCGCGATGTGCATTGGTTCCCGGGCTATCTGCACTGCGATCTGGCGGCGGGCGCGCATCCGCGCGCCGACGGCACTCCCGAGCCGATCGCCGCGGCGCTGGCCGATTTCGTGGGCAGCGCCCTGTCCTCGGTTCCGCTCGCGTCCTGACGGGTCGGAAACTGTCAAACCGCTGACCGTCCGTGCCATGGGCATTGCCGCGACCGCTGCATAGCGTGCAGCGCAGGGAGTTTCGACGCGGGAAGGAGGAGCGGATGCGGATCGAGACGAAGCCTCGCGGCGGGAATGAGCCACTCACGGCGCTGCGGATCGCCCGGAACAGCTTCTCCACCATCGCGATCGGCGGCCTGCGCACCTTCGGGCGCACGGTCGATCTGGGTGCGGAGGCGGTGCGCGGGACGGTCGCCGATGTATTCGCCGGGCGGTTCCAGTGGCGTGAGATGTGCGCTCAAGCTTGGTATCTGATCACCGTCACCGCGATTCCGGCCATCCTGATGGCGATTCCGTTCGGTGTGGTGGTGTCGGTGCAGGTGGGCAATCTCATCCATCAACTCGGCGCGGATTCACTACTAGGCGCGGCCGGCGGGCTGGGGGTCATCCAGCAGGGCGCGCCCATAGCCACCGGCCTGCTGCTCGGCGGGGCGGGGGCCTCGGCCATCGCCTCGGATCTGGGTGCGCGCACGGTGCGCGAGGAGATCGACGCGCTGCGGGTGATGGGCATCGATCCGGTGCACCGCCTGGTGATTCCACGCGTCGTGGCCATGGTGCTGGTCGCGCCGCTGCTCAATATCCTGGTCATCTTCGTCGGTGTGGTCGCCGGTTATGTGGTGGCCATCAGCGCGCAGCAGGTGACGCCGGGCAGCTACTGGGCCACCTTCGGCGCGTTCACCGTGCTGACCGATGTCTGGATCTCACTGGCCAAGGCGGTGCTGTTCGGCTTCGTGGTGGTGATCGTGGCCTGTCAGCGCGGACTGGAGGCGCGGGGCGGGCCGCGCGGGGTCGCGGACGGTGTGAACGCGGCGGTGGTGCTGTCGGTGGCGGCGATCATCGTGATCAATCTGGCGCTCACCCAGATCGTCGCCATGTTCCTGCCGATGCGGGTGGCGTGATGACCGCTACTCCGTACCTGCCCAAGGGTTTTCGCACCGCGCGCCGGCTGGCGCGCACCTCCGGGCGCACGCTGACGCCGCTGGAGAACACCGGGTTCATGCTCGGCTTCATCGCCCTGGCGCTGGCCGGAATACCGGTGACGCTGCGCCGCTATCGGGCGCAGACATTGCGCACCATCACCGATATGACCTGGGGCCGTGGCTCTTTGATCGTCGGCGGGGGCACGGTGCCGATGCTGGTGGTGCTGGGTGCGGCGATCGGCGCGGGCGTGGGCATCCAATCCTTCGCCGCCCTGAACCTGCTCGGGCTGGGTTCGGTATCGGGCGTGGTGTCCGCGTTCGCCAATACCCGTGAGCTGGCCCCCATCGCGGCCGCGGTGGGATTCGCGGCGCAGGCGGGCTGCCGGATGACCGCCGAGATCGGGGCCATGCGCATCTCCGAGGAGATCGACGCGCTGGAATCGCTCGGCCTGCGGTCGATTCCGTTCGTGGTGAGCACCCGCGTCATCGCGGGCGCGGTCGCCATCGTGCCGACCTTCCTGATCGCGCTGATCCTGTCCTACGCGTCCTGTTCGGCGGTGATCGTGCTGCTGCACGGGCAGGCGAACGGGGTGTACGACCACTACTTCTTCCAATTCACCAGCGGCTACGACATTTTCGCGGCGGTGGTGAAGATCCTGGTGTTCGGCGTCGCGGTGATCCTGATCCACTGCTACTACGGCTTCTTCGCCTCCGGCGGACCGGAGGGCGTCGGCATCGCGTCCGGTCGCGCGGTGCGCGCCAGTTTCGTGGCCATCATCGGCTTGGACATGGTGCTGACGCTGCTGCTGTGGGGTATCAATTCCGCGATCGAATTCCCGGGGTAGGGCAGTGCCGAATTACGCGATTCCGGGTGTGCGCATCGGCCGCGGTACGTCCCGGCTGCTCGGGGTGCTGACCGTACTGCTGGTCGTGGCCGCCGTGCTGGGATGGAATGCCCTGCAGGACAGAGCAACCGGTGCACGCCTGAGCATCCAGCTGCGCACCGAGCAGATCGGCGAGGGTATCGCCACGGGCACCCCGGTGCGCTTCGACGGTGTGGCCGTCGGGCGCGTCACCGCGGTCAAGGCCGCGGAGCAGGGCAGACAGCTGCTCACGCTGGAACTGGATCCCGGGCAGACCGCCTCGCTCACCGACGCCCTCGGGGTGGATTACGCCCCCGAGAACCTCTTCGGCATCAGTGCGGTCGCGCTGCGCGGCGCACCCGGCGGGGCTCCGCTGCGAGACGGCCAGGTGATCGATCTGGCGGACCGGGTGAACGATGTGACCATGGGCGCGTTGCTGCGCTCGCTCACCCAGACCTCGACCGAGGTGCTCACCCCGCAGCTGACACAGCTGCTGACACAGGTGAATTCGGATCTGCGCGCGTTCAGCCCGGTGCTGCGCGCGGTGGTCGAGCTGAGCCGGGCGGTGGCGGACACCCAGCAGTACCCGTCCTCATTCCTGCTGGATCAATACGCCGGATTCCTCACCGGCTTCGGCTCGTTCACCTCGGCCACCTTCAAACTCGCCAAGGCCATCCTGGATATCCAGATCTTCCAGCAGGACCGCGATCGCTACGACGCGTCCATCACTATGCTGCGTGAAGGCGTATTGAAGGGGCTGGCAACAACTTTCGGCACGGTGCACGACAGTCTCGGCAAGTTCACCGATCCGCTCGCACCGGTGGTGCAGGCGCTGGCCGATACGGTGCCCGATCCGGCGACCTCGCACACCCAGCTCACCGAGACCATCGACCGGCTGCACCGCATGTTCGCCGACAGTCCGGACGGACCGGTGCTGAATGTCGCCGTCACCCTGCTGGGGGCGGGCCGATGAGACAGCGGGGGATGGCCGGGGTGCTGCTGCGGCTGGGCGGCTTCGCGACGGTGATGATTGTGCTGCTGCTGGCCGTGATCACCGCCATCGTGCGGCCGGTGAGCGGTGACACCGTCTCGTATCGGGCCGAATTCACCGATGTCAGCGGTTTGAAGACCGGTGACGATGTGCGCATGTTCGGGGTGCAGGTCGGCAAGGTGACCGGTATCGAACTGCGCGGTGCGCGCGCGGTGGTGGCGTTCACCGTGCGCGCGGATCGCCCCTGTTTCGTCACCAGCGGGTTCGCCATCCGGTATCAGACGCTCACCGGGCAGCGCTATGTCGATGTGCGGCAACCGGATTCGCCGGGCGAGCGGTTGACCCCCGGATCGACGGTCCCCGCGGACCGGACCGTGCCCTCCTTCGATATCACCCAGCTGTTCAACGGTTTACAGCCGGTGCTGCAGGAGTTCTCGCCCGGTGCGCTGAACCAGTTCACCGAGAGCGTGCTGGCGGTGATCCAGGGCAATGGCAATGGCATCGGGCCCGCGCTGGACGCTTTCGAACAGCTGAGCCGGTACGTTACCGATAAGCAGGCCGTGCTGTCGCTGGTGCTGTCCAATCTGCAGGCCATCTCCGAGCAGATCGGCGGTAAGTCACCGCAATTGGTGACGCTGCTGAAGGGCATCGCGGACGTGTTCACCTCCTTCCGCGTCGAACTCGACGGACTGCTGCATTTCGCGGCGGTCGCGCCGTCGGCGCTGGGACCGCTCAACAGCCTGTTGAAAACCCTGGGGCTGACCGAGAATTCGAACCCGAATCTGGAGCAGGACCTACAGCGACTGTTCCCCGATCCCGACCAGGCGCTGGACACGCTCGGGCGACTGCCCGGCCTATTGCAGTCGCTGGCCAATCTGCTGCCGCCCGCCGGCCCGATCGCGGGGGAGATCACGCTGACCTGTTCCAAAGGGCCCGCCGAGGTGCCCGCGCCGTTCGCGGTGCTGATCAGCGGACAGCGGGTGTCGATATGCCGAAGTTGAAGCCCGGCAGCGCCGCTCGGGAATTGCGGCTGGGTCTGTACGGTGCGGTGGCGCTGACGGTGCTGCTGGTCGCGACGGCCGTCTTCTATCTGCTGCCGCTCGGAAAGTCCACCTACACCGCCGATCTCACCGAAGCCCGGTCGGTCCGGGCCGGGGATGAGATCCGCATTGCCGGAATCCCGGTCGGAGCGGTGAAATCCCTCGAACTGCTGCCGGATCGGGTGCGCATGACCTTCACGGTGAACGACAACGTGTTCCTCGGCGATCGGACCGGGCTGGAGGTGCGCATGCTGACCGTGGTCGGCGGTCACTACATCGCCGCCTTCCCGGCGGGGGACCGGCCATTGGGCCGAGCGGCGATACCCGCCGATCGAGTTCGGCTGCCCTACAGTCTCATTCGCAGTCTCCAGGACGCCGCCGTGCCCATTCAGCAGGTGGACGGCGATACCCTGCGCCGGAACTTCGACGCCCTGGCCGGTTCGCTCGACGACAGCCCGGATGCGCTCCGGCGCATGGGAACCGCGGTGCAGAGCCTGGTCGGACTGCTGGACCGGCAGAACGCCGATGTATCCCGCGCGCTCACGGTGATGGATGAGTATCTGACGGCCGTGAACGGTAACCGATCACTGCTGGGCACCTTCCTGCGCAAGATCGGCTCGCTGGAGACCGACGGCCTGGCCAAGAAGGCCGAGATCGCCGAATCACTGTCCGTGACAGCGGAATTGCTCTCGCGCATCGCCGGTATCGAACCCGCCTGGCGGCATGAGCTGGAACCGCTCGCCGATCAACTGGAAGCCGCGGTACCGCAGCTCGAGGATCTGGGCCGCCGCTTCGATCAGGCGATCAACAGCCTCGCCCAGTTACAGGACCGGTTGCGGGCGGCATCGACGCCGCAGGACGGAGTGGTGGTGGATCAATCCGGAATCACCCTGTCCGTCCCGCAGGTCTGCATTCCACTGCCGGGGCGGGGGTGTTGATGAAACGCGTACTGGGCGCACCGGGTTTCGTGACCGCGACCGGGGTCGCACTGGTGATACTGGTGACCGTCGTCGGCTATCTGCTCGCCTTCGATCCGCTGCGCAAGACCATCGGCTACTGCGCGGTGCTACCGGACTCGATCGGGCTCTATCCCGGGAACCAGGTCACCACGCGCGGCCTACCGGTCGGCACCGTGGATCGCGTCGAGCCCGAGAACGGTTCGGTACGAGTCACTTTCACCGTCGACGCCGCCTATCCGCTGCACGGCAAGGTCACCGCGACGACCGTATCGGACACCCTGGTCGCCGACCGGCAGCTGGAGGTGCTCGGGGATAACACCGCACCGGACAACTGGCCCGAGAAGACCTGTATCACGCAGACATTCACGCCCAAGAGCATTACCCAAACGCTGGGGGCGTTCGCCGATCTGGCCGGACAGCTCAATGGCGGCGGTGATCCCGCTCAGGCGGATCGCCTGCGCGACGCGGTGCGGGGCTTCGACCGCGCCACCTCCGGGGGCGGCCCGAAATTGAATCAGCTCATCAAGGATCTCGGCTCGGCCCTGAACCGTCCGGACGCCACGGTCGCGCACCTGGGCGCGGTGCTCGACGCGTTCGCCTCGCTCGCCGACAGCATTTCGCTGAACTGGGGTGATATCAAGGTGGCGCTCACCCAGGCCAATGAGGGCATCGGGTTCATCAATTCGGTATGGGGCGAGACGGTGCGGATCGTGGATTCGCTGCTGGTGATCCTGCCGTGGTTCAACACCATCGCGCACAAGTACGGGCGCTCGATTCTCAACGGCCTGGATGCGGCGGTGCCGAAACTGCATCTGCTCTCGGCGGGCATCGGCTCGCTGCAAAAGCTGCTCGGCATGCTGCCCGCCGTGGTCTCGGCGTTCGGGCAGTTCATCGACGGACGGACCGGGCAGGTGAAGGTCGGTTACGCGGCTCCGCGCGTCGCACTGCCCAGGGACAGCGCCGAACAGGTGTGCGCGGCGCTCGCCATCCTGCGGCCGGGGGAGTGCCGCGGGGCGGACGACGGACTCGTGACAATGAATCTGATACCGCTGGTATTGGGATCGGCGGGTGCGCGATGAGGCGAATCATACTGCGCTGCATGGCATTCGCCGTCGCGGCCGCGCTGCCCGCGGGTTGTTCCTTCGATCCGGCGCAGCTGCCGGTGCCGGGTGCGTCGGTGCCGGGGCAGACCTATCGGGTGCATATCGAATTCGCCAGCGCGCTGAACCTGCCCGCACAGGCGAAGGTGATGGCCAACGGCACCCGGATCGGCGGTCTCCGATCGGTCCGGGTGATCGATCCCTCCGCCGCCGGTCCCGGCCGCGTCGACGCGGAGGTGGAACTCGAAGCGGCGGTGCGGCTGCCGGTGACGACGACCGCGCAGCTGCGTCAGAACACGCTCCTGGGGGACGTCTTCATCGGGCTCACCACACCCCCGGGAGATCTCTCGCGGAGTATTCCGGCGGGCGGAACAATCCCACTGGCGCAGACCAAACCAGCACTCCAGGTGGAGGATCTGCTGGCGGGGCTGTCCACCTTCGTCGGCGGTGGGGCACTACATCAGGCACAGGAGATCATCGGGCAGGCCAATGCCGTCCTGCCCGCCGACAAGCAGGACACCGCAAGGATTTTCGATCGCATCGGCACCGATGTCGCCGATGTGGCCGGGAATCTCGATGTGCTGGACCGGTTCCTGAACGGCTTCCAGCAGGATCTGGACGCGGTGCTGGGGAATCCGCGCGAACTCAACGCTCTGCTGAGTGAGCAGGGCGCACATGACATTCCGGCGGATGTGCAGGCGCTGGTGAACACCCTCGGCATCGTCGGCTCGCTGGGCGATATCGGGCAGTCGCTGGTGCCGTTCGCACCGCTGTTGCGCGCCGGGGACGCCGCGGCGGCCGCGTTCGTGCCGATGCTGCTGGCGCGCAACCCCCTCGACCTGGATGCGCCATCCAATCTGAATCGCCTGGTGGCGCTGCTGCGGGACCGGGTGCTGCCGTTCGCGCAGGGCGGCGCGAAGGTGAATATCACCTCGGTGACCCTCGGCGACGCCCCCGACGCCGGCGATCAGATCGAAGCCATGGTGCGGGCGCTGCGCATGATCGGAGTGGTGCGATGAGGCCGAGTTCGGTGCTGTCCCTGCTGAGCATCGTGGTGATCCTGTTGTCCGGCAGCGGCTATCTCGCCTTCGGGGTGGCGCGGGTGGACTGGTCCGGTCGCGATATCGATGCGGCACTGCTCATTCCACGATCGGGCGGACTGCTGCCGCGTTCGAAGGTGCTGCTGTCCGGGGTGCAGGTCGGTCAGGTCAGCGCGGTGACGCATACCGCCGACGGGGTGCTGGTCGGGGTGCGGATCTCGGATCGCTATCCGATACCGGTCGCCAGTGCGGTGCGCATCGAGGGGCTGTCCGGACTCGGCGAGTCGTATATCGAGATCGAACCGGGTTCGGGCGCGGGTCCCTTCCTGCGGAACGGGCAGACCCTGCGCGGCAGCGGAATCGCCACGCCCGTAACCATTCCCGAGGTCGCCGCGACCACCACCCGGCTCATGCGGCAACTGGATCCGTCGGCGCTCGCCTCCATCGTGGACACGTTCAGCCAAGCCATGGCCGGTACCGAGGCGGTGATCCCGGATCTGGCGCGCGCCACCGATCTGCTGGCCGCCACCCTGGTGAGCCGGACCGATCTGATCCGGCGCATGCTGGTGGCCCTGCAATCGCGGGCCACCGATATGGACTGGGCGGAACCGGCACTGGTGAGCGCGTCCGGGCCGTGGGCCGATTTCGGGCCGCGGGTATCGGAGGTCGCGGCCGCCATCGCGGCCGTGATTCGCGCGGGCGATCTGCCGGATTCATTTCTGAGCGAGGACCGGAACGCGCCGGGCCTGGTGCCGTTCCTGCGCGAACTGTCCGACCGATTGCGGCAGCTCGGACCCGATATCGCACCGCTGGCACCGCTCGTCGCGCCGTTGTACGCCAGCGCCACACCGCTGCTCCAGCAATTGGATCTCGGCAGCCTGATCGGCCAGGCCCTGCACGCCACCAGCCCCGACGGCACGCTGCGGTTGCAGCTGCGCGTCAAGTGATCACACCCCTGTATCGGAGTTCGCCATGACCACAGACCTCGACACCGACGTCGATGTAAAAGACGAGCAGGCAAAGGTTTCCGTGCTCCGCGCGGTCGATTCACCACGGGCGGTGGCCGTTCCGGTGCGCACGCTGCTCTGGTCGGCGCTGGTGGCGGTACCCGTCATCATCGCGATCGTGCTGGCCGTACTGCTGGTCTCCGCGCGCGGCGACCTCGCCGATCGGGACGCCCGGGCCGCCGATGACGCCCGCGCCGAACAGGTGGCCAGCGATTACGCGGTCGGCGCGGCCACGGTCAACTTCGCCGACTTCGACTCCTGGGTCGCGCGGCTGAAGAAGAACACCGCACCCGCGCTCGCCACCAAATTCGATGCCACCGCACCGAAATTGCAGGATCTGCTCACCCCGCTGAAATGGACCTCCACCGCCGCCCCCATCTCGGCGAAGGTGGTGAGCGCGGCGGCCGGGGTCTACAAGGTGAACGTCTTCGTCAATGTCTCGTCCACCAACGCACAGAATCCCGACGGCGCGCAGACCACCGTCACCTACAACGTCACGGTGGACCGCAACGCCGAATGGAAGATCAGCGATGTGGGCGGGATGGACGGGGCGCTCCCGCTCAAATAGCGCGAATCACTCTCCGCTCCACCGTGGTTCGCGGCGTTCGAGGAAGGCCGCGACACCCTCGGCGGTATCGCGGGAGGACAGTGTCGCGGCCATGGCGGCCTCGGTGACCTGCCAGGCCTGTTCGTCATCGGCGGAGTTCAGTCGCTCCAGCGCGGTCAGGCTCTCGCGGACCGAGACCGGGGCATTGCGGCAGATGCGGGCCGCGAGTTCGCGGGCGGACTGTTCGGCCTGCCCGGCCTCGGCCACCGCATTGACGAAACCGAGCTGGTACGCGCGCTCCGCGCTCAGCGAATCACCGGTCAGCAGTAGCTCTTTCGCCACGTTCAGCGGCAGGGCGCGCCGGGTACGGAACAATCCGCCGCAGGTGGCGATGACGCCCCGGCGCGACTCCGGCAGCCCGAACGCCGCGGTGCGACCGGCCACCACCAGATCGCACGCCAGCACCAATTCCATACCGCCGCCGAGGGCATTGCCCTCGACGGCGGCGATGAGCGGTTTGCCCATGCGGCGGCGGATGACGCCGTATTCACCGCCGCGCTCGGTGCGCCCGCCCGATCCCGCGCTCAGATCGGTGCCCGCCGAGAACACGGTCTCGGTGCCGGTCAGCACCGCCACCCACAGGCCGGGATCGTCCTCGAAATCGTTCAATGCCGCGTCCAGGCCCGCGGTCATCTCCGCATCGATGGCATTGCGCTTGTGCGGGCGGTGCATCCGGATGATCAGGGTCCGGTCGTCGCGTTCTCGTTCCACGGTCATGCGCCGATTCTCACCGAGCGCCCGCCGCGCGCGCCGCCGGGTGGCCGGGAGGGTCAATCTGTTGGCGCGCGCGGAAAGGC
Organism: Nocardia sp. NPDC056000; assembly: GCF_042269265.1. Classification (NCBI taxonomy): domain Bacteria; kingdom Bacillati; phylum Actinomycetota; class Actinomycetes; order Mycobacteriales; family Nocardiaceae; genus Nocardia; species Nocardia sp. NPDC056000. The sequence goes on along the minus strand of NZ_JBHJXS010000010.1, from coordinate 208,428 downwards.
GATCCGGCGGTGCGGGGTCATAGGTTCGGGAGATGACGCCGCTTCATCCGAATCAGTCCCCGTCCGAACCCGATCTCGAGGTCGCCGTCATCGGCGCGGGATTCGGCGGTCTGGGGGCGGCGGTCGAACTGCGGCGCGCCGGGATCGACCGGTTCCTGATCTTCGACAAGAATCCGGATATCGGCGGCACCTGGTATGCCAATACCTATCCCGGTGTGGCCGTTGATATTCCGTCGGTGTACTACAGCTTCTCCTACGCCGCCCCGAAGGTGTGGTCGCGACTGTTCGCACCGGGGGCGGAGGTCAAGGCGTACGCCGATCAGATCGCCGACGACTACCGGCTGCGGGACAGGTTGCGGCTCGAGACCCGGGTGCGGGCCGCGACCTGGGATGAAGGCAATCATCGGTGGCGGATCGATACCGAGCGGGAATCGTTCACGGCTCGATTCCTCATCGCGGCCGTGGGCGGTCTGGAAGTGCCGCGCATGCCCGATATTCCGGGCGTGGACGAATTCGCGGGCAAGGTGGTGCACACCGCGCGGTGGGATCACGACTTCGACTATCGCGGTAAGCGGATCGCGGTCATCGGTACGGGAGCCACTGCGCTGCAATTGATTCCGGAGCTGGCCGATGAAGCCGGGCAGCTCACCGTATTCCAGCGCACGCCCATCTGGGTGATGCCCAAGCCGGACTTCCGGATCGGCGCGGGCGTGAAATGGGCGCTCGACACCGTGCCCGGGTTGCGCAGGCTGGTGCGGCTGGGGGTGATGTCGACCTTCGACGCGGGGGTCTCCACCGCCGGTGTGTTCTACCGGGCGACCAGCCCGATCATCGGGTTCACCAGCCGAAGTATCAAGCGCTGGTACGGAACTCAGGTCGACGATGCCGCATTGCGGGAGCGGCTGACCCCCGATTACGCCCTCGGCTGTAAGCGGCCTTCGGTATCCAACCGGTATCTGAGCTCCTTCACCCGCGAGCACGTCGACCTGGTCACCGATCCGATCGAGAAGATCACCGCCGGTGCCGTCGTCACCGGCGCGGGCGTCGAGCACGAGATCGATGTGCTGGTCTGCGCCACCGGATTCAAGGTCATGGAGGCCGGTGCGACACCGCCGTTTCCCATTCACGGCCGCACCACCGAGCTCGGAGAGTTCTGGCAGCACAATCGTTTTCAGGCGTACCAGGGGGTGTCCATCCCGGACTTCCCGAATCTGTTCATGATCACCGGGCCGTACGGCTTCGCCGCCGCCTCCTATATCGCCATGATCGAATGCACCGCCGCGCACGCCCGCCGGGCCATCGTGGCGGCCCGCGATCGCGCCGCGACCGCCGTCGAGATCCGCCGCGAGCCGCACGATCGCTACTGGCGCAAATCGCTGCAACGGCATCGGAACGCGCTGTGGCTCAACAACGATTGCGAATCCTCCAACACCTACTACATCAACGCCCAGCACGATGTGGCGGCCATCCGGCCCAGTACGCATGCCGGAATGTGGTGGGCCAACAAGCGTTTCCCGCTGGACGACTACGCCTATTCGACGCTCACGACGCGGTCCGGCGGCGTCGAGCGCGCGTCCTAGACCGGAGGACATCATGGAACTCAAACCCGATGTGGCCGCGCCGACGGATGCAGCCCCGCACTGGCGCGCGGCCTCACCCGATCGAGTGCCCGAACTGGGCAGATTGCGGCACACCGAACCCGCGACCTGGCTGCTGGCCCGAGTGGGCGGTCTGCTCGGGGGTGGCGGCCGCATCAAACTGCTCGAGATCATGGGCCGCTCCGGCGGCCTGTTCTGGCGCTACGCCCCACTGGCCCTGCGCCTGGTGCCGGGCAGCAAACTCACCCGGGTCGACTGTGAGCTGGCGACCCTGCGCACGGCCTGGTTGGTCGGCGCGCGCTACGAATGGCATCACCACGTCTACGCGGCCCGCTTCAGCGGTCTGTCCTTGGAAACGGTCGAACGCGTGGCGGCCGGTCCGGAGGACCCCGGCTGGACCGAGCAACAGCGCCTACTCCTGCGCGCGGTCGACGAATTGCATTCCGGCCGAATGATTCTCGACGACACCTGGACCGGTCTCTCGACCCACCTCACCCCCGCCCAGCGCGTGGACCTGTGCATGCTCGTCGGCCACTACGACATGCTCGCCATGCTCCTGAAAACCCACGGCATCGAGCCCGAGCCCGATATGTGGCGGCGCGGCCCCCTGCGCTGGGTCCGCGACAGCGCCAGCGGCGACGGCCTCACCCCCGGCGGCCTCCCGCGCTTCAACAAGGCCGTCACCAACCGCCTGGTCGGCCCCTCCGCCGGAAAAATTCCGCCCTACAGCGTGATTCACCATTCCGGCCGCAAATCCGGCCGCCCCTTCCGCACCCCGGTCCTGGCCGCCCACCGGGGCAACCTGCTCATCGTCCCCCTTCTCTACGGCGACCGCTCCGACTGGGTCCGTAATGTTCTCGCCGCGAACGGCGGCGAAGTCACCCACCGCCGCCGCACCCGCAAATTCACCTCCCCCCGCGTCCTGGACGCCGCAGGCGCCACCACCCTCCCGTTTCCCGCCCCCCTCTTCACCCGGCTGCTGAAAATTCTTGTCGCCGAACTGGATCCGGCCTGACGGTGCCCGGAATCCGGTTACGGGACCGAGACCGGGCGTAGGCAGCTTTCCAGGGGTGTGACTATCGAGCAGAGGGCTGGGGTGCGGGTGGGGCGGTAGTCGGCGGGGACGCCGGTGTGGGTGGTGATGTCGCGGTAGGCGGCTACGGCGGTGGTGGGGCGGCGGGTGAGGGACGGATCGGATTTGACGTCGACGGTGTAGAGGCCGAAACGTGGTGCGTAGCTGCCCCATTCGTAGTTGTCGGTGATGCTCCAGTAGTTGTAGCCGATCACGTTGATGCCGTCGGCTTTGGCGCGCTGGATCCAGTAGACGGTGTCGCGCAGGTGGTCCGCGCGGTCGTAGCCGTCCCAGCGGGGGAGGCCGCTGTCGGTGGGCATGCCGTTCTCGACCACGTAGAGGGGGAGTCCGGGGAATTTCTCGGCGTAGGTGCGCAGGTCGTAGTAGATGCCCTCGGGTTCGATGGCGTTCTTCCACAGTTCGTCGCCGAGCAGGGCGGTGCCGGGCGGATTCGACAGGGACGCACCGTAATAGAAGTCGATGCCGACGTAATCGAGTTTGCCGTGCACGCGATCGGCGAAGAGCAGATCGGTCAGATTCTGCACGATCGGGTACTGCGCGATATTGCTGGTCACCTGTGCGCCCGGCTGGCGCTGGTGGATGTAGTCGTAGATCGTGCTGTGCGCCTGGACCAGCCGATCGAACATCGGCAGCGCGTCCAGCAGCCCGATATCGCCGATCTTGATCGATTGCGCCACATAGCCCATCGGCTCATTGATGGTCACCCACAGCGGGTTGTACCCCGCGTAGCGGTCCACCACCCGCCGCATATTGGCCAGCCAGTCCGGCACCATGTTCTTGCTCTTCCAGCCGCCCCGATCGGCTTCCCATCCGGGAATCACCCAGTGATCGAGGGTCAGCATGGGCCGCATACCCGCGGCCCGAATCTTGGCCAGCACCTCGTCGTAGAACCGGAAGTCGTTCTCGTCCCACACATCCGGGCGCGGCTGCACCCGCGCCCATTCGATGCTGAGCCGATAGACCTTCACCCCCAGCCCGGCCGCCAGATCGATGTCCTCGGCATACCGGTCGAAGAAGTCCACCGAATCCCCGTACGTGTCCCGGGCCTTACCGGACTTCGCATATCGGCTCCAATTGCTGTCGGGCGCATGCCCTTCGGATTGGAAACCCGCCATGGACACACCCCACATGAACCCGGACCCGAGGGCGGGCACGGTGGTCGGCGCTCCGGAACTCCCCGTCCCGGACCCGCTGGAACTGCCCGACCCCGACCCGCTTCCGGACCCGGACCCGCTCCCGGTCGGCACGGCTCCGGCGATGCCGGACGCCGCCAAAGTGATTGCCACGGCGGCCGATACGGCACAGATCAGTCGAGAGCGTCTCATCCCAGTACATCCTCCAGCGCGACCCAGCGCGTCCCCGACGGCCGCGCACGGTGCCCCAGACCCTACTGGTCAAACGTCCAGCACGGGCGATATTGCGACGAGCGGAAGGTAGGTCCCCGAAACCCTGGTTCCGGCAACAGCGGTAAAACGGGTGCTGGTTGCGATGCTCGCGGGCGGTGAGGCTGTTGTCGTGAAAACATCCATAACCAGCGGGGGCGCGCAGCACCCCGCGCTGGAACCATTCAGAATCGGCTCGCTGCCACTGCGCAATCGGCTCGCCGTCGCCCCCATGACCCGGATATCGGCGACCGCACAGGGGGTGCCGACGGCGCAGATGGCCGAGTACTACCGCGAATACGCCCTGGGCGGATTCGGATTGATCGTGACCGAGGGCATCTACGTGGACGCCGCACACAGTCAGAGCTATTTCGGTCAACCGGGACTGGTCACCGTCGAGCAGGTCGCCGAGTGGCGGGCGGTGACCGGTGCCGTGCACGCGGCCGGGGGCACGATCGTGGCCCAGCTGATGCACGCGGGCGCGATATCGCAGGGCAATGCGTTCGGCGCCGGGACCATCGGACCGTCGGCGGTACCGCCGCGCGGGCAGATGATGGTGGATTACGGCGGGGTCGGCGGCGCGTGGGACGCGCCGCGGCAGATGACCGCGCACGATATCGACGAGGTGCTGGACGGTTTCGCGCTCGCGGCGGTCAATGCCCGCGAAGCCGGATTCGACGGGGTCGAGATCCACGGGGCCAATGGCTATCTGCTGGACCAGTTCCTCACCGACTACACCAATCTGCGCACCGACGAGTACGGCGGGCCGGTGCGGAATCGGATTCGGCTGACCGCGCAGGTGCTGGAGGCGGTCCGAGAAGCCGTGGGAGACTTCCCGGTCGGCGTGCGGCTCTCACAGACCAAGGTGAACGATTTCGGCTACCGCTGGCCCGGTGGCGAGACCGACGCGTGGGTGATCTTCGCGGCGCTGCGCGAGGCCACCTACCTGCACATCGCCAGTGAGGGCAGGAATTTCATCGAGACCGCGCGCTTCCCGAACGGGGTGACCATCACCGAACTCGCGCGCGAGGTGTCGGGGCTGCCGGTCATCGCGAACGGCGGTATGCACGATCTGCGCCAGGCCGCCGATGTGCTGACCGGCGGCCATGCCGACGTGCTCTCGCTCGGGCGCGGAGCGCTGGCGAATCCGGATCTGCCGCAGCGTATTTCGGCAGGTATCGAACTCGACGACTTCGACTACGAGATGCTGCACCCGCTGGCCGATCTGGACAGCGCGGCCGCGTGGCGGGCTCAGCGCGAGACGGCGACCGGCAGGATTCCGGCCTCCGCCTCGGCCTCGCGAACGTCGTAAGCCGTTCGGGCGGCGGCGATTTCGTTCTGATGCGCCTCCGTCCAGATGACCAGCGATTTGATGGTCGTATGCAGGCTCGCGCCCAGCGGCGTCAGCGCGTAATCCACCCGCGGTGGGACGGTCGGATAGACCGTGCGGTCGACCAGGCCGTCCCGTTCCAGCTGCCGCAGTGTGCGACTGAGCATGCGCTGGCTGACGCCGTCGATCTTGTACTTGAGTTCGCTGAAGCGCAGCGTGCGCTCTTCCAGATACGCGATCACCAGCAGCGACCACTTATCGGCGACCCGATCCAGGATCTGGCGTACCTCGCAGTCATTGCGGGAGTCCCAGTGCACGGCGTACTCGCCGGGGTCGGTATCCGCGCAGTAACCGAGTGATTCGAATGTGCCGTCTTCCACAAGTTCGAAGTCTGCCCGAAGATCGTCTCGGTAACAAGAAGTAACCGACCACATCGTCGGGAACCGTAACTTTCAAGAGAGTCTGCAATGTTGAAATCCTCACCCCCAACGGTCTTCACCGAATTGTCCGGCCGCGCCTGGGCGGTGCTCGCGGTGCTGTGCGGCGCGATCTTCCTGGAGGGCATCGACGTCGCGATGCTGAATGTGGCGTTGCCGTCCATTCGCGCCGACCTCGGCCTGTCCACCGGAACGCTGTCCGGCGTCGTCTCGGCCTACGTACTGGGCTACGGCGGCTTCATGCTGCTCGGCGGCCGCGCGGCCGATCTCTTCGGACGCCGCCGGGTATTCCTGTTCTGGCTCGCGGTATTCGTACTGTTCTCCGGCCTCGGCGGCTTGGCGACCAGCGGCTGGATGCTGTTGACCGCGCGCTTCGTCACCGGTGTGGCGGCGGCGTTCATGGCCCCGGCCGGACTCTCGCTGATCACCACCAATTTCGCCGAGGGACCGGTGCGCAACAAGGCCCTGCTGGTGTACGCCGGTGTGGCCGCGGGCGGCTTCTCGCTCGGCATGGTGGTCGGCGGACTGCTGACCGCGCTCGGCTGGCGCTGGGTGTTCTTCGCACCGGTGGTGCTGTCCGCGCTCATCCTGATCGCGGCGATTCCACTGCTGCGCGATGGTCAAGCGCCGCAGTCGGTCCGGGGCCGCATCGATGTGCTCGGCGCGCTCTCGGTGACCGGGGCGATGATGCTGCTGGTCTACGGTGTGGTGCGGCTGGAACACGCGGGCGACGGCCCCGGGGTGACCGCACTGGTATTCCTGGCGGGCGCCGTACTGCTCGCACTGTTCGTGCTCCAGGAACGCCGCACCGCCGAACCTCTGGTCCGGCTCGGCATTCTGCGCTCGGCGAACCTGGTGCGCACCAATCTGATCGCGCTGCTGTTCGTGGGATCCTTCGCCGGATTCCAATTCCTGGCCACGCTGTACTTCCAGGAACTGCGCGGCTGGAGCACCGTGCAAACCGGTCTGGCCATGGCCGTCATCGGTATCGACGCCATCCTCGCGCCGGTGCTGACCCCGCGCCTGGTGGATCGATTCGGTAATGCCCGGGTCATTTTCGGTGGTGTCGCACTGGCCGCGCTCGCCTACCTGCTGATGCTGCCGACCGGCCTGGATCGCGCGTACATCACCATGCTGCCCGCGCTGCTGCTGCTCGGCGTTGCGTTCTCGCTGGTCTACGGTCCGCTGACCATCGCGGCCACCGATGACATCGAGGAAGAGGAACACGGGCTCGCGGGCGGACTGCTGTACACCGCCTTCCAATTCGGTTTCGCGCTGGGCATTTCCGGGGTCACCGCCGTGCACGTGGCGGTGCTCGGATCCGGTGCGAGCGGTATCGACGCGGTGCGCACCGCACTGCTGGTGCCGGTGATCGCCGCCGTACTGGCCGGGGCCATCGGACTGTTCGGCCTGCGCCGCACCGCTCCGGTCGCCGAACCCGCCCTCGTCTGAGTCGCTGGAAAGGAAACTGTCATGGCCACAACGGAATTCGATGTCATCCGGCCCGAATTCGATGCCTATATCGGCGATATCGTCTACGCCACCATGGTCACGGTCGACGGTAAGCACCGGCCGCGCGCCCGGGTGCTGATCCCGGTGTGGGAGGTGGTGGACGGCCATCCGGTCGGATGGCTCGCCACCTACCGCACACCGGTCAAGGAGGCGCATCTCGCGGGCAATCCGAACACCACGTTCTCCTACTGGAATCGCAAGCAGAACTCGGTGCACATCGATGCCACCGCGGACTGGATTCCATTGGAGGACTTGGAAACCCGGCAGTACGTCTGGGATATGTACCAGCGCACCAGTCCGCAGGGCGCGGGATATCCGCTGGGACAGTTCTGGCACGGGATCCAGGATCCGAAACTGCACATCCTGAAACTGGAACCCTGGCGCATCCAGGTTATCCGGGGCCGGGACCTGCGCAGCATCCTGTGGCGGGCCCCGGCCGTGGAAACGGTCAGCTAGCAGGCGGCCGCTGTCGCGCCCGGTCCAGCAGGATCAGCGCGCCAGCGGCCACCGCGAGCCCGGCCCCGATCACGCATACCGAGGTCAGGGCCGCGCCGCGGTTCAGCGCGACCGCCGCCAGTACGGGGGTCGCGCTGATGCCCAGCTGGAACGCCGACACCGTGGTCGCACCGGCCAGGGTCGGTGCCCCGGCGGCGATGGCGAACACCCGGCCGTACAGGGCGGGATTGAGCACGAAAGCGGCTATGCCGAGCAGGAATACGGCCGGAACCACGATCCACGCACGAGACATGGTGAGCGCCAACAGGATCGACAGGATGGCGATTCCGATCGTTCCGGTCAGCAGGGCCAGATGCGGGCGGCGGTCCGAGATGCGGCCGCCGATGGACAGGCCCGCGAAAGCGCCGATGCCGAACAGCGCCAGTACGGCCGGAATCCAGACCTCGGAGACGCCCGCGATATCGGACAGCATGGCCGCCAGATAGTTGAAGCTGATCATGTAGGCCCCGGTGGTCAGCACCGTGATACCGAAGATGTTCCACAGCAGGGGCTTTCGCAGCACGGCCAGCTCCCGCGCGACGCTCGGGGCCGGTCCCCGGCCGCCGGTGGCGGGCAATCCGAACAGCACGCCCGCGATCCCCGCCAGCGTCAATGCCACCACCACCCAGAACCCGCCCCGCCAGCCGGTGAAATGGCTGATCAGCGTTCCCATCGGACCACCGGCCACCATGGCGACGCTGAGTCCGCTGACCACCACGCCCGATGCCCGGGCGTTCCGGTCCGGGGTCACCAGCCCGATCGCCGTCACCGCCGCCACCGCGAAGAATCCGGCGTAGGCCAGCCCGGATACGAACCGGCTGACCAGCAGCACCGGATAATTCCCCAGCAGTCCGGCCGCCACCCCGGCCGCGAACACCGCCTGGGTGGCGACCAGCGCGGTGCGGCGCGGCCAGCCCAGGCTCAGCACCGCGAACGGCGGGCCGCCCACCACCACGCCCAGGGCGAAAGCCGTGATCAGCATTCCGGCCGAGGACAGCGTGACATCCAGATCGGCCGCCACCGCGGGCAATACGCCCGCCAGCAGAAATTCGGCGCTGCCCATGGCGAACAGGCTGAAACCCAGCAGGTAGACCCCGGCGGGCATGCTCCGCGACACCGGAGCGTTGTCGACATGCGTTGTCGTTGTATCCATTCGGATCACCTCCGCTACGAGCATCCGAGCCACCTGCCGTTTTCGGCGCACACCATTGCCGAATCCGGGACACGCCGACCGAGAGGAACCGATGCACACCGATCCGACCGTGGCCGCCGCCATCGCGCAGATCGCGCCCCGCCTGCGCGCCGCGCGCGACCGCACCGGTATCAGCCTCGCCGCGCTGTCCCGCGCCACCGGCATCTCCACCAGCACCCTGTCCCGGCTCGAATCCGGTTTGCGCAAGCCGAGTTTGGAGCTGCTGCTACCCGTCGTGGCGGCCCTGGACATCCCCCTCGACGCCATTGTCGCCGCCCCGCGCATCACCGAACCGCGGATACCCGAGGGCGGTGAAATGGCCGACGATGGAACAGCTTCCGAGGTGATCGATCCCCGCGTCCCGCAGCGGCCCGATGCCAGACAGGGACGAGTCCTCATAGCGCTGTCCCGCCATCCGGCCGAACCCCGCGCCTACAAACTCACCATCCCCGCGCACGACACCACCCCGTATCCGCGCAGCCACCCCGGTCACGAATGGCTCTATGTGCTGCGCGGGCAACTCCGGGTCCGGCTCGGCGAACACGACTTCGTCATGGCCGCGGGTGAGGCGGCCGAATTCGATTGCCGCATACCGCATTGGTTCGGGGCCACCGGCAGGGACGGCGTCGAGGTGCTGAGCCTGTTCGGCAAACACGGCGCGCGCATCCACACCCGCACGCGCAGTCGCTAGGTCACGGCCGTTCGCCGCCGCGCATCAGGCCGTGCGCGTCCACCGATGCCACCAATTCGCCCGCGCGCGTGAATATCTGGATCCGGGTGAACATGCGCCCGGCCCCGGCGAACGGGCTCTCGCAGCGCAGCAGCAGCCAATCGTGCAGCGTGAACGGGCGATGGAAGGTAATGGTCTGCGCGAGCATGGCCGCGGCCGAACGTCCACCGCGCCTGGCGATCTCGGCCTGAGGGTACGGGCGCATGGCGACCGGTCCGAGGAAACCCTCACTGCCGTGCGCCAGCAGCGCCCGGTTCACGCCGGGCAGATCGGGGGCCTTGTCGCAGCGCATCCACACGTCCAGGGACGGCGGTCCCGCGAGGTCGAGCGCCACCGCCTCGGCCCCGCCGACCGTGCGGACCTCCCACGGCAGCAGCGCGCACGGCAGCTCATCGCAGTCCTCGGGTCCGGGCAGTCCGGCGGGCAATTCCGCACCGTGCGAAAGGAAGTCGGGTTCGTCGACGCTCAGCATGGCCAGCACTCGCGCATGCTCGCGCTCCTGCTGCCGGAACGTCACCTGCACGGTCGCGAGCGCCCGTCCCGACTGCACGATCTCGACGTCCACCTCGACATCCCGATCGGCGAACCCGCCGCGCGGGAACACCCCGTGCAGTGATTGCACCGCCATATGCGGCACCGTGCGCTCGGCGGCGATCACGGCCTGGGCCAGCGTCTGACTGCCGAGCGTGGTCGGCAGGGTGGAACTCACATTCCGGGCCCGGAATCGCCCGGGGCCGAGATCGACGAGATCGAGTACGTCGAGCAGGTCGGTCAGATCGACGACCGGCCATAAATGTGTTCCACCAGCCATGGCGAAATGCTCGCACACCCTTCCCGTGCGGGGGAACGCGAGGAGCGCTGAGCGGGACGCACCCGCTTGCCTCAGCTCGCGGAACCGTACTGTTCCAGCACCTCCGGCGGCATGCTCAGCGCCGCCTCGATCATTCCGGCCGCATGCCAGAGCCCGATCCGATCCAACGCCTCGACCGATCGCACACAGATATCCCGATCCAGTTCGGCCATGCGGTTTCCGCAGCGATCGCGCTCGGCGATCTCCTCCGCATCGGTGGCCTCGCGCAGCCGTTCCACCACCTCCGCCAGCCGGGCGCGTTCCCGGGTGGGCTCGTACAGCGGGCGCAGCGCGGCAAGGATCTGCCGATCACTGACCTCGGGTACCTCATTCCAGCTCATATCTCTCCTATGCTGACGGTTCCGGATATGCACGGATATACACACGCTGAGGAGTTCTTCATGTCGTATGTCGTGAATTTCGACTCCGTGTCGACCGTCGGCCTGGAGTCCTCACCGGTCGCGGACGCACTCGCCGGTCTGCGCGCGAACGAGGCCCGGTACTTCAAGAACAAGTACAACCACGTCTTCACCGTGGAACCGGCGAGCCAGGCGCGGCCGACCGTCGACTGGGTGAGCGGGATCCTCGAGCAGGAACGCGGGATCGTCATCGCCGCACCGCCGTTGGAGGCTACGGAGTTCGAGGTGGAGGGCATTCGCATGGCGTACGTGTTCTACCAGGACGGCCTGTCGATCAATGTCATGTACACCCTCGCCGACGCCGGAAAACGCGCGGTCGGGTTCAAGCTCTCGGACGGTATGGAGATCCCCGCCGAACTCGACGCGTTCAAGTTCGCGCGCCAGAAGTCCAAGCTGGCGGGCACCATCCGCGGCTCCTACTTCGTCATCAAGAACGAGTACTGATCCCGGCGTGTCGCCGGGACCGGAATCGGTCAAACGGCTGCGCGGGCGGGTGCTGAGGTCCGATAGTCGATGCGGTCACTCTGTGTGTTGCCTGGACCTGACTGTGCGTTGCCTGGACCTGATGATCCCGCGTGGCAGGAGAGCATGATGACAAGTCTCGACAGCGGCCCGAGCGGGCTCGGCACCCAGCTCGCCAAGCGTTTCGCGGCGGTATCGGAATCCGCCTCGATTCCGGAGTCGAAACCCGTTGTCCCCGAGCTCGATACGGCGGACCACTGTGTACCCGGCGTACCCCGCCTAGGCGAGAGCGCGTTTCGGATTCCGTTGCGGCGGTTGACCGCCGATATCGAGCCCTATCAGCTGCTGGACTGGGGTGACGGGTCCGCGCCGCCGCTGTACTGTCCGCCCGCCGCCCGCATCGACGATCGCCTCGCCGACGAGGTGGACGATCGGCTGGCGCACTGGGCGGAATCGATCGGCTTCACCCCCGAGGAGATCGGGAAACTCCGCAAGACCGGCTACGGCCGCCTGGTCATGCTGGCGCACAGCGATTCCGACGATCCCGACCGTCTGCTGGTCGCCGCGCAGATGAACACCGCCTGGTGGATGGCCGACGACTACTATGCCGACGATTCGGCCCTCGGCGCGGATCCGGTCCGCCTGCCCCAGCGCCTCACCCTCGCCATGGCCGCCCTCGACCCGCTGCCCGACGCGGGTGAGTTCAGCGAACCGCTGAACGAGGAGCTGCACACCGACCGGGTGCTGCGCGCCTTCCGCTCGGCGATAGCGCACCTGCGCCGGCACGCCACCCCCGATCAGGTGCAACGCGCCTGCTACGCAACGTTTTCCATGTTCGTGTCCTGGACCGCGTACGCCGCCTGGCGGCACACCGGTGAGCCGCCCGCCGCCTGGGAGTACCTCGCCGCCCGCCAGCACGACACCTTCTACACCTCCATGACCCTGATCGATCCGGTGGTCGGCTACGAGGTCCCGTCCAACCTGTTCTATGACGATCGCGTCCGCCGCGCCGCCTTCCAGGCGGGCACGGCCTGCGTCCTGGTGAACGACCTCTTCTCGGTGAAAAAAGACGCCGCCGACGAGAACCCCGTCTCCAACATGGTGCTGCAGATCGCCGCCGACCGCGGCTGCTCGATCGCCGCCGCCACCGAAACGGTCGTGGACCTGCACAACACCATGGTCCGCGATTTCGAGGCCGGACACCGTGCCCTGCAATCGATCCCGTCCCCCGAACTGCAGAGCTTCCTGCACGGCGTCCGCAACTGGATGGGCGGCTCGTTCAAATGGCATAACACCAACCCGCGCTATCGGTAGCGGTCGCTGACCTCGGCGGGCGTTAGGACGACCGACGTTTCAGCCGATAGGCTCCGGGCTCGTGAGAGTTTTCTTCGTGGCTTGGATCGCATATGCCACGGCACTGCTGACCAGCAGTCGTGACCTTTTTACCCAGTCCGTGCACGAGGAGGGGGACGCGGGGACCGTCTCCATCCTGGTGCTCTCGGCAAAACATTTCGATCTGCTGGTGGGCAACTACTCCAGGGTCGGTTTTCATCATCCCGGTCCCTCATTCGTATACGTACAGGCCTTCGGCGAATGGCTTTTCTACGATCTGCTGCATTGGGTGCCGACACCCTGGAATGGGCAGGCGATCGCCATTCTGCTGCTCAATGCGGCGCTGGTGGCGCTGGCATTGAGCGTTATCCACAGCTGGTATCCGTCCTGGCCGCTCATCGCCGGGATCGGCGGTGCCAGTCTGCTGTTCGTCACGGTGTACCGCGATCTGCTCAGCGGACTCTGGATGCCGTACGTGTATTTCGCGCCGTTCCTGCTGTTGCTGGTGGCGGTCACCTCGGTGGTGGCCGGGCGCACCGACCACCTGTGGGTGCTGGCGCTCGCGGGCGGATTGCTCATTCACGGGCACGCGGAGTTCCTGTTCTTCGTGCCCCTGCTCGGCGGCGCGGCGCTCTATCTCATCTGGCGGCGCAAAGTCGAGGTCGCCAAGAAGGATTGGTGGTTGTTCGGCATAATCGCCGCGGCATTCGCCTCGACCATCGTGCTGGACGGAATCGTGCATTTCCCGGGCGAACTCGCGAAATACGCCATCTACGGCGGTGGGCACGGAATACACGCGCCGTGGACGGCGGCCTGGTACACGGTGCAGTTCTGGGGGCCGAACCGCATCCTCGGCATCGTCATCCTGCTCGTGCTCTTCGCGCTCGTGGCGAAGTTCGCTCGCGGTGAGGAATTCCTGCGGAGCGGTCTCCGGGTCAGCGCGGCGGCACTGCTGCTGATGGCCATCTACGCGATGATCGGCATCGATCAGATCAATGAGCCGTACATCGGCTACTTCTCCTACGCCATACCGCTTTTCATGTTCGCGCTACTGCTGATCGAGCTCACCCGCCGGATCGCGGAACTCGAATTCACCGGCGCGGCCGCATTGCGCTACGCCGGTGTCGCCCTGCTGGTCATCGGGCTCGTGGTCAGCGGTCTGACCCACTCCCTGGCCAATCGCCGCCCCGGCACGGTCGGCCTCGATACCACGTTGGACGCGATGACCGAGGTCGCCGGAACCCGGCCGATCGTGCTGGAGCGCAAGCCCCACGAGGCGTGGGGCGACGTGGTCTTCCTCGTGCTCGCCGGGGCCCGCAGCGGCACCCGGGTCTGCGCCGACGACGCCAAACGCATGGAACTGCTCGTCACCGCCGAATATGTCTGCACCCCAACCGAATTGGCCACCGGTGCGCATTTCGTGGTGACCCGAGAGGAGTCGGGCCCACCCGCCGGCTGGGTCGTCGGCATACTCGGCCGAACGGACACCAGCCTGAGCTGGGTATCCACGTTGGGCTGACGGGTGCGCGTGGTCCCGGCGGATCAGCCGGGAATGAGGCCCAGTTGGCGCAGCAGGGCGATATCGTCGAGGCGGCCCCAGCGTTCGGCGATTCTGTCACCGTCCACTCGGAATATTTGAATTCCGGTGAGCACCAGGGTGTTTCCGGTGGGGGCGACGCCCATCAGTTCACCCTGATGGGTGCCTTGGGCGGTGAAGCGTTCGACCACCAGATCGCCCTCGGCGATGAGCTGGTCGATATCGCTGTGCCAGTCGGGCAGGGCGGCGCGGAACATCGCGGCGGCGATGCGCAGGCCCTCGGCTCCCGCGGGAGCGCCGGGGAAGGGGTCGTCGTGATTGACGAAGTCGGGGGTGAGGTAGCGGTCGACGGCATCGAGGTTGCCCTTGGTGAACAGTTCCTGGATGAACGTGTCGACGAGTTGCTTGTTCCGGGTGGTGTCGTTGTTTGTCATGGATCGATCGTCGAACCGATCGGGGCGGGCCACCATCCCAGGTAGTTGGGGGTTCCGAAGTCGAACCGGCCGAGGATACTGGGTATGTGCCGAGGACAGCCGATACGGCGCGGGCCGTGCGGGATCTGATCCGTCATTGTCATGACGGATCGGATGTGCCCGGCGTGCACGCGCAGTTCCTGCGTTCGGTGCGCAAGCTCATGCCGGTGGACGCGGCGTTCTTCGCCACCGCCGATCCCGAGACCCTGCTGTTCACCGGGGCGTTCGCCGACGAACCGCTGGGCGCGGTGACACCGCTGTTCATGGACAATGAATTCGGTGGTTCGGATGTGAACAGGTTTGCGGCACTTGCTGTTTCGCCCGATCACGTGGCATCCCTGGATACCGCGACGCACTCCGATCGTTTCGCCAGCGGACGGTATCGCGAGATCATGCGACCGCTGGGCCTCGGCGACGAACTGCGCGCGGCACTGGTGGTCGGCGCACAGTGCTGGGGCTACCTGTGCCTGCATCGCGAAGACCATCCGCTCGGCTTCACCGACACCGAGGCCGCGCTGATCGCGAGCATCGCCCCGCACCTCGCGCACGCCCTGCGCCAGGCCGTACTGCTGCACGGCTCCCCGTCCACCGGCGGCATCGGCGAACCCGGCGTCGTACTGCTCGCCGAAGACCTCGGCGTCGTGGCCGTCACCCCCGAAGCCGCACATCTGCTGTCCCTGGTCGACGAAACCCGCTCGATCCACCTCCCACTTCCATTGGCCGTCTACACCGTGGCCATGGCGGTGCGCGCGATCGAACAGGGCACCGCGCCATCGCGAACCCTGCCCACCAGCCGAGTTCGCACCGTCGACGGACACTGGCTCACCCTGCACGCCTCCCGCCTGCAGGGCCCGCCCAGCGAACAACGCATCAGCGTCGTGGTCAAAACCGCCGAGCCCACCGCCACCATCCCGCTCATGCTCTCGGCTCACGGTCTCAGCCCGCGCGAAGCCGAAGTCGCCCGCCTGGTGCTGCGCGGCACCTCCACCCAACTCATCTCCGACACCCTGCACATCTCCCCGCATACCGTGCAGGACCACCTCAAATCCGTCTTCGACAAGGTCGGCGTCCGCAGTCGTCGCGACCTCATCGGCCGCCTGATGCAACCGCCCGGTACGGCGGGGTGACAGCGGCGGGAGGCTCGAATCTTCTTTGCCGACACCCATGTTCGGAGACGGCCGATATGCGAGACTGGCGCTGTGCAGCGCGAGCGTCGGGTTCACTTCGTGGGCAGTCTGCCCGCACAGTTGGATAGTCCGGAGCAGGCGATGGCGTTCGCCGTCGACACCGCCGGTGACTTTCTCGACGGCATGGTTCCCGGCTGTGAAGCGGATCCGTATCGCGCCCAGTGGTACGTCAGGCCCATCATCGACCGGTTCGGCGAGATCCCCGCGCTGGCTCCGGTGCGCAGCGGTGATTGGTCGACGCTGCGCTCGCGCGACACCTTCCGGCTGCGGACGGGCCGATCGATGGCCGAGGCCGATATCGACGCCGCGCTCGGCTATGCGCGGGAAGCCGGACGGGCCGCGGACGCACTGGCAGAGCTGCGCCGAACCGATCCCGGACTCCGCTTGCAGGTGGGCATCCCGACCCCGTTCGTCATCGGTTTCATCGCCTTCGAGGCGCGAATGCTGCTGTTGCGCAAGGGGTTGCCCTATTACCGCCCGATTCTCGACGCCACGGTCAGGGAGATCGTCCGCGTCCAGGAGGCGATGCGGGGCAATGTCGTATTCCAGCTCGAGCTGGCGGCCGAGACCCTGCTGTGCGCGGGGACGCCCGCACCGCTCCGGCAGGGCCTGGCCAACGCGGCCGGTCGCGCGATCGCGCGCCTGGTCGCACGGGCCCCGCACGATGCCCATTTCGGAGTGCACCTGTGCTACGGCAGCCTCGACGACAAACCGGCCGTGCGACCGAGATCGGCGGCGGCGGTCGTGACACTGGCCAACGCCATAGCGCGGCACTGGCCCGCGGGCAGACATCTCGATTTCGTCCACCTGCCCATCGGCGACGGTAAACAGGCGCCGGTCCGGCCGCGGTACTACGCCCCATTGACGCGCCTCGAATTACCTTCCACCACAACGGTTATCGCCGGACTCGCGCATGCGGGGCAACCGCTCGCGCAGGCCCGGCAGGCATTGGCGACAGCGGAGTCGGCCTACGGCGGCCGGTTGGATGTCGCGGCCCCGTGCGGTCTGGGCCGTTACGCGACCGTCGACCGGGCGCGGTCCGCGGTGGCGCATGCGGTCGCATTGGCGCAAACGGATCCGGCCCCGGTTCGCGCCGACGGTTGAGGTACGTACCGGTCGATCTGTTGGACGGTCGGATCGTGTTGTGCCGGAGCGTGGTACGCCGACGGCTCGTTCGGTGCGCATCCCGGCGTCGGCAGATCTCCGGAGTGGCCTACACCCGGGGTGGTGGTCGGCTACGGTTACATCTGTGGCCGAAGGTACCGAGAGGCCTGCGTCGGAGCTCAGGCGGAAACCGGATTCGCTCGACCCCAATGAGCTGAGCTCCGCCCGGGTGTATGACTACTTGCTGGGCGGAAAGGACAACTACGAGACCGACCGCAAGTTGGCCGGTCGGATGCTCGCTGAAGTGCCCGAACTCGGGGCTTTGGTGTTGTTCACCCGAGGTTTCCTGATCAAAGCGGTCCAGCTGGCCGCCGAGGCGGGCATTCGTCAGTTCCTCGATCTCGGCTCGGGGATTCCGATCTCGCCCAGCGTGCACGAGGCGGCTCGGGAGATCCAGCCGACGGCGCAGGTGGTGTACGTCGACTACGACCCGGTCGTGGTCACCCACTGCGACGCACTGCTCGCCGGACCTCCCGGAACCACCGCGTTGCTCGGCGATATTCGTTGTCCCGGTGACATTCTCGATGAGATCACCGAGCGCGGTCTGCTCGACTTCGATGAGCCGGTGGCCCTGCTGTTCTCCGGTGTGCTGCATTACGTGATGGACGACGAGCGCCCCGCCGCGGTCGTCGCCGCCTTTCGTGATCGGGTGGCATCGGGTAGTTATCTGGCGATCAGTCACGGTTCCAGCGATTCGTCCCCGGAGATACTCCAGGTGCTCACCGGCACCGCCAACACCTCGGCCCAGGTCACCTTCCGGTCCACGGCCGAGACGGAGTCGTACCTGGCCGGCTTCGAATTGTTCGAACCCGGTGTGGTGCCGGTACAGCAGTGGCTCCGCCCCGACCTGCCGGAGACACGGATGGTCATACTCGGCGCCATCGGCCGCAAACCCTGAGGAAGCCACCAAGCCGATCAAAAGGATGAAGAGATGAAGTCCTTGAATATTGTCGCCGGTGCCGTGGCGTCGATCATGACGGTCGCCGCCGTCACGACCGGCGCCTCGATTGTCAGTGCCCCCGTCGCCTCCGCCGCACCCGGTGCGTTCCTGCTCACCAAAGACGTTCCCACCCTTGATGATCTCCACGATCAGGTCGTATTCCTGATCGAGACGCCCGGCGTCTCCGATGAGGCCAAGGCGGCCAATATGGAAGGCGGTATGGGCGCGGTCGCGGTCGCCGACGCCCTCTTCAACACCGGCATGTTCCGGGCTCCGTACGGATCCAATGAGATCAGCGGTCCGGAAACCCACGACGGCAATGTGCATACGGCGATGCTGCGCACCAGGTCGGTGGGACGCCCGGATATCACCGCGCGGGTGGTCTGGAAGCGTATCGACGGGGTGTGGAAGCTCTCCAACAGCTCCGTGTGCGAGGGCATCAAGGCCGTGGGCCTGTCGATGTCCTGCGACTTCTGACCGGCTGCGAGCACCGTGATCGATATTCGTGACCTCACCCTGGGCTATCCGGGCGTGACCGTCCTCGAAGTCCCCGAACTGAGCGTGGCGGACGGGGCGATCACCTACCTGATCGGTCTCAACGGCACCGGCAAGACCACACTGCTGCGGTCCATCTGCGGCCTGATCGCGCCCGCCGCCGGGACCATCCGCGTCGATGACACCGTGGTCCGAGCTCATCGGACCACGCCCGCGACGCTCGGAATGCACCTGGACTACCGGGCTTTCGACCCGCGCCACACCGCGCGCAGGCATCTGCGCTGGATCGCTCGTGCCCGCGGCATACCGGTCGGCCGGGTCGGCGAGGTGCTCGAGATCGTCGATCTGGTCGGCGTCGCCGACCGCCGGCTCGGGCACTATTCGCTCGGCATGCTGCAACGGGTCGGCATCGCCGCCGCATTGCTCGGTGCGCCCCGGACCCTGCTGCTCGACGAACCATTGAACGGTCTCGATATCGCGGGCATCCGCTGGATCCGTGAACTGCTGCGCGACCTCGCCGATGCCGGGACCTGCGTCCTGGTTGCCTCACACCTGCTCGACGAGGTCGAGCGCAATGCCGATCACATCGTCATCCTCGGCAATCGGGGTGTGCTGGCCGACCGGCCTTTCGCCCACCTCATGAGCACACTGGAGCCCGGCGAGACCGGCCTCGAAGACGCCTACGTGCGCATCGCCGGGGTACCCGGCCGCCTCGCGTCGGGCGCGGCCTCATGAGCAGCCCCGGTGCGGCCACCCTCGTCTACCGCGGCGTCGCCGCCGAATGGACCCGCACCACCGGCCGCGGATTCCTGTGGACCGTCGCCGTCCCGCTCACCTTCGTGCTGCCGCTGGCCGTGACGTTCGGAATCGCCGCTGTCGCAGAACGACTCGCGACGCTGCCCGGACAGCGGTTCGTGGCTCCGGTCTCCACCGTCAACTCCGTGTACTGGGTGATGACCTTTTCCGTATCGGTCATGATGGTCACCGCCGCCTATGCTCACGGCACCCAAAGACGTGGCAGGACAGGCGATCTCGGCACCTTTTTGTTCCCCCGGCTGTGGACGGTCGCATTGGCCCGGTGGATCTACTACGGCGCGATCGCGGCGATATCCACCCTCGTGCTGCTCGTCGTCGTGATGGTCACGCTGCCCCATCAGTTCCCCGAACTCTATGGGGCCGTTGACATTACCGATTCGGCCGGTATCCGGTTCCTCTGGACGGTCCCGGTCTACGCGTTCGCCGCGTGCGGGGTGGGCATCGCGGTGGGGTCGCTGATTCGCGCTCCGTCCGCGGCCGTCGCCGTGCTGCTGTTCTGGGTGTATGTGGCCGAGAGCGCGATGAATCTGCTGCCCCACGGATTCACCGTGCAGGCCTACGCCCCATTCCTCAACGCCGTCGCCGCGACCGGTCAGCAGGTCGCGTTCCAGCCCCGCTTCGGACGCAATGGATCGCTGCTCTACTTCATCCTCGTCGCGGTCACCCTCTTCATCGCGGCGGTCGTGCTGCCCATCCTGATTCGCCGCGTATCCGGCCTTCGCGGGACGACGGTCACCCGAATCAAGCAGTAGCCGAGGGGACCGGGCGAATCTCGAGCGGAAGTCTTCCCATGCCGGGGATCGGACCCATGGCGCGCGGCAGCTTCCCGGTTTCCACCGGCCCGAACTCCCACCGCGACAGCAGACTCTGCAGGGTCGTCTGTAAGACCACCCAGGCGAAATTTCTGCCGACACACATCTGATTGCCCATGCTGAATGGAACGAAGCTCCGGCATTTCGGTCCGGATCTCGACGGCGACCACCGGTCCGGATCGAAGGTGTGCGGTTCGGGGAAGATATGCGGATCGCGGTGAATGGCGGCGATGCTGTAGCCGATATCGGTCCCGGCGGGAAACTCGAAACCATCGAGCTCGACCATGGTGACACTGCGCCTGGTCTGCAGCAGTGGCGAATGGATGCGGGTGACTTCGTTCAGGAAGCAGTTCAGGTATTCGAGCTGATCGAGTTTTCGAGGGTCGAGGTCGCCCGCGTCGAGGATCTCGTTCCGCAATCTCGACGCCACCTCGGGGCGCCGGGACAATTCGTACAGCGACCAGGTCAGCGTGGCGGTCAAGGCGTCGATACCGCCGAAGAGCACCGTCACGGCCTGCTCCGCCAGGAGCTTGTCACTGCGGTGCGCGCCATCCGGCGCATACAGCAGGATGTCGAGCAGGTCATTGCGGCGCTCACCGCCGGTCCGGCGCGCGACGAGCAGGTCCCGGCAGTAGTCCCGCAGCCGTGTTCCGGCCGAGAGGAATTTGCGGTTCACCGGCAGTGGCAGGCTCGCCAGTCGCTTCGGCAGCACACTGCCCACGATCGCGCCCGCGCCTATGTCCCCGATCAGACCCGAGATGAATCGCAGCTCCCCGGGCTCCGGTTCATGCGAGAACATGGAACCGAGCAGATCGGTGATCACCAAATCCAGTAGTGCGGAACGGATTTCGACGATCTGTCCCGACTGCCACGAACTCGCCAGTGCGTCCGCGTTGCGCTGCACGGTCGGCGTGTGGCCCTCCAGCTCCGGTCGATGGAACGCCGGTTGCACCAGACGGCGAAGATCCCTGTGCTGCTGACCATCCGCGACAATCAGTGATTCCTCGAAGATGAGGCGGATGCGTTCGAAGAGGAGCCCGCGCTCATAGGCGTCGGAGTTCTCCACCAGCACCCGGTGCAGCAGTTCGAAATCGGTGATGACATAGACGACCCGGCTGCCGATATCGACCCGCGCTATTTTCCCGGCCGCGGCCAGATCCACCATGAACTGGACCGGATCCCGCCACAGTCGCCAACCGTGCCCGAGCACCGGCACCCGTCCGGGTCCGCGCGGGACGTCACGAAGATCCGTCGCGCGTCGTAGGTTCCGGCGGGGTCGGCTCGTGCCGAATAGCGCGTTCTTCGCCGTCTGCACAGGGACTCCTGCGGGAGTAGGTGACAACAACCGAGCTCGATCACCGAGGCATGTCGTCCAGCTACCTACTACGGTAGTCGCGATCACGAACCGACCGCCGCCTTTTGCCGAAACGCCAACCACCCGAGCGCTATTCATTCCGAGGGCCACAGCCGATGTCTCGGCCGCTGCGGGCGCACTACGCTTCATATCGACCGAGCGTGTTGTCTGCGAGTTCGACCGAGGAAGGTTGACGGGTGTGAATCGATTGGCTGGAGCGACCTCGCCCTACCTGCGCCAACACGCCGGCAATCCGGTGGACTGGCGGGAATGGGACGCCGATGCGCTCGCGGAGGCCGCCGCCCGTGATGTGCCCATCCTGCTCTCCATCGGCTACGCCAGCTGCCATTGGTGTCATGTCATGGCGCACGAGTCGTTCGAGGACGCGGAGACCGCGGCGCTGATGAACGCGAATTTCGTGTGTATCAAGGTGGATCGGGAGGAGCGGCCCGATCTGGACGCGGTGTACATGAATGCCACCGTTGCCATGACCGGGCAGGGTGGGTGGCCGATGACGTGCTTCCTGACGCCGGAGGGGGAGCCGTTCTACTGCGGGACGTACTACCCGAAGACGCCGCGGCACGGGATGCCCTCGTTCACGCAGGTGCTGACCGCGCTCACCGAAACCTGGGTGAATCGGCGGGATGAGGTGGATCAGGCGGCGGCGCAGGTGGGGGAGGCATTGCGGCAGCAGGCCGCCGGATTGCCGGACAGCACGGTGCAGATCGGCCCGGAACTGCTCGATCACGCGGTCACGACCGTGTTGAAGGATGTGGATAACCAGCACGGGGGGTTCGGCGGCGCACCGAAGTTCCCGCCGTCGGCGCTGTTGGAGGGGCTGCTGCGGGACTATGAGCGGACCGGCAACGACGCTGTGCGGCAGGTGGTTTCGTTCACCGCCGAGGCCATGGCCCGGGGCGGGATCTATGACCAGTTGCGCGGGGGATTCGCGCGGTATTCGGTGGACGCGGCCTGGGTGGTGCCGCATTTCGAGAAGATGCTGTACGACAACGCGCAGCTGTTGCGGGTCTACTCGCATCTCGCGCGGCGGGCGCAGGACGGGCAGGACGCGCCCTGGCGGGATCCGCTGGCGGAGCCGGACGCGTCGGAACCGTTGGCGCTCAGGGTGACTCGCGAGACGGTGAACTTCCTGCTGGAGGATCTCGGTACCGAGCAGGGCGGGTTCGCTTCCGCGCTGGACGCGGATACGCATCTGGAGGAAGGGCAGCCGGGGGTCGAGGGTGCCACCTACGTGTGGACTCCGGCGGAGCTGAACGGGGTGCTCGGCGCGATCGACGGGGCTTGGGTCGCAGAGCTTTTCGGTGTCACCACGGCCGGGACATTCGAGCACGGGACTTCGGTGCTCACCCGGTACACCGATCCCGACGCCTCGGATTACGAACGCTTCGAACGCATTCGGGGCATATTGAGCGATGCCCGCGGTCGCCGCCCGCAGCCCGAACGCGATGACAAGGTGGTCACCGCCTGGAACGGCATGGCGATCACCGCGCTCGCGGAAGCCGGTGCGGCACATTTGAATCCGGTGTGGATCGCCGCCGCCGAACGGTGCGCGCGCTTCCTGCTCGATACGCACGTGCGGGACGGGCGACCCTGCCGGGCCTCACTCGGCGGTGTCGCCGGGGTCGCGCCCGGCGTGCTGGAGGATTACGCCTGGCTCGCACTGGGATTGCTCACACTGCACCAGACCAGCAGCGGTGATTGGCTGGAACAGGCGCATCGCGTACTCGATGCGGCCATTACGCACTTCGCCGATCCGGAAACGCCCGGCAGCTGGTTCGACACCGCCGATGACGCCGAAACCCTGGTGACCCGGCCGCGCGATCCGATCGACGGCGCAACCCCTTCCGGCACTTCGGTTCTCGCGGACGCACTGCTCACCGCCGCCGCGCTCAGCGCACCGGAGCAGGCTATCCGCTACCGCGAACTCGCCGACCAGACCCTGGCGCGCGGTGCGGTGCTGCTCGCCAAAGCCCCACGCTCGGCGGGACATTGGCTCGCGGTCGCCGAAGCCGCGCTGCGCGGTCCCATCCAGGTGGCCGTCTCGGCGGGTGACGCGGACCTGGACGGCTGGGCCGCCTGCCTGCTCACCGCCGCCCGCGTAGCGGCCCCCGGCGGCTCGGTCATCATTTCCGGAGAACAGGATTCGCAACCGCTGCTCGCCGATCGCCCGCCGGTCAACGACCTGTCCGCCGCCTACGTCTGCCGCGGCTCGGTCTGCGACCTCCCCGTCACCACGGTGGCGGAGGTGCGCGCCGCGCTCACGCCCCGAGCCTGAGGGCGGCGAACGCACTGCTCGCCGGCCATGGCGCACCGCACGACGAGTCTGTCCGGGAATCTTCGTGCGGCAGCCGACTACGCGTGGCGCATGTCGGATCTGGATCGGGAACCGTTGTGCGCTGGGCGATTACGCGTGGCGGCGGAGTTGAGTGCCCGCGCGCACCATGGCGGGCACCGCGACCAGCACCGCGACGATGTGCACGGCGCGGAGCACTCCGATCGCGATGTTTCCGGCGGTCCACTCGATCGCCACGTGTCCGGTGAACACCGCGCCGATCGGTTCGGCGACCAGTGACGCCAGCCCGACCGTGCCCAGTCCGATGATGAGAGCCATTCGCGCCCAAGCGACTCCGGCGACCATGCGGACGGCGGCGGTCAGCACGGCCAGGTAGATGGCGCTGCGAATGAGCAGCCCATAGACCAGTCCGCCCGCATTGGTATCCGGATCCGCGAGCGCGATGCCCGCGCGCAGCACCGTCTCACCGACCCCGGCCAGCAGCGCGATGACAATGGCCCGGAAGGCCAGCGAGAGCAGCGGGGCACGTACGGGTTCCGGAGCGGTGGGGAAGCGATGCGAAGCACTGACTTCGGTCATGCTCCCAGCGTGATCCTCCGCACCCCACCCGCGAATCCCCCACAGGTACCGACCCGAGTAGTCCCCGAGTAGTACGAAACCCTGGTCAGCTCATCCGGCACGCCCCTCGCGCATGGTGGTCTGCCGACCCATCCCGTCCATGGGTCGAGCTGGTCGGCCGGGGCCCATATTGTCCGCGGGTGACCATGGCCTCGATGCGATGCGATGCGATGCGATGCGATGCGATGCGATGCGGTGCGGTGCGGTGCGGTGCGGTGCGGTGGTGCGACCTAGGCCTTGCGGTGCGTGGGACCAGGTCTCGCCGATGTGCGACCTGTGGGGACGATCCGTAACCCCATATTCCATTGCCCCGCCATACGCGCGGACCTACAGTTCCGGGCGTGTTTATCTCGAGATTCTCGCAGCGCTCCGACTATGCCGCGAATGCCGTGCATGACTAGTGATCGTTTGCCAGGTCGGCGGTCGCGACCGGGGGTGCGACCTGCTCCGGCTCGACCCGCGGGACGGTGCCGTTGCGGTGGCCTGACGTGCGGACCGGAACGTCGGTCCACCCTGGAGTGGGCTCCTTGCGGCCGCGGAGGTGGAGGGTGTCGTGCAGCACCCACTTGCTGCGCTCGAACTCGGCGGCGGCGTCGATGACGGCCTGACTGGCCAGGATGCGGCGGGGGGTTTGTTTGGCCTCGGTGGTGAGGCGGGCCGCCTCGTTGACGGCATCGCCGATCACGGTGAATTCCAGGCGGGTGTCCGCGCCGACATCGCCGGCGAAGACCATGCCGCGTGCGACGCCGATGCCGATATCGAGTTCTCCGGCGGCGGTCACCTCATCGCGAATGCGGCGGGCCGCCCGCAGCGCGGGGGTGGCGTTGTCGTCCAGGGCGATGGGTGCGCCGAAGATGCACAGGGCCGCATCGCCTTCGAACTTGTTCACCAGGCCGTGGTTCTCCTCGGTCGCGGCCACCACGATGGACAGCAGCCGGTTCAGCTTGGTGACGAAATCGTGCGGGGCGAGTTCGGTTGCCAGGGCCACGGATCCGGTGACATCGACGAAAAGCGCTGTCACCACGCGGGTGTCGCCGTTCAGATCGGTGACGCCGGTGGTGTCACCGGTGCCGGAGAGCGCCCGTTCGGCGACCTCGGTGCCGACGTGCCGCCCGAAAACAGTCAACATGCGTTCGCGCTCAGCGAGATTCGCGGCGAGCTCGTTCACCGAATGTTCGAGCCGCCCGATCTCGCTGGTGCTGCCGATCGGCACCCGCACATCGAGTTCGCCGCGCGCGATGCGATCCAGGGCGTCCCGCAGCGTGTGCATGGGGGTGGCGACAGCGCGCGATAGGGCCGCCGTTGCCACCGATCCGGCCGAAAGCCCCACCACCGCAAGGTATATGGCGGTGCGAATGCGGTCGGTGTACTCCGGCGTCGGATCGGCCAGCACGGTGATCATCATGAGCAGCGGCACCGCGCCCACCACCGCGAAGGTGACCAGCACCCGCATCAGCACGGTGGAACTCCAGTGCGCGGTATCGTCCAGCACCTCCGCGACCACCGGAATGGTGGGCCGGATCAGCCGGTCCACGATCAGATAGGTGATGGCCGCCGACTCCAGCGCGCCGAGCGTGAACATGGACAGCACCACCGCGAAATTCCGCGGTGCGGTGGCGTGCGCGAACAGCGCCGCCGCGATGATCACGCCCGGAATCCAGATGGCCAGCGCCCGCACCGTAATGCCCATGGGCAGTTGCAGCAGCCGCCGCGCCTCGGATTCGGTCGGTGCGCGCCGCTGATCCAGCCAGCCGAAATAGTGCGTCCGGTCACGCACCGCGAGCACGATGCCGATGGCCGCGCCGATGGTCGGATAGATGGACACCTGCACGAAGGTGCTCAGCCAATCCGAGCCGAGCCGCCCGAAGAAGCCGCTGAGCCACAATTCGATGGTGATCACCGCGAGGCCGCTGAGATTGCACGCCATGACCACGGCCGACAATCCCCATCGCGCGCGCAGCGCCCACAGGATGACCCTGCTGATCACGTCGCCAAAGGCGTCGCCGAGGCGACGGCCGTGTCGGGTGTTCGGGTGGGTGTCATCGCGGTGGCATGCCTAGGGTGTCGTCCGGCTATTGCTCAGGACTTTAGAGATCTTTCGTCCTGGATGGCACCTTTGTGAGTAATTGCTCCGCGAGTAACCGCTCGTGTCCCGCTCAGCGAAGCAGCACCAGCCAGACCGCGATGTAGTGGCAGAGCGCGGCGATCACCGTTGCGGCATGGAAGAACTCGTGATGGCCGAACACCTCCGGCCACGGGTCCGGCCAGCGCGCGGCATAGAGAATGCCGCCGACGCTGTACGCGATCCCGCCCGCGAGCAGCAGCAGGACCGGAGCCCAGCCCACATTCGAGATAAGCGTCCCCGCGACCGGCACGATGGCCCAGCCCAGCAGCAGATACAGCGGCACCCCGACCCAGCGGGGAGCGGTGGGCCACAACATCTTCAGGGCCACGCCCGCCAGCGCGCCGATCCAGACGACGGTCAGCAGGATGGTTCCGGCCTTGCCGCGCACTCCGAGCAGTGCGAACGGGGTGTACGAGCCCGCGATGAAAAGGAAGATCATCGAATGATCGGCCCGCTTCATCCACATGCGAGCGCGAGCGGTGCGCCAGTTCACCCGGTGGTAGGTGGCGCTGATGCCGAAGACGCCGCACACGGTCAGCCCGTAGACGGCCGTCGACCACACCGCGGTCGCGGACACGGTCGTGGCCACGCTCACCAGCACGATCACCGCGATGGCGGCCACGCCAACGGCCCAGGCGTGAATCCAGCCGCGCAGGCGCGGCTTGATCAGCGCGAGCTCCTCCCGGACGGTGTCGAGAGTCTTGTCCACCAGCCCGGCCTCCTGGTCGGTGCCGCCGGAAGCCTCCGCCACCGGGGCGGATGGTTGCACAGTGTCGGACACGAAGTTACCTCCTGAGTAACCTACGGTACCGTAGGTTAGCGGCGATCGGTCGCGGAAGTGTCGGATGACTCCCTCCCGATCCGGCCGGTCGGGCGAATCGGGCGAACCCGCACCCGCCCGGGTCGCGCGGTCCGGGCAGGCCGGTACATATCCGGCTATGTGCGCGTTTCACACCACTGTCCCGGTCGCTTCGGCCGTTGCCGAGAAGGCGTACTGTTCCTCTCCGTGAAGCTTGCGAGTCAGGTGCGTGGACTCCCTTATCGCATTTACGAAGCCAGGTTGTCCAAGCAACTGGCCGGTCGGCAGCATCCCAGGCATGTGGCGGTGATGTGCGACGGCAATAGACGCTGGGCACGCGAGAACGGCTTCACCGATGTGAGTCACGGGCATCGGGTGGGGGCGCTCAAGATCGCCGAACTGGTCGGCTGGTGCGGTGAGTCCGGCATCGAGATGGTCACCGTCTATCTGCTCTCGACCGAGAATCTGCGCCGCGATCGCGAAGAGCTGGAGACGCTCTTCGAGGTGATCACCGATGTGGTCGACGAATTGTCCGCGCCGGAACAGAATTCGAGCGTCCGCATCGTCGGCGCGCTCGATCAGTTGCCCGAGGATGTGGCCGGGCGATTGCGGGAGGCCGCCAAACGCACCGAGGGCCGCGACGGCGTGCACGTGAATGTGGCCATCGGCTACGGCGGCAGGCAGGAGATCACCGATGCGGTGCGCTCCCTGGTCCGCCAGGAGATCGACGCGGGGGAGCACGGCGAGGATCTGGTGCAGTCCATCACCGTGGACGCCATCGGCCAGCACCTCTATACCTCCGGTCAGCCGGATCCGGATCTGGTCATTCGCACCTCCGGTGAGCAGCGGCTCTCCGGATTCCTGCTGTGGCAGAGCGCCTATTCGGAGATCTGGTTCACCGAGGCATACTGGCCCGAGTTCCGGCGGGTGGATTTCCTGCGCGCCCTGCGCGATTTCGCGGCCCGGCACCGCCGCTTCGGCGTCTAGGCACCGCCGCTTCGGCGTCCAGACTGCTCCGTCTCAGGTGTGACAACGGGTGTACTTGCGACACGACCAGTCAACGGTTGTGTTGCAGTGCAATGGCTTCCGTGGTTCGCGGGGCTGTCGCTCCGTACCGTCGGAGTGCATGAGTGAGCTGAACCAAGGGCAGAGTGGCCCGGCGGATGTGGAGTCCTACCTCAGTTATGAGGAGTTCGGCCGCCGGTTCCTGGAATACGCGGCGTCACCGGAACGCATTTCGGGGGCATTCGAGAAACTCACCGGCGAGGCTTTCGAATTCGGCCCGATCGGGGTGGGACCGGGCCGCATCGCGAAACTCTCCGCCGCCGTGCGCCTGGGTCAGCCGCGTTTGAATCGTGAACCGCAGGAATATATTTCGTACGATCTGGTGATCCCGCTGGATGTCGACCTGCTCATCGACCTGGCGGTGGACCGCTATCCGTTCCACGTGGACGGCACCATTCACCTGCATCTCACCGTGCGCACCGCCGAACCGCTGCGGGTGCTCATCGAAATCGCCGAACCGCAGCCCAGCAATGTGCGCATCAATGTGGCCAGCGCGTCCCGCCGCGGTGAGCTGCTGCGCATTCTGGCCAGCGTCGATCATGAGATCCGCCGCTTCGTGGCGCGCTATATCGCCGAGGAGATCTGCAAGCCGAATATCCAGGCCGCCACCGATATCGATGTGGCGGCGCGCCTGGACGCGGCCTGGCGACTATGAGGTTCAGAGCTTGCGGAGCCGCAGCCGGTTGATGGTGTGATCGGAATCCTTGCGCAGCACCAGCGTCGCGCGCGGCCGGGTCGGCAGGATGTTCTCCACCAGGTTCGGCCGATTGGTGTTGTGCCAGATCTCTTTCGCCTGGTTGGTGGCTTCCTGATCATTGAAATTCGCGTAGTGGTGGAACGCGGAGTTCGGATCGGTGAAGGCGGTCTTGCGCAGTGACAGGAAGCGCTGCACGTACCACTTCTCGATGTCCTCGATGCGGGCGTCGACGTAGACGGAGAAGTCGAACAGATCCGACACCATCAGTCGCGGACCGGTTTGCAGCACATTGAGGCCCTCGACGATGAGGATGTCGGGCTGGCGTACGCAGTGGTACTCACCGGGCACGATGTCGTAGGCGATATGCGAGTACACCGGCGCGCACACCTCGGGCGCACCGGATTTCACCTCGGTGACGAAGCGCAGCAGCTTGCGCCGGTCGTAGGACTCCGGGAAACCCTTGCGGTGCATGATGCCGCGCCGGGTGAGTTCGGCTGTCGGATAGAGGAATCCGTCGGTGGTGACCAGATCCACCCGGGGATGGTGATCCCAGCGGGCCAGCAGCGCCTGGAGTACACGCGCGGTGGTCGATTTACCGACCGCGACCGATCCGGCCACGCCGATCACGTACGGCACCTGGCGGTCCGGATGACTTTCGCCGAGGAAGGTCGCGGTGGCGGCGAACAATCGCTGCTTGGCGGCGACCTGTAGGTGGATGAGCCGCGCCAGCGGCAGGTAGACCTCGGCCACTTCCTCGAGGTCGATCTGCTCGCCCAGGCCGCGCAGGCCGGTCAGTTCTTCCTCGGTGAGCACCAGGGGAGTCGACTTGCGCAGTGTGCGCCACTGCTTCCGGTCGAATTCCACGTAGGGACTCGGCTCGCTCATCCGTGCCATTTATCCACGTCCCAGGGTCGGGCGACAACAGTCTCGCGGAGTTCGTCCCGCCGCCGAGTCCGGCGAACCGGTAACCACTCCACGCATAGCCGAATTGTGCTCGGGTCCAACAGGGCGGTGAACACCAGGTGTTGCTACTCACCAGTAACCGGCGTGACATATGCCATAGCCGCGTCGGCGTCCACGTCACCGGAAGCCGTGCGATCCAATACAGTCGCCTGTTATGGCAGCGCATCCACTGGTCACCGAATACCTGCGTCTCGGTCTGGCTTTCGACCGGCTGGAGGAGGGTTTCGTCGACGCCTACACGGGTGATCCGGCACTGCGCAGGGAGAGCGAGAACGCGCCGAAGCCGGAGCCGCGCGCACTCGCGCACAAAGCCGCCGCGCTGCTGAAAGATCTGCCGGATGCGGGCCTCGCGCCCGAGCGCACCGAATTCCTGGACGCGCACCTGCGCGCGCTGGAATGCTCCGCGCGCAAATTCGCGGGCGATGACATCTCCTTCATCGATGAGGTGCGCGCGTATTTCGACGTCGATATCGCACCCGGTGACGAGGACGACTATCGCGACGCACATCGGCAACTAGACGAGGTGCTGCCGGGTGAGGGATCGCTGTTCGACCGCATCACCG
This sequence comes from Nocardia sp. NPDC056000, assembly GCF_042269265.1. NCBI lineage: Bacteria > Bacillati > Actinomycetota > Actinomycetes > Mycobacteriales > Nocardiaceae > Nocardia > Nocardia sp. NPDC056000. The sequence goes on along the minus strand of NZ_JBHJXS010000010.1, from coordinate 177,674 downwards.
CGCACCGCCGCGGCGATGAGATTCCGCCCGAACGGCTGCGCGAATGCGTGGACGCGTTCTCCAGCGCGCTGCGCGAGCTGGTGCGCGAACGCTATCCGCTGCCCGATCACGAACGCGTGGAATACGAAGTGGTGGGTGATAAGCCGTGGTCCGGCTTCAATTACTACCTGGGCAACTATCAGTCCCGGGTGGCCATCAACTCCGACCTGAAACAGCATCTGTCGCAGCTGCCGCATCTGATCGCGCACGAGTCGTATCCGGGTCATCACACCGAGCACTGCCGTAAGGAAGCCGGACTGGTGGGCGCGGGTCAGGATGAGCAGACCCTGTTCGTGGTCAACACCCCGCAGTGCCTGATGGCCGAGGGCCTGGCCGATCTGGCGCTGAAGTCCATCGTCGGCCCGGGCTGGGGCCGCTGGGCGCAGGAGATCTACGCCGATCTCGGGCTGCGCTTCGATGGTGAACGCGCGGAACGCATTTCGACCGCCTCGGCGAAACTGCTGGGCGTGCGCCAGGATGCCGCGCTACTGCTGCACGACCGGCATCGCGGCGAGGACGAGGTCGCGGAATTCCTGCAGCGCTGGAGTCTGGTCACACCCGAGCGCGCCCGCCAATCCCTGCGCTTCCTGTCCTCACCCCTGTGGCGCGCCTACATCTCCACCTATGTGGAGGGCTACCGCCTGCTCGGCGGCTGGCTCGATCAGGCCCCCGATTCATCCGATCGCTCGGAGCGTTTCCGCCGCCTCCTCGACGAACCCCTCACCCCGGGCGCGATCCGCCGAATGTGAGCATCGCGAAGTGCGAGTCCGAAGCATGGTCGGCTGCAAGATAAGCTGACACCACCGCGACTGGCGCACTCTGAGGTGGATGTAACCACCGGGAAGCACCGAAGTCCCGCACCGCGCGCCTGGGTGCTGGGCGTGAGGACTTTCGGCACCCCCGAGAATCCTCCGAGCACGGAGGTTGCGATGAATCAGCATCAAGACACACAGAACCCCCTGGCCGACACTCCGGGCGTGGCCAATACACTCGGCCCCGTGACGCAGACGACCTCCTCTGTCAATTCCCAGTCCCTCGCTGAGCTCGATCCCGAGGTCGCTGCCGCGATGGGCGGCGAGCTCGCCCGCCAGCGCGACACCCTCGAGATGATCGCCTCGGAGAACTTCGTGCCGCGCGCGGTGCTGCAGGCGCAGGGCAGCGTGCTCACCAACAAGTACGCCGAGGGCTACCCGGGCCGCCGCTACTACGGCGGCTGCGAGAACGTCGACATCGTCGAGGATCTCGCCCGCGCCCGCGTGACCGAGCTGTTCGGCGCGGATTACGCCAACGTGCAACCGCATTCGGGTGCGCAGGCCAATGCCGCGGTGCTGATGGCGCTGATGAACCCGGGCGAGAAGCTGCTCGGCCTGGATCTCGCGCACGGCGGTCACCTCACGCACGGTATGCGCCTGAACTTCTCGGGCAAGCTGTACGAGGTGCACGCCTACGGCGTCAGCAAGGAAGACCACCGCGTCGATATGGACGAGGTGCGCAAGATCGCCCGCGACACCCGCCCCAAGGTGATCGTCGCCGGTTGGTCCGCGTACCCGCGGCACCTGGATTTCGCGGCCTTCCGCGAGATCGCCGATGAGGTCGGCGCGTACCTGTGGGTCGATATGGCGCACTTCGCCGGTCTGGTCGCGGCCGGGCTGCACCCGTCGCCGGTGCCGCACGCCGATGTGGTGTCCTCCACCGTGCACAAGACCCTGGGCGGTCCCCGCTCCGGTCTGATCCTGGCCAAGCAGGAATTCGCCAAGAAGCTGAACTCGGCGGTGTTCCCGGGTCAGCAGGGTGGTCCGCTCATGCACGCCATCGCCGCCAAGGCCGTGTCGTTCAAGATCGCCGGCACCCCCGAGTTCAAGGAGCGCCAGGAGCGCACCCTGTCCGGTGCGAAGATCCTGGCCGAGCGCCTGACCGCCGCCGACTGCACCGCCAAGGGCATCAACGTGCTCACCGGCGGTACCGATGTGCACCTGGTCCTGGTGGACCTGCGCAACTCGCAGCTGGACGGTCAGCAGGGCGAGGATCTGCTGCACGAAATCGGAATCACCGTGAACCGCAACGCCGTTCCGTTCGACCCGCGCCCGCCGATGGTCACCTCGGGTCTGCGCATCGGCACCCCGGCGCTGGCCACCCGCGGCTTCGGCGATACCGAGTTCACCGAGGTCGCCGAGATCATCGCGGCCGCCCTCACCGGCTCCGCCGATCTGGATTCGCTGCGTCAGCGCGTTTCCACGCTGGCCCAGCAGTTCCCCCTCTACGAGGGCCTGGAGGACTGGCGTCTGCTCGGCTGAGTCCCAGCCATAGGCAATAGGGCCCGCAGCGATCGAAATCGCTGCGGGCCTTCTGCTTTGCGGAGGGTCAGTTGGCCTGGGGCGGGCGCGGGCGAGGGAGGTCGTCGCGGCGGATCGGCCAGTAGCTCTTCGGCCCGCCGGTCAACGCGGGGGCGTCGGTGTTGATCACCGTGAGCAGCCACTGCGGTCGCGGATTGACCCAATAGCGCTCCTGCGCACCGATTGTCAGCTTCACCGTCGGCACCGTCTCATTGCCGTCGGCGACCTTGCGGACGAATGCCGCGGCCTCCGGATCGTCCCAGATATCGATCTCGCTGTAGACGATCCCGTTGCGATTGAGCACCCGGCGCAGGCGAGCGCAGAAGGGGCAGCCCGGGCGTCGATAGACGACCAGCTCCGGGGTGGTCTCAGCGGTCATGTCCGGATTCTAGAGCCGAAAGGGATTGCCCGCGAACACCATCGCGGTACCGGTTCCGGCGGTACCGCACAGCTATCGACTAGGAGCGTTTGGTCAGGTAGTCGATGTACATCGGGCGCAGCACCTCGCCGATCTCGCCTTCGCCCGCGTGCACGTAGTCGTCCAGCATGGGCAGCACGTACTTGATGTCGGCCTCGCTCTCGCCCAGATCGCCCGCGGCGGCCTCGGCGGCGGGGATGGACTTGAGCAGCTCCCAGAGGAACTTCACATCACCGTGGCGAACCGCCAGCTTCACGGCCCGGTCGTGCAAATCCTTGGTGGAGAGCGCCTCGAGTTCCTGTGTATCGGCCATGACCTCGACTGTAATGGACCGATGGCACAGCAACCGAGGTACCGGGTCAAGCGTGTGTACGACGCGCCCGCGGCCGATGACGGCCGCCGGGTGCTGGTGGATCGACTGTGGCCGCGCGGGGTCAGCAAACAGGCGGCGGCGATCGACGAATGGGTGAAGGAGGTGACGCCCTCGAACGAACTCCGGAAGTGGTATCACGACGATCCGGACACGCGACGCGCCGAATTCGAGACACGGTATCGAGTTGAACTCGCCGCGGACCCGGCGCAGGCCGCTTTGGCGCGTTTGCGCCGCGAGGCCGCCGCGGAACCGTTGACGCTGGTGACGGCGGTGAAAGTGCCTGAGCACAGTCACGTCCCGATCCTGCTCGATGAATTGGACGAAACGCCCAGAGGGGGAGCGCGTTAACGAGTTCTTCACCAATGTGCCTGCCAGTCGGGAAGCCGGATCGCGATTTCGAATGTAGCGTCGGTTGTGCGGGCCGCGTAGGTGTGGTTCGTACGGGAGGTCCTGATCGTGACTGAGCAACTCAGTGCGAGGGGGCCGGCACCCGGCCCTCGGGTCGTACGACCCTAGAGCCCGACCGGCCCAGCGAGAACGCTTGCGCGGTGCCGCGCGAGTGGCAAAGGAGCCCACCGTGACTGATGCACGCTCCGTCAACGCTCCCACACCGAGCGCCGCCTCCAACCGGGGCACGCGCACCACAGGTCCGGGAGTTCGCGCCTCGCAGTCGTCCGAATCAGGACTGAAAACCTTCGTCGTGGATACGTCGGTACTGCTCTCCGACCCTTGGGCACTGACACGCTTCGGCGAGCATCACGTGGTGCTGCCGCTCGTGGTCATCAGTGAACTCGAGGCAAAACGTCACCACCACGAACTGGGCTGGTTTGCCCGCGAGGCACTTCGGATGCTGGACGATCTTCGTCTGGCCCACGGTCGGCTTGATCAGCGGATACCGGTCGGAACCGGTGGCGGGACACTCCAGGTGGAGTTGAACCACACCGATCCGAATGTGCTGCCCGTCGGATTCCGCACCGACAGCAACGATTCCAGGATTCTCGCCTGCGCGCTCAACTTCGCGGCCGAGGGTCAGCGAGTCGTACTGGTATCCAAGGACATTCCGATGCGCGTCAAGGCGAGCGCGGTCGGCCTGCGGGCCGAGGAATATCACGCACAGGATGTCGTCACCTCCGGCTGGACCGGCATGGTGGAGATGGAGGTGGGCTCCGAAATCGTCGACAAGCTCTACAGCGATTCGGTGATCGATCTGGATGAGGCCCGGGATATGCCGTGCCACACCGGTATTCGGCTACTGAGCGCCCGGGGCAGCGCACTGGCCCGCGTCTCGCCGGATAAGCGGGTGCAGCTGGTGCGCGGTGACCGGGAGGCGTTCGGCCTGCACGGCCGTTCCGCCGAACAGCGCATCGCCCTGGATCTGCTGCTGGACGAGAGCATCGGCATCGTGTCGATGGGCGGCCGCGCCGGAACCGGCAAGTCCGCGCTCGCGCTGACGGCGGGCCTGGAAGCGGTGCTGGAGCGCCGCACCCATCGCAAGGTGGTGGTCTTCCGTCCGCTGTACGCGGTCGGCGGCCAGGATCTGGGCTATCTGCCCGGCTCCGAGAGCGAGAAGATGGGGCCGTGGGCGCAGGCCGTCTTCGACACCCTGGACGGGCTCGCCAGCCCGGAGGTGATGGAGGAGGTGCAGGCGCGCGGCATGCTGGAGGTGTTGCCGCTCACCCACATTCGCGGGCGGTCGCTGCACGATTCCTTCGTGATCGTGGACGAGGCGCAGTCCCTCGAACGCAATGTGCTGCTCACGGTGCTGAGCCGATTGGGCAGTGGATCGCGGGTGGTACTCACGCACGATGTGGCCCAGCGCGACAATCTGCGAGTCGGGCGACACGACGGTGTCGCCGCGGTGATCGAGAAGCTCAAGGGGCATCCGCTCTTCGCGCACATCACCCTGACCCGCAGTGAGCGTTCGCCGATCGCGGCGCTGGTCACCGAGATGCTGGAGGAGTTCGGCCCCAACGCGTAAGCGTTGCCGGTCTGCTCGAAACCCGTGAAAACCCTTGCCCGGCCGAGTCGATTCGTCGACTCGGTCGGGCAAATTCATGGCGTGTGTTTCATCTCATAATCCGCAGGGTATATTCCGGTCAAATACCTGCTCGTCGGTCGATTCGGTGAGAAGTGTGTATTCGCCGAAAGATTGCCGAGTGGCTGGCCCGGGTTATCGAGAGGATGCAATGCACACCTTCGCTCGACGTTCGGCCGGTTTCATCGCGGCCCTCGCAGTCATCACCGCCTTCACCGCGGGCTGCGATAAGGACAACAAGGATTCGAAATCCGATACGGCGACCACCAGTACCACGGTCATGGCCGAGACCACCACCGAGCACGCCACCGAAACCAAGATCGCCACCCGCGATGGCGCGGAGGTCACCGTCGCCGGTGACTTCTTGGCCAAGTACAACGAAATGGGCGGCGTGACAGGCCCGCTCGGCCTGCCCACCGGCGCACAGCAGGAGGGCCCCGGCGGCGGCAAGATGCAGGAATTCGCGGGCGGCGCGATCGTCTCCAGCCCGGCCACCGGAATCCACGTGGTGTGGGGCGAGATTCGCAAGGCGTGGGAGGAGAACGGCGGCCCGAGCGGCAAACTCGGCTACCCCACCTCCGACGAGACCGATATCACCGGCGGTAAGCAGAGCGAGTTCACCGGCGGCACCATCACCTGGGTCGACAACAAGACCACCGTCACCGAGAAGTGAGCGTTCCCAGCCGATAGTGGACGGCGCGGTCCGGAGCCTTCCCCGCCCCGGACCGCGCTGACCCGTTGTTTTCCTGTGCGGATACCAACGGGACGGCGATAGCGATTGTGAATGCGAGGCGAAGATCCCCACGTTTGCTCCGCAGCCGCTAGGTTGTCTCCGTGCAGAAGCAATTGGCCGACCGGGAACTGTTGGACTGGCTCGCGGCAGAGGTGGAGGCGAACCTCACCCGCCATATCGCGGCGGCCGCCGAATGGCAGCCCCATGACTACGTGCCGTGGGATGACGGCCGCAATTTCGAGTTCCTCGGCGGAACCGATTGGGAGCCCGGGCAATCCGAGCTCAGCGAGGTCTCCAAGCTCGCCCTCACGGTGAGCGTGCTGGTTGCCGACAATCTGCCCTCCTATCACCGGGAGATCGGCATGTACCTGCGGACCGGCGCCTGGTGGCGCTGGGTCGGCCGCTGGACCGCCGAGGAGAACCGGCACGAGATCCTGATCCGCAACTACCTCATGGTGACCCGCGCGGTCGATCCGATCGGACTCGAGCGCCTGCGCATGGCGCATATGACCGAGAGCTTCCGCCGTCCCGCCATGCACCTGATCGATGTGCTGGCCACCTGCGCGTTCGAAGAGCTGGCTGCGGCCGTGCGGCATCGCAATACCGCCGCCACCGCGGACAATCCGATCGTCGCGTCCATCGCCGAGCGCCTGGCCGCCGATGACGAACTGCAGGCGGTGTTCTTCGCGAACATCGTCGCGGCCGCCCTCGACGTGGTTCCGGATCAGGCCGTGCGCGCCATCGCCGACCGCGTCGCCGACTTCCACGTGCCCGTGGTCAAGCTCGCCGACGGCAAGACCAGTGACGAGGTGCTCGCCGAGGCGGGCATCTACGACAGCGCGAACGAGCCCGCGCTGGTCTTCGGCCCGCTGCTCGAACAGTGGAAGATCTTCACCCGCACCGACTTCAGCGAAGCCGGTGAGAAGGCCCGCGCCGAACTGGATCACCTGCGACCCTGATTCCACACCGTCGTGGATACGCCGGCTGTCCCGATTCGGGGCAGCCGGTTTTGCGTTTCGGTGCGGAACCTCAGCGGGAGAGCGCGGCCCGGAACAGTCCGGCCACGGTGCCGCGCAGGAAGTTCTCCCAGCTGAAGTGGTCGTGCCACAGCGTGATTCGGCCATCGCTCAGTTCGAAGGTGCCGCACACCCAGAACGCGATCTCCACCGGTCCGAAGCGCAGATAATCGGTGCGCTCGGTGAGCACCACGCCATCCTCGTCCGCGGCGATGTGATGCATATCCACGCGGAATCCGTAGCGCGGGTTGGCGAGCTTGTCCAGCACCCACCGCACCCGGTCGATCCCGCGCACATCCGGTAGCGAGGTGTTCTTCCAGACGATGCCGGGATCGGCCAGTTCGAGGGCCTCGGTGACGGCCTTCATCTCCATCGCGGCGAAGAACTCCCGCACCGTGGTGACCGCATCCTGCTGCAACTCAGGTATCTCCGACATAACTCGAGCCTAAGCCGAAGTCCCGCGCGGCCATAGAACTTCGGCCCACCGCCCCCAACTTCGCACCCCTTCGTCATCACCCGGCTCCGTCATCCCGGCATGCTTTTGGCCGGGATCCACACCGCGCGATGACTACTTCCTGCTGTCGATCAGCACGCCGAGCCCGTCGAGGATCCGGTCGATGCCGAAGCTCAGGGCGTTGTTCCGGCCGGAGTCCTCGTCCGGGCGCGCCGCCTGTTCGGCGAGCGCCTCGGCCACGTGCGGGAAGCGTTCGCCGTGCTCCATCAGGACCGCGCCCATCTCCTTGACGAGTTGCGCTTCCATATCCGCGTCACCGTTGCCGCCGCCGACCTGTTGGATCAGGGCGCGGGCGTGGCCGATCAACAGCACGGTGGCGTCGAAGCGTTCGGCGGCGTCGAGACCGCTGCCGTCGAGTGCGGTGAGACTGCTTTCGAGCCAGCCCATTTCGTTCGGCCCCATGGGCCGGATGCCGGGTGTCAGTTCCAGCGCCCACGGGTGCGTGTCGTAGCGCTCGGCGATGGATTCGGTCCACAGCCGCAGGTAGTCGCGCCACGGTTCGGCCGAATTCGCCGGGGCCGCAATCGGTTCCGGCGGTGCGCCGAGGGCGGCGTCGATCATGAGCGCGATGAGTTCGGTTTTGCCCGGCACGTACCGGTAGAGCGCCATCTTCGCGCAGCCGATGCGCTCGGCCAGGCGCTGCATGGACAGGTTCGCGAGTCCCTCGGTATCGGCGAGTGCGATGGCCTCGGTGACGATCCGCTCCAGCGTGAGCGAGGGTTTCGGTCCGCGTTTGGGTTTCGCGGGTGCGCCCCAGAGCAGTTCGAACGAGGTCGGTGCCGGCATCGTCGCCATCCTTCCGAAAACTGTCGCTTGACGTTCTTCTGCGTCCAGCATACGCTAATTAACAACAGCGGCCGACGGACGCAATTAACGAAGGATAGACATCATGCGTAAGACCACCGTTCTCATCTCGGGCGCTTCCATCGCGGGCCCGGCCCTGGCCTACTGGCTCGATCGCTACGGCTTCACGGTCACCGTCGTGGAGAAGGCCCCGGCTCTGCGGCAGGGCGGCCAGGCCGTCGACTTCACCGGTCACACCCATATGACCGTGCTCGAGCGCATGGGCATCCTGGAGGACGTCAAGGCTCGCCAGACCGGTAAGACCGATATGGTCATCGTCGACGAGGCGGGCAACCAAAAAGCGCTCATCTCAGGCGATTTCACCGGCGGCGATATCGAGATCCTGCGCGGCGATCTGTCCGAGGTCATGTACGAGCGCACCGCAGGCCAGTGCGAATACCTCTTCGACGACACCATTACCGCCCTGGCGGACACCGCCGACGGCGTGCACGTCGAATTCGCCAATGCCCCCGCCCGCACCTTCGACCTGGTCATCGGCGCGGACGGCATCCACTCCCGGGTGCGCAAACTGGCCTTCGGCCCGGAGGAGAAGTTCGTCAAGCATCAGGGCCACTACTACTCGATCGCGGGGGCCTCGAACTGGGAAGCGCATCCGGACGCGCCCCGTGAGCGGGCCGTCTCCTATGCCCTGAACACCCCCGGCCGACTCGCATCGCTGGGCAGTTCCAAGGCCGGGCAGATGTACCTGTTCGCTTCGCCCAAGCTGGATTTCGACCGCGATGATCTCGATGCCCAGCGCCGCATCCTCGCCGAGAAGTTCGCCGGGCTCGGCTGGGAGGTGCCCAAGATGCTCGCCGAACTGCCGGGTCTGAAGGGCTTCTTCCTGGACTCCATCGCCAAGGTGACCATGAAGGATTTCGTCAAGGGCCGCGTCGCACTGCTCGGCGACGCCGGTTACGGCAACACCATGGCCGGCTTCGGCACCGGGCTCGCGGTGGTCGGCGCATACGTGCTGGCCGGTGAATTGGCGGCCGCCGACGGCGATCACACCGTCGCCTTCCCGCGCTATCAGGAGATGATGAAGCGCTACAGCAAGCTGGCGGGCGGCGCGAACGCCGGACCGTTCCTGGCCCCCAAGACCGCGCTCGGCCTGCGCGTGCGCAATTGGTTCCTGACCTCGTGGGCCTTCGACATGATGATGAAGTCCACCGAGAAGTCCAAGAACGATATCGAGCTGAAGAACTACCCGGAAATCCTTGCGGGGCGGTGAGTTACGGCCCGGGTGACAAATGAACGGACCCGGTGGCGATCGCCACCGGGTCCGTTTTCCTTGCCGCGGACGAGCGTCAGTCCTTCTTGTCCTCGACCTTGGCCATGGACAGCACATCGAGACGGCGATCGAGTTCCGCCTCGGACAGGTTGTCGCCGATCAGACCGCGATCGATGACGGTCTGGCGAATCGTCTTGTGCGCCTTGACCGCTTCCTTCGCCACGGCGGCGGCTTCCTCGTAGCCGATGGCCGAATTCAGCGGTGTCACGATGGAGGGGGAGGACTCCGCGAGGCGGCGCAGCCGCTCCTCGTTCGCGACCAGGCCGACGATGCACTTATCGGCGAACAGGCGAGAAACATTGGCCAGCAGTCGAATCGACTCCAGCACATTGCGCGCCATCACCGGGATGTACACGTTCAGCTCGAACGCGCCATTGCCGCCGCCCCAGGCGATGGCCGCGTCATTGCCGATGACCTGCGCGGCGACCTGGGTAACCGCTTCCGGGAGAACCGGATTCACCTTGCCGGGCATGATCGACGAACCGGGCTGCAAATCCGGCAGCTGAATCTCGGCGAGGCCGGTGAGCGGGCCGGAACCCATCCAGCGCACATCATTGGCGATCTTGGTGAGGCTGATGGCGACGGTGCGCAGCGCGCCGGACAGCTCCACCAGACCGTCGCGCGCGGCCTGCGCCTCGAAGTGATTGCGGGCCTCGGACAGCGCGTCCAGATCCGTCGACTTCTTCAGTTCCACAACGACTTTCGCGCCGAAGCCATCGGGCGCGTTCAACCCGGTGCCGACCGCGGTGCCGCCGATGGCCAGCTCGCCCAGCCGGGGCAGCGTGGTCAGCAGGCGCTCGATCCCCGCGCTCACCTGCCGGGTGTATCCGCTGAACTCCTGACCCAGGGTGATCGGCACCGCGTCCATGAGATGCGTGCGACCGGACTTCACCACATCGCGCCACTCCACCGACTTGTCCAGCAGTGCCAGCCGCAGATGATCCAGCGCCGGAACGAGATCCTTCACCACGGCCTCGGTCGCCGCGACATGCGTTGCGGTGGGGAAGGTGTCGTTCGACGACTGCGACATGTTCACATCGTCGTTGGGGTGCACGGTGACGCCCTCGCGCGCGGCGATGCTCGCGATCACCTCGTTGGCGTTCATATTCGAGCTGGTGCCCGAACCGGTCTGGAAGACGTCGATGGGGAATTGATCGTCATGTTTGCCGTCGGCGATTTCGGTGGCGGCGGCCACGATCGCGTCGGCCTTGATCGGATCGAGCAGGCCCAGGTCCCGGTTCACGGTGGCGCAGGCGGCTTTCAGCAGGCCGAGCGCGCGGATCTGCGCACACTCCAGGCCGCGGCCGCTGATGGGGAAGTTCTCCACCGCACGCTGGGTTTGCGCGCGCCACAACGCCTGTACTGGGACGCGGACTTCGCCCATCGTGTCATGTTCGATGCGGTACTGGGTGTCGTCGGTCATGGATTCGACCCTAGGCCGGGACGGGGGTGCGTGGGGGTGCCACGCCTGAGGCAATCAGCACACGCGGACCCGGAATACGGCGGGATCCGCCGCCGGATACGGCGACGGCCGCCGCGCATCCATCGCACGGCGGCCGTCATGATCCGGCTCCGGTCACCGAAGGCGTTGCCCCGGTGCCGGATTCGATGTTCAGAACATCGGGGGAGTGGCATCCTCGTCGCCGACGAAATCGACCGAGGCGTATTCGCGCAGCTTGGTCAGACGGTGGTAGGCGTCCACCATGCGCACGGTGCCGGACTTGGCGCGCATGACGATGGACTGGGTGTACGCGCCGCCGCCGTAGTAGCGCACGCCGCGCAGCAGATCACCGTCGGTGACGCCGGTGGCGCTGAAGAAGATGTCCTCACCGGAGACCAGGTCCTCGGTGGTGAGCACGCGATCGAGATCGTGGCCCGCGTCGATGGCCTTCTGGCGCTCGGCGTCATCGGTCGGGGCCAGCTTGGCCTGCAGCGCACCGCCCATACAGCGCATGGCCGCCGCGGCGATGATGCCCTCGGGGGTGCCGCCGATGCCGATCAGCAGGTCGACGCCGGATTCGGGACGGGCACAGGCGATCGCGCCCGCGACGTCACCGTCGGAGATGAGGCGGATGCGCGCACCGGCCTCACGAACCTCGCTCATATGCTTGGCGTGCCGGGGGCGATCCAGGATGCAGACCGTGAGGTCCGAGACCGAGGAGTTCTTGGCCTTGGCCACGCGGCGCAGGTTCTCCGCGATTGGGGCCGATAGGTCGATGACATCGGCGGCGTCCGGGCCGACGGCGATCTTCTCCATGTAGAACACGGCCGACGGATCGAACATCGCGCCGCGCTCGGCGACCGCGAGCACGGAGATGGCGCCGGGCGAGCCCTTGGACATCAGCGTGGTGCCGTCGATCGGGTCGACCGCGAAGTCGAGTTCCGCGCCCTCACCGTTGCCGACGAGTTCGCCGTTGTACAGCATGGGCGCTTCGTCCTTCTCGCCCTCGCCGATGACCACGATGCCGCGCATCGAAACGGTCGACACCAGCTGGCGCATGGCGTCGACGGCCGCGCCGTCGCCGCCCTCCTTGTCACCGCGTCCGACCCAGCGTCCCGCGGCCATTGCGCCGGCCTCGGTGACCCGGACCAACTCCAATGCGAGATTGCGGTCCGGGGCCTCGCGGCGGCTGGGTGCGGGCGTGGGTGCCGTCATTACGGTGCCTCCTTGGTTGTCAACTGCTGGGTAAATTGTCGCATTGCGCTTTCGCGGCCCAACCAAGTACTGACGTTTCACTTCCGCACCGGTCCTGGACCTTTACGGATGCGCCGCTTGACGGCGCGCGGGTGCAAGGGTCGCCGCAGCGGCCCTGTGAGGTGGGTCGCATTCCCCTCCCGTGGATACTGGGGGCGTGCCGAACACCAAGCCGCGGATCCTGAACGACTGGAAAGACCTGTTCTGGTCCCTCTTTCCCCTGGTCCTGATCTGCCTGGCCATCGCGGGCATCGCCAGTCAGTGCAGCTTCACCGCGGGCGGCCCGAAGGCGGGGAACATCCCGAACTTCGACGCGCACAGCGCATTCACCGATGACGCGAAGCAGCTCCCGTTCGGCATTCGCGAACCCGTGCTGCCCGCGGACTGGAAGGCCAACTCCGGCAACCGGGAACCCGGCGTCTCCAGCACGGTCGGCTACATCACCCCGCAGGGCAGCTATATGCAGGTGACGCAGTCCAATGCCACCGAGGAAGCCTTGGCGCGCAAGGTCGCGGGCACCCGATACGCCACCGGCGTACAGCAGATCGGCGATCGCAAATGGGTCGTCTACGCCGAACCCGGCACCGAACCCGCCTGGATCGCCGACTACGGCGACACCCGCGTACTGATCAAGGGCGCGGGCAACAACGGAGCCTTCACCACCTTGGCCACCGCGGTCACCAGCGCCCAGCCGCTGCCGAAGTAGGCGGCTCAGCTCTCCTGGGACCGGTGCGCCAGTGCGTCTTCCACGCGCTTGCGCGCTCCGGCGAGGTGTTCCTCGCAGCGATTGGCGAGGGCCTCGCCGCGCTCCCACAGCGTGAGCGAATCATCCAGATCCAGGCCGCCCTGTTCGAGCATCTTCACCACGTTGACGAGTTCGTCACGGGCGCGTTCATAGCCGAAACCGGCGATCTCGGTGAGGTCGGTGTCCGTCATTTTTCGGTGGATTCCTTTCGCGGGCCGAGGGATTGGGAGCCGAGGGCGGCGGCGGTCAGCGCGCCGTCCGCCACTCGGATGCGGAGCTGACTGCCCGCGGGCGCGTCCTCGATGGACCGCACCACTTCGCGTTCCTTGCCGAGCACCTTCTGCACCACCGCGTACCCGCGCGCGAGCGTGGCGGCGGGGCCGAGCGCCGAGAGCTTCTCCCGCAGATGCCGGGTGGCGGTGGATTCGGTGCTCAGGCTCTGGTTGATGGCACGGCGGGTGGCGGTGCGGAACCGCTCCACCTCGTCATGCCGCTGATCGAGTAGTCGCAGCGGTTCGGCGAGCACCGGGCGCGAGCGAAGCTGTTGCAGCGCACGGGATTCGCGATCGACCCAGCCGCGCAGCGCGGCGGCGGCGCGGGCCTGTAGTTCACGCAGCAGCGCGGCCTCGGCGGCGGCGTCGGGGACGATGCGCTTGGCGGCATCGGTGGGGGTGGCCGCGCGCAGATCCGCGACATAGTCGCTGAGCGGGTTGTCCGGCTCGTGGCCGATTGCGCTGACGATCGGCGTGGTCGCGGAAACTATTGCGCGGCACAGCGTTTCATCCGAGAACGGCAGCAGATCCTCGACACTGCCGCCACCGCGCGCCAGTACGATCACATCGATCTCCGGATCGGCGTCCAGCGCGGCGAGCGCCTCCAGCATCTGCGGGACGGCGGTCGCGCCCTGTACGGCGGTATTGCGAATATCGAAGCGCACGGCGGGCCAGCGCTGCGTCGCCACCGTCACCACATCGTGTTCGGCGGCGCTGGCGCGACCGGTGATGAGCCCGATCTTATTGGGCAGGAACGGAATCGGCCGCTTCAGCCGGGGATCGAAGAGTCCCTCGGCCGCCAGCAGCGCCTTGAGCCGTTCGATGCGGGCGAGCAGTTCGCCGATGCCGACGGGGCGAATCTCGGTGACGCGCAAGGACACCGTGCCGCGTGCGGTGAAGAACGACAGCTTGCCGTAGACCACCACCCGGCTGCCCTCCTGCAGCGGCACCGGGGATTTGCGCAGCAGATCCGGATCGCAGGTGACCGAGAGCGACATATCGGCGGCGGTATCGCGCAGCACCAGGAATGCCGTGCGGGTGCCGGGCCGCAGATTGATCTGGGTGATCTGGCCCTCGACCCAGACCGCGCCCAGCCGGTCGATCCACTGCGCCACCTTGACGGCGATGGTGCGCACCGGCATCGGATTGTCGGCGGTACTGGACGGCTTCGGCGGAGGGGCCGGTGCTGCCGGTTGCGCCGCCTGGGCAGGTTGGTCGGGGGTCACCGCACCGATTCTGGCAGTAGGCACCGACGTACGGTGCTCACACCCGCCGAAAGTCCGTTCGTGCGATGGAATCCGTGCGGCGAAGCGAGGCTTGCGCCGGAAATGACAGAGCGCCGACCGTCCGGGCGTACCCGGCCCGGGCAGTCGGCGCTAAGGGAACCGTGTCACTTGGCCTGAACGGTCGCGATCCGATTCGTCAGCATGGTGACGAACGGGGCGCGGTCGCGGGTGTGCTGTTCGTAATCGAGCAGCGCGGCCAGATCCTCGACGGTGAGCATGCGCAGCCGGGCACGCAGCTGAGCCAGGGTCATATTGGTGTAGTCGTAGCGGGTGGCCACCTCGGGCTCGGTCACCGCGGCACTGCCGTTGTGGCCATTGGTGGACGCCTTGGAAGCCGTTGCGGGAGCGGCGGTTTCGACGGTCTCCGGCTCGGCGGCGACCGGCTCGGCCACCACCGCGGCGGTATCGGCGATTTCCGGTTCGGGCTGGGCCGCAACCGGTTCCGGCGCGATCTCGACCGGTTCGACGATGGAGAGAATCGGTTCGGAGGCCGCCGCGACCGGCTCCTCCTCGACCGAATCCACCGGCTCGAACAGATCGAAACTGCTCTTGCGTGCCGATTCCGGCGCGGCGCTGGGGGTTTGCTCGAATGCCTCGTCCTCATCGAACGTGGCCCACGCCGGCTGTTCTTCCGGCTGGTTGACCAAACGGTCGAATACGGCGTCACCCTTGAGAGCGAGGCTGGTCACGAACTGCTGCAGATGCATGGTCGTCTGCAACATCTGACTGATCGCGGTGATCGGGAAATTGATTGCACTGGTCGGTAGCCGGCGAGTTTCCTCTAAGGCGTAGACAGCAGCCCCGGCGGCGACCCGGGCTAGGAACGGAGGTCGGAACATGGTCCTAGCCTGCCCGAAACGCCGTGTGATGCAAAGGTGAGATGACACGGAATGTGATTGTGAGCCAATTCTGCTTCGCTTCATCACGCCGGGGGTGCGGCGACGGGGAGGCGAATGTGTTGCCGGTAATAGCCGGGGAGCGGCGGCCATAGGCGCCCAGTAGGCTGGGACGCATGTCCTCGGCTATCCCTTTGAATGTCGGAATCGTGCGGTCCGCCGGTGTGGATGCCGACGCGCCGAAACGGGTGCTGCTCGCCGAACCTCGTGGTTACTGCGCGGGTGTCGACCGCGCGGTGGTTACGGTGGAGAAGGCGCTCGAAAAGCATGGTGCGCCTATCTATGTGCGCAAGGAGATCGTGCACAACCGGCATGTGGTGGAGACGCTGCGGGATCGGGGTGTGATCTTCGTCGACGAGACCGATGAGGTGCCCGAGGGCGCGCTGGTGGTGTTCTCGGCGCACGGGGTGTCCCCGGCGGTGCACGAATCCGCCGCCGAGCGGAACCTGCACACCATCGACGCCACCTGCCCGCTGGTCACCAAGGTGCACCAGGAGGCCAAGCGGTTCGCGCGGGACGACTTCGACATTCTGCTCATCGGGCACGAAGGGCATGAGGAGGTCGAGGGCACCGCGGGTGAAGCGCCCGATCACGTGCAACTGGTGGACGGCCCGGACGCGGTCGACAAGATCACCGTGCGCGATGAGAACAAGGTGATCTGGCTCTCGCAGACCACGCTCTCGGTCGACGAGACCATGGAGACCGTGCACCGGCTGCGGGCCAAGTTCCCGAATCTGCAGGATCCGCCGAGCGATGACATCTGCTACGCCACCTCGAACCGCCAGACCGCGGTGAAGGCCATGGCTCCGGCCTGCGATCTGGTGATCGTGGTCGGCTCGCGCAACTCCTCCAATTCGGTGCGGCTGGTCGAGGTCGCGCTGACCGCGGGCGCTCGCGCCTCGTATCTGGTCGACTACGCCCGCGAGATCGATCCGTCCTGGTTCGAGGGCGTGCGCACGGTCGGCCTCACCTCGGGCGCGTCGGTGCCGGAGATTCTGGTCGAGGGTGTGCTGGACATGCTCGCCACCTACGGCTACGGCGAGGTGCAGCCGGTCACCACCGCCAACGAAACCCTGGTCTTCTCGCTGCCGCGCGAATTGCGTACCGCGCGCAGCTGATTCGCCACGAAAAGCAAATCCCCGCCCGCGCGATCACTCGCGGCGTGCGGGGATTTTTCGTATTCGTGAATTCGATCGGCTCAGCGTTCGATGCGGCCCGAATCGCGTTCGCGGTAGCGCACATTGGGGCGCGGGTGCGGCGGCATCTCCGGGGTCTGGGCACGGCGGCGGCGGCCTTCGGTTCCGGCCGGGTTGGCACGGTCGGCGGGGTTCGCGCGTTCGGCGCGGTCGGCCGGATTGGCGCGCCGCTCGCCCGGGGGCTTGCGGTCGCCGGTGGGTTTGCGGTCCGGGTTCGGCTTGCGATCGGCGGGCGGGGTGCGCTTGCGATCGTTGCCGGACTGGCGCGCGGCCGACTGCCGACCGGCGGCCTGACCGGAGGCGGGCTGGCGGTCCGCGCCGACTCGCGGCGGGCGGGACGCCACCCGTCCGGCGGGACGGCGGGTGGCCGCGGTCGACTCGGCGGCGTCGCCGTCCTGCTCGTCAGCGCCGGACCGGAAGCGTCGTCTGGCGGGTTCCTTGGTATCGGTCGCTCCGGCGCGCTGGGCGCGGGCGGCTCCGGCCGGGCGGGCGGTGCGGGCGCGCGGCTTGAATGACGCGCCACCCGAATCGCCCTGCTGCTCGCGACGGTGCATGGCCACCCGGATCGCACCGATGATCAGCACCAGCACGGTGGCCAGCGCCATGGTGGGGAACCGATTCACCAGCGGGATGGCCAGATTCAGCAGGATTTCCTTGACCTTGAATCCGCCCGCCGAGTTGCCGAGCATCTGCTGATACGCCAGCGGGACGGCTAGGAAGAGCAGTAGCGGCGGCACCACCATCGTGGTGAAGAGTCCGCGGTATCGCACGATGAGCGCGGCCAGTACGCAGCCGATCACATACAGCGAGGCGAAGGTGCCCGTCAGCTCATCGCCACCCATGGTGTCGATCAGGAATCCGATGAAGGTGCAGGTCACGGCAGTGAGCACCGCGGCGCCGGCGGGGACGCCGGGGACCGTCGGCAGGATCGAACGGTGCGACGGGGGCACCTCTGCTCGCTCGCGCTGGGTAACTGCCACGTCAAGCACACTAAAGCATGTGACGGTTCCGCGAGGTAGGCGACATCATGCGGAGATACTCGAGCGCGTCAAGCGTATTAGTCCTTTTCGGCGAAACCCACCGCCCTCGGCCAGGTTTCCACCCGCTGAATTTCCTCCACCGGGGTGTCCGAAATCTCCAGATCATGAAGTTTGCGAGCAGTCACCATCACGCGTGTCTCCATGGACGCCACGGTGAAATTGAACGAATCCACCGCCTTGCCCAATTGCGCCCCGAGCCGATCCAGATGACGGCCGGTGGTGCCGAGCCGGGCATACAGTTCCCGGCCCAACTGCTGGATCACCGCCATGTCCTGGGACATGGCCTCCTGCCGCCAGCCCAGAGCCACCGTGCGCAGCAGCGCCATGAGCGTGGTGGGCGTGGACAGCACGACATTGCGGCCGAAGGCGTATTCGAGCAGACCGGGATCAGCGCCCAGCGCGGCATCGAGGAACGGATCGCCCGGTACGAAGAGGATCACGAATTCGGGGGAGGGGTCGAAGGCCGCCCAGTACTCCTTGGCCGCCAGCTGATCGACGTGATTGCGTAGATGTTTGGCATGCCGGGCCAGTTGGTTGTCGCGCTCGCGCGGATCCTCGGTGGCGGCGGCTTCGAGATAGGCGGTGCACGGGACCTTGGCGTCCACCACGATGTGCCGGCCACCCGCGAGCCGCACCACCATGTCCGGCCGCACCACGCCCTCGGTGCTGCCCGTGCTGCCCGCGCGCCGGGTGACCTGGGTGTCGAAATCGCAATGCCGGGTCATGCCCGCGAGTTCGACCACCCGCTCCAGCTGGATCTCACCCCACCGCCCGCGCACCTGCGGCGCGCGCAGTGCCGCCACCAATTGCGAGGTCTGCGTGGAGAGTTGATGCGAGGTGCGCTGCATTCCCGCGACCTGTTCGCGCAGACCGGAATACGCGTTGATGCGATTGTGCTCGACTTCCTGGATATGCCGATTGAGCGTCCCCACCGCTTCCCGCAGCGGTTCCATCATCGCCCCCACCGCATGCGAATGCCGCCGCGCCGCATCCTCACTCGCGGCCCCCAGTGACTGATGCAACAACCGCTCGTTATCGCGCATGGCACCCAGCCGCGCCTCCGCCACGGCCGCCCGCTGCCCCGCCCGCGCGGAATGCCCGAGCCAGCCGACGGCAAGCCCCGCGATGAACACCAACAACAACGCGAACAGCATCGATGCGGTCATGGCACGCGAGTTTGCCCCATCCCACCGACAAAGTCGCGAAGGCCGGCAACCTCCGAGCGGCACCGCATCCGGAATTCGCAGCTACAAGCCGCGACAACGGATTTCGCGAGTCCGGAGAACTCGCCGGATATGTCCGAAGCGCATATCGCCCGGCGCGCGATAACACCGGCGAGTTCCGGGCGGCTCGCGAGGGTATCGGTGATTCTGTCGGGGTGATCGCCTACCGTCGGCGGCATGCGAATCCTGCACACCTCCGACTGGCATATCGGCCGCACCTTTCACGGTGTCGATCTGCTGGGCGATCAGGAGTGCGCGCTGCGCGCCATTGCCGAGTTGGTGACGGCGGAGCGGGTGGATGTGGTGGTGTTGCCGGGGGATGTGTACGACCGGTCCATTCCGAGCGCGGACGCCATCGCGGTGTGCAATCGGGGATTCGAGGCGATTCGCGCGGCGGGCGCGGTCATTGTGGCGACGTCGGGCAATCACGATTCACCGACGCGGCTGGGGGCGCTCGGGACTTTCGCGGCGGCGGGCGGATTGCATCTGCGTTGCGGCATAGCCGAAGTGGCGCGGCCGGTAATGGTGTCCGATTTGCACGGAGAGGTGGCTTTCTACGGAATCCCATACCTGGAGCCGGAAATCACGCGCGCGGAACTGGGCGTGCCGCAGGCGCGTTCGCACGCCGAGATTCTGGATGCCGCCATGGGATTGATCCGGGGCGATCTCGCCGAGCGCACCGGAATCCGCTCGGTGGTGCTCGCGCACGCCTTCGTGGTGGGCGGTGAGGCGACCGGTTCCGAGCGCTCCATTTCGGTGGGCGGGGTGGAGACGGTGCCGCTCGGGGCGTTCGAGGGCATCGACTATGTGGCGCTCGGCCATCTGCATTCCCCGCAGATCCTGTCCGAGTCGGTGCGGTACTCCGGTTCTCCGCTGCCGTACTCGTTCGGTGAGCGCTCGCATCGCAAGGCGGTGTGGGTGATCGACCTCGATGCCGACGGGTTGTCGGCGGTGACGCGGCACGAACTGCCCGTGGTGCGCGGGCTCAGCCAGATCAGCGGCACGCTGGAAGAGTTGCTCGAAGCGCCGGAATACGCGGCCGCCGAGGCGGATTACGTCTCCGCGACGCTCACCGACCACGCCCGCCCGGTCGACGCGTTGCGCCGCCTGCGCGAGCGTTTCCCGCACGCGGTGCATGTGGAATGGGTACGCCCGGAAGGCAATCCGGAACTGCACTACCGCGAGCGGGTGCACGGCCGTCGCGATACCGAGATCGCGCAGAGCTTCCTCACCGATGTGCGTGGCGCACCGACCTCGGGCGAGATGACCTGGCTCGAACGCGCCCTCGCCGCCGCCGTGCGGGAGCAGGACGGGCCGACCCGTGCGCCCGCGCGGCAATCGGATGCCGAGGGTAAGCCGATCGCCGACGACGGTGGGACCCGGCTATCCGGGGAAGGTGAATTGGACGGCGATCCCGAACTGTTCGGGCTGACTCCGCCCGAATCCGACGGTGGCGCAGGCGAGTTGACCGCATGAGCGGTAATTTCCGAGCCGCGACGGCGTGTCCCGAGGACGGTTGCGGGCGTCGGGTTGTTGGATGGTGCGTGGAGGCGGAAGGGGACGGCGCGTGCGGCTGCATCGTTTGGAGCTGACGGCATTCGGTCCGTTCGCGGAGACCGCCGTCGTGGATTTCGATGAGCTCGGCGCGGATGGCCTGTTCCTGCTGCACGGCCAGACCGGCGCGGGTAAGACCACCGTCCTGGACGCGGTCGCCTTCGCGCTCTACGGCAGCGTGCCCGGTGCGCGCGGTGAGAAGCGCCTGCACTCCGACCACGCCGATGAACAGACCCCGCCGCGCGTGCAATTGGAGGCCACCCTCGGCGGCCGCCGCCTGCGCCTGACCCGTTCGCCGGAATTCCAGCGTCCCAGTTCGCGCGCGAAAAGCGGCTGGGTCAAGGAGAACGCGTCGGCCACCCTGGAATGGCTCGACGGCCGCGGCCAGCATCTGTCTCGCATCCCGGATATCGGTGAGGAGATTCTGCGGCTGCTCGGCATGAGTGCCGACCAGTTCTTCCAGGTGGTGCTGCTGCCCCAGGGGGATTTCGCCCGCTTCCTGCGCGCCGATAACGAGGACCGCGAGAAGCTGCTCGAAAAGCTCTTCGACACAGAACGTTTCGGCACGGCAGAACAGTGGCTGAACGATAAGCGCCGCGCGGGCAGCACCGACCTGGACACCCGCAAGGCCACCATCGACCGCCTCATCGGCCAGGTCGTCACCGCCGCCGGTCTGCCCGCCACCGAAACCGCTGGTCTGCTCGAATCCGGTGAATGGTCCCGCACCCTGCTCGAATCCGCGCGCACCGACCTCACCGCCACTACTGCCGAACGCGAACAGCGCCAGCACATCTCGAACCGGGCCCGCGTCGCCGCCGAAGAGCAGCGCCGCCTGCACGGCCTGCGTGCCCGCCACGCCGAGGCCACCACCCGGCTCGCCACCCACGCCGCGTCCGCACCCCACCGCGACGCCCTGCAATCCGAACTCGATCGCGCCCGCCGCGTGGAACCGGCACACGCCGCCGTCGCGGAGGCCCGCGCCGCCGCGGTGACCCTGAACCGCCGCGACAAGGATGCCGTCCGCGCCGCCGAGCACCTCGCCACCCGCCTGCTGGAACCCCCATCCGCCGAACTCGACGGAACACATTGGGCCGCAACCGACCTCGCGGCAACCGAACTCTCCGGCAGCGACTTCGCACTGGATCTCGAGTCGATCGGGCCGCTCGGGGTCGCCGTGTCCGATCGCGACGGTGACTCATGGCATACGCCCGATCATCGTGGTGGTGCGGATGCGGAACCGGACCCTGACTTCGATGTCCTTCCTGCCGCCGGGGTGGGCGGTGGCCACGGCGAGAACGACCGGCAGCCGAACGAATCGGCGAATGGCCCGGGCGCGCCGGATTCCGCGCGCGATCAGAGCACGTCGGCGCGGACTGTGGGACGCGGGCTGGAGGCTGCCGCGCAGCGGTGGAGTGCGCAGATGGGCGCGCTGGACGAGGTGCGCTCGGACGCGGATTCGGCCAAGCGGCTGATGGGGGAGCTGTCGCGGCTGCGGCGCGAGCAGCAGGAGCTTGCCGGGCAGCTGTCGAAGGTGACGGAGCGGCGGGCGAAATTGCCGGAAGCCATTGCGGGGGTGGAGGTTCGGCTGCGCGACGCCACCGATGCGGCGGCGGGTCTGCCGGTGCTGGAGGCGGAGCGGGAACGGTTGCGCACCGCCGCGAAGGCGGCACTGGAATTGGAGCAGCGGCGCGGGGAACTGACCCGTGCGGCAGCGGTTTTCGAGTCGGCGCGCACGAAGCATCTGGACGCGCGGGAGCATACGCTCGCCCTGCGCGAGCATCGGCTGGCCGGGATGGCGGCGGAATTGGCCGGGGCACTGGTCGATTCGGAACCGTGCGCGGTGTGCGGGTCGGCGGAGCATCCGGCACCGGCGCAACCCGCCGCGCAGGCGGTTTCCAAGGAGGCCGAGGAGGCCGCGCTACAGGCCGAGCGGGCCGCCGAAGCCGCCCGTGATCGCGCCGGACAGCAGGTCGCCGAATTGGAGCGCGCGATCGAAGTACTGGTCGAACGTGGTGGTGACGCCGATAAGGCGGAACTGGCCAGCGGATTGGCGGCTGCCGAGACGCGGTGGAACGAAGCTCGGGGCCGCGCCGAGCTGGCGAACGGTCTCACCGTGGAACTGCAACGCCTGCGGACCGAGGAATCCGGACTGCAGGAAGAGTTGCGCGACTGCGAAAGTCGCGGCAGCGCGGCGATGGAACGCATTATCGCCACCGATCGCAGGCTCGCCGAACTCACCGAGCGCCTGACCACCGCCGCCGGAGCGGACGGCACCGTGGAGCGCCGCCGCGCCCGCTTGGACGCGCTGGTGGCCGGTGCCACCGCTCTGCGCGAGGCGCGCGCTGCTGCTGCCCTGGCTCGCGAGCAGGTCGCCGCCCTCGCGCTGCGCGTCGAAAAGCTCTCCTACGAAGCGGGTTTGGTCGACACCGCGCCGCCGGTCATGGGTGAGACCGGTCCGGACTATGCCGTCCTGGGCGAATACGCCCGCGCGGTCGAGGCGGCGTCGCGGACCGCGCAACGCCAGGCCGATATCGAGGCCGAGCTGACCAACGCCGACCGCGCCCGCGCACACGCCGAGGCGGTGCTCGCCGAGCCCGAGATTCGCGCCGCGGCCGATATCGTCCCCGGCGATCTCGAAGCCCTGGAATCCGCTGTCGCGGAAGCACAATCGGCCCTGGAACGCGCCATCTCCGCGCATACGGTGGCGGCTCGCCGCGTGGAGCAGCTCGAAGAACTGTGTTCCCAGCTCTGGGCCGCGGTCGACCGTATCGCCCCGCTCCAGCGCGCCCACGAAGAACTCGCCCGCCTGGCCGAAGTGGTATCGGGCCGTGGCGAGAACAATCGCCGAATGTCGTTGCGCTCCTACGTCCTTGCCGCCCGCCTGGAAGAAGTGGCGGTGGCGGGTTCGGTTCGCCTGCGCCGCATGTCCGGTGGCCGTTACGAATTCGTCCACACCGATGTGGCAGGCCCGCGCGGCCGCCGCGGCGGCCTCGGCCTGGATATCCGCGACGACTACACCGGCGCGATCCGCCCCGCCAAAACCCTCTCCGGCGGCGAAACCTTCATGGCCTCACTGGCTCTCGCCCTCGGCCTGGCCGATGTGGTAGCGGCGGAGTCCGGCGGCCTGGTCCTGGACACCCTCTTCATCGACGAGGGCTTCGGCAGCCTCGACGCCGACACCCTGGACGCGGTCATGGGCGTCCTGGACGAACTCCGCTCCGGCGGCCGCGTCGTAGGCGTAGTCAGCCACGTAGACGAAATGCGCCAGCGCATCCCCAGCCGCCTCCATGTAATCCGCGGCCGCACCGGCTCCCACCTCGAAACCTCCCTCACCGCCTAGCTGCCCGCCGATCAAAGGTCCGGGCGTCCGCGACGATCGATCGGCGGTCCGGTTCGCGCGTGCGGGGTTGGTGTCGTTCGCGATTCAGTGGGATTCGTGGTCGAGGAGCCACTGTTTGATCGGCAGGCCCCAGCGGAAGCCGCCGAGGGTGCCGTCGGTGCGGAATATGCGGTGGCAGGGGATGAATAGGGCGGCGGCGTTGCGGGCGCAGGCGTTGGCCGCGGCGCGGGTGGCGGCGGGGCGGCCGGAGGCGGCGGCGAAGTCGGTGTAGGTGATCGGTTCGCCGGCGGGGACTTTGCGCAGCACTTCCCAGGCGTGTACGAGGAAGGGGCCGGAGACCTGGCGGACCGCGATCGAGTCGATGACGGTCAGGTCGCCCGCGTGGTACCGCTCGATGGCGGTGGTGACCCGGCCGAGCTCGGTGCGCTCGCGCAGGGCTCCGGGGCGCAGGGTGGTGTGGATGAGCCCGCGCAGGTTCTCCGCATCGGCCGTCCAGCCGGAGGCCAGTACCGCGCCCTCCGCGTCGACGAGCGCGGTGAACGGTCCCGCCGCGGTGGTGACGGTGGCGAAATCCGCTGTGCCGGAGTTGATTCGGGTGTTCACGGGGCTGTACTCGCTTTCCGGGCGCCGGATGCGCCGTCGGTGGTGGATGCGGGGGTGGTCAGCGCGTGCTTCCAGAGGTGCATGGTCAGGTAGGAGCGCCAGGGGGACAGGCGTGCGGTGTCGGCGAGATCGATATCGAGCAGTGTCGCGCCGCGCCGCACGATCAGATCGGAGGCGAGCAGTACGTCCGGGTCGGCGAGTAGTCGCATGGTGACGTAATCGGCGGTCCAGGGGCCGACGCCGTCCAGGGCCAGCAGATCGCGTCGCAGGTCGGAGGCCGTGCGCCCGGCATGCAGTACCAGTTCGCCGTCCGCGATCGCGCGCGCCGCCGCCACGATCGCCTCGATTCGCCGGGTCGGCCCGGTGAGCACTTCGGCCCCGTGCTCGGCGATGGCCGCGGGGGTGGGGAACAGGTATGGAATCGGACCCGGAATGGATTCGCCGAGCGTCTGCACCAGCCGCGCGGTATGCGTATTCGCCGCCGCCACCGAGATCTGCTGCCCGATCATGGTGCGCAGCAACAGTTCCGGGCCGTCCAGGCAGCCGGGAACGCGAATGCCGGGTGACAGCACGCTCTCCGGCCGATCGCCGGGCGCGATCGAAAGCGGTAGTGCGCCGGTCATTCCCGTCGCCAGCGCCTCGTCGATGCCGACCGGGTCGGCATCCAGATCGAGGAAGTGGCGCAGCCGGGCAACGGTCGGCGCGAGATCCCGCATATCCTGTAGCGCCAGTGAGGCGCGGACGTGTCCGGGCTGGACCGACATGCGAACCGTGGTGTGCCCGTGCGGAGTTCGCAGGCTGCGACTGTAGTGCCCGTCCTCCCAGAGTTCCAGCCCGGGCACGGCGTGTGCGGACAGGAACCATTCCAGCCACTGCTTGTCCAGCGGTTCCCGATACGGAAGCCGCAGTGTCAGCAGGCCATTGGTGGCGGGCAGGGTATCGCCGTTGCGGCGGCGGGACTCTTCGCGCAGGGTGGTCGGGCTGACCGCGAACACCTCGCGCACGGTGTCGTTGAACTGCCGGATGCTCGCGAAACCCGCCGCGAACGCGATATCCGACATGGACAGCCGGGTGGTCTGGATGAGCAGCCGGGCGGTGTGCGCGCGGTGTGCGCGCGCCAGTGCCAGCGGCCCGGCCCCGAGCTCACTGGTGAGCACCCGGGTCAACTGCCGCTGCGAATAGCCGAGGGTGTCGGCCAGCGCGGGCACGCCACCGCGTTCGATCACCCCGTCGGCGATCAATCGCATGGCGCGAGCGGCCAGGTCGGCCCGGGTATTCCACAGCGGCGACCCGGGGGCCGCGTCCGGCAGGCAGCGGCGGCAGGCCCGGAAGCCCGACTGCTGCGCGGCCGCCGCCGTCGGCAGGAAGCTGACATTGGCGGGTTTCGGGGTGATCGCGGGACATGAAGGGCGGCAATAGATTCCGGTGGTGCGCACCGCGGTCACGAACTGCCCGTCGAAGCGGGCGTCGCGGGTGGCCACGGCGCGGTAGCACCGTTCGAAGTCCAGATCATTCGCACTCACAACAACCACAATCGCAGCCGCCGCCACCGAGCGCTAGCGGAAATCAGACGCGAGCGTCAGCGGGAATGAGACATGCCCTCAGCAGCAGCGGTTGGCGGGGTTGCGCGCCGCGGCGTCGTGGCGGTCGCGCCAGTAATCGCGTTCGCTGGGGACCTCGGCGTCGGGGTGCTGGAGCCGCAGGTGCTGGACGTAGCGCTGGTAGTCGTTGCCGCCCAGGATCGAGTTGAACCACCAGATCACGCCGCGAAGGGCACGTAGAACCGTGCGCCCCGTCGACCGCAGGAGTCCTGCGGTCGACGGGGCGGCGGAGTCGTTCATCGGAACCAATTTTGACTCAGTGCGCGTGCGCGGTGGGTTTGACCTTGCCGGTGGCGGCCAGGTCGTCCCATTCCCGCTGGACTTCCTTCTCCGCCTTGGTGGCCAGGAAGGAGCTCGGCCCGAAGATCTTCGACGGCGTCTCCTCCGATTCGGTGGTCTCCACCTCGCCCTTGCGAATGGCGCGCAGGCACACCCACACACCGACGGCCGCCACGATCAGCACCAGCACCGCGAACACGATCGACAGCGTGCCCTGGATGAAGGTATTGCGAATCGTCTTGTCCAGGTTGTCGATCTGTGTCTGCAGGGCCGCGGCGTCCGCCACGCCCTTGGGCAGCTGCCCCGAATCCTGCGCGGCGAGATAGGCGTCGCGCTTGGTCACGGTGTTGTTGTGCAGCGTCCAGTAGCCGATCTTCGGATCGCCCGAGAAGATCTTCTGGAACGAGGCGGTCATGGTGACGATGAGATCCCAGACCAATGGCACCGCCGGAATCCAGGCCCATTTCACCAGGCCCTTTTTCACCACGATGGCCAGCACCACGGTCAGCGCCACCGCGGCCAGCAGCTGATTCGAGATGCCGAACAGCGGGTAGAGGGTATTGATGCCGCCCAGCGGATCGGTGACGCCCATGAGCAGCACCGAACCCCACGCCGCGACGACCAGCGCCGAGCACAGCCACGCCCCGGGCAGCCAGGACGGATCCTTGAACTTCTTGGCCGCGCCACCCAGATTGCCGAGCGAATCCGAGAGCATGAACCGCGCCACGCGGGTGCCCGCGTCGATGGTGGTGAGGATGAACAGCGCCTCGAACATGATCGCGAAGTGGTACCAGAACGCCTTGAGCCCGGACCCGCCGAAGAGCTTGTGCAGCACCTCGGACATGCCGATGGCCAGCGTCGGCGCGCCACCGGTGCGCGAGACGATCTTGCTCTCACCGATATCGGCGGCGGCCTGGTTCAGCTGGGCCGGCGTGATCGGATCACCGTGCAGCCCAAGGCTGTTCACATAGGCCGCGGCCTTGTCCGCACTGCCGCCGGTCACCGCCGGGCTGGCATTGATGGCGAAGTACAGGTGCTGATCGATGATGCTCGCGGTGATGATCGCCATGACCGCCACGAACGATTCCATCAGCATGCCGCCGTAGCCGATCATGCGCGCCTGCGACTGCTTGGCCAGCAGCTTGGGCGTGGTGCCCGAGGACACCAGGGCGTGGAATCCGGACAGCGCACCACACGCGATGGTGATGAACAGGAACGGGAACAGATTGCCCGCGAACGACGGACCATCGCTGTTGCCCGCGAACTGCGAGATGGCGGGAGCCTGCAGCACCGGCATGGTGACCAGCACGCCGACGGCCAGCAGGCCGATGGTGCCGATCTTCATGAAGGTGGACAGGTAATCGCGCGGGGCGAGCAGCAGCCACACCGGCAGCACCGAGGCGATGAAACCGTAGATGATCAGCATCCACGCGATGCTGGTGCCGGAGAGCGTGAAGAAGTCACGGCCCCAACCGGATCCGGCCACCCAGTTGCCGGAGATGATGGCCAGCAGCAGCAGTGCGAAACCGACCAGCGAGATCTCGCCGACCTTGCCCGGTCGCACGAAGCGCAGGTACACGCCCATGAACAGTGCGATCGGAATGGTCATGGCGATGGAGAACACGCCCCACGGGCTGCCGCCCTCGAGTACGCCGGTCTTCGGATTCGGTGTCGCCGCAAGGGCATTCACCACCACGATGCCGAGCACGGCGAGCAGGATCATCATGATGACCAGGACGGCCACGATGGCGGCGACGCCGCCGACCACGCCGAGTTCATCGCGCGCCATCTGCCCGAGGCTGCGGCCGCGCCGCTTCACCGAGGCCCACAGCACCAGATAGTCCTGCACCGCACCGGCGAACACGACGCCGACGATGATCCAGATGGTGCCGGGCAGGTAGCCCATCTGCGCTGCAAGCACGGGGCCGACCAGCGGTCCGGCACCGGCGATGGCGGCGAAGTGATGGCCGAACAGGACGCGGCGGTCCATCGGCATGTAGTCGCGGCCGTTCTCCAGCTCCTCGGCGGGAGTGGCGACGTCATCGCGCGGTTTGGTGATCTTCCATTCGATCAGCCGCGAATAGAACTGGTACGCCAGCACATACGTGCAGACGGCCGCCACCACGATCCAGACCGCGTTGACGTCCTCCCCGCGCATGAACGCGAGGATGGTCCAGGCGATGGCGCCGAGAACGGCGATGGCCAGGAAGATGCCCTTCTTGGCGGGCGTAAGAGGCGTCCGGTCCACGACACCGACCGGAGGCAGGTCGGGGTCCGTCCGGAGGTATTCGATGGTCGCCATGCGACAACTCTCCCGTGCGGTACAGCGAAGCTAACTGATTTCGAGCACAACGTAGCGGAACCGACACGCCTGGAATGCGGCTTTCGCCAGCCGTTCAACAGGTGTCGTACCGATGGGTATGGGTGACCCGGCGGCCGCTCGGTGCCGGGGGACGGGGTGGCGCAATCCGGCGTTGGCTCCCGCGAGTCCGCGTGTTCTCCGCGTGTCGCAGGTTGCTCTCCGTATGCTGCCATGCTGATCTGAGACCTGGGCCACAGGGTCCGCAACCGGAGGAGACCCTCGTGACCCGGAGGTCGTTCTACTCATGCCCGTACTTTCGGCCTTGGATGTGCGCTTACGACCGATTTGCGACGAACGGTGGATCCACTGCGCCGAACGGTAGGAAATCCGCGGCGAACGGCGGACCTGATGTGGCGCACGCGACAATCCCCGCCGGGGTGCGGGTCTGATGCCCGGCGGCAGTTCGGTTCGCGGCGGTGCACTCTCGCGCCGGGCACTGCTCGGCGGCGCGGCGGCCGCGGCCCTCGCGGCGGCGACCGGTGGCTGCGGCGGGGGCGATGACGATGCGGTGACCTTCTTCTTCCAGGCGCGCCCGGAGGAGGCGCGGTCCCGGCTGGCGATCATCGAGGAATTCCAGCGGCGGCGGCCCGATATCAAGATTCGCACCATCATGTCCGGGCCGGATCCGCTGCAGCAGATGCTCACCTACTGCGCGGGCGGGAAATGTCCGGATGTGCTGATGTCGTGGGAACTGCTCTACGCGGGCTTGGCCGATCGCGGGGTGCTGGTCGACCTGCGGGAGTTCCTCGACCGCGATCCGGCGTACGCCGCCGAGTTGGAAGCGGATGGGTATGCGCCGCTTCGCGATACGTTCGTCTGGAAGGGCGGGCAGTACGCGCTGCCGGAGCAGTGGTCGGGCGTGTTCCTCTATTACAACCGGAAGCTGTTCGAACAGGCCGGGATTCGGCCGCCCGGCCGCTGGTCCGATGCCTGGTCGTTCGCTGAATTCCTCTCCGCCGCAGAGACTCTCACCTATCGTGATGCGGACGGGCGGGCCCGCCAGTGGGGTTTCGTCGACGCGTGGGTGCCGTACTTCTCGGCGGCCTGCTTCGGTATGAACAATGGCGCGGAGTGGTTCTCGCCGCCGGTGCGCCCGGAACGCACCAACATCGGGGATCCCCGTTTCGCCGAAGGACTCCAGTTCTATGCGGATCTGGCCGTGAAACACCGAGTCGCACCGAGTGTCGGTGACCGGCAATCGGTTTCGGCGCAGGACCTGTTCCGCAGCGGACGCGCCGCCATGCTCATGGGCGGGCACTGGCTGTACTCGGAATTCACCGGGCGCGATGATCTCGACTTCGATGTGACTGTGCTGCCGGTCGGCCCGCACGGTGGACCCGGCGCGATCACCGATGTCGGCAGTACCGGTCTGGCCATCGCCGCCGCCAGCCCACGCCGCGAACAGGCGTGGGAATTCGTGAAATTCGCGACCGGGCCGGAGGGGCAGGCGCTCATCGCTGCCTCCGGGCTCTTCGTTCCGGTGCTCAAATCCGCCATGCGCGCACCGGGTTTCGCGGCGGCACATCGCGGTATCCGCAATCTCGAGGTCTTCACCGACGGCCCGGCGAACTCTCGTCAGATGGCGGTCACGCCGCTGTGGGGCAAGGTCGAATCGCTGCTCGAACGCGGCTGCAATCGGGTGCTGCGCGGTGCGGCCACCGCCGATTCACTGGGCGGGCGGACCGCGGCCGATATCGACGCGGTATTGCGGGCGGCGATATGACCGGGTCGAAGTTGGCGCGGCGGCGGGCGCGGGCCGGAGCATGGTTCGTCGCGCCCAATCTGGCCGCGATCGCGGTGTTTCTGCTTTTCCCGCTGGGGTTTTCGCTGTACCTGAGTTTCCATTCGTGGGATCTGTTCAGCCCGCCGCGATTCGTGGGTGTGGAGAACTATCGCAG
Organism: Nocardia sp. NPDC056000; assembly: GCF_042269265.1. Classification (NCBI taxonomy): domain Bacteria; kingdom Bacillati; phylum Actinomycetota; class Actinomycetes; order Mycobacteriales; family Nocardiaceae; genus Nocardia; species Nocardia sp. NPDC056000. The sequence goes on along the minus strand of NZ_JBHJXS010000010.1, from coordinate 147,089 downwards.
GTTGTTCGCCGATGATCCGCTGTTTTTCATCGCGCTGCGCAATACCGCCGTGTTCACGCTGCTGACCTTGATACCCACCGTGCTGGTGAGCCTGGCCGTTGCGGGGCTGCTGAATCGAAAACTGCGGGGGATAGGCATCTTTCGCACCATCGCATTCCTGCCGCTGGTGGCCTCGACCGTGGCCATGGCCGTCGTCTTCCGTTTCGTGTTCGCCAGCGATGACGGCCTCGCCAATCTGTTCCTGGGCTGGTTCGGCATCTCGCCGGTGCCGTGGCTGACCGATCCGGATTGGGCGCTGGTCTCGCTCAGCCTGGTGACGGTGTGGAAGAGCGTGCCGTTCGCCACCGTCATCCTGCTGGCCGCCATGCAGGGTGTGCCCGAAAACCTCTATGAGGCAGCGGAAATCGACGGTGCGGGACCGCTGCGACGGTTCGTATCGATCACCATTCCGCTGATTCGCGGCGCACTGTCCTTCGTCTTCGTCATCACGGTCATCAACTCGGTGCAGGCGTTCGATCAGGCGTACGCGCTCACCGGCGGCAATGGCGGTCCCGAAACCGGCACCTACGTCTTGGGGATCATGCTGTTCCAGAACGCCTTCCGCTTCTACGAGGTCGGCTACGCCTCCGCGCTGGCCTGGGTGATCTTCGCGATCCTGCTGGCACTCACGCTGATTCAGCTGCGACTGTCCCGGCGCGCGGAGGCGGAACTGTGAGGGGAACGCCCGCTCGCCGAATCCTGCGGCCACTGCTCATCTACACGGCTTTGATCGCCGTCGCCTGGTGCGCCCTCGCCCCCATCCTGTGGGCGGTGTCGGCGTCCCTGAAGTCCGAGGGCGAACTCATCGACCCCTCGGCCCTCCCGGCGCATCCCCAATGGTCCAACTACACGGACGTTTTCGACGCCATCCCGCTCGGCCGCATGCTGCTCAACACCACCGTCTACGCCGCCTGCGTCACCGCCGGTCAGGTCTTCTTCTGCTCGCTCGCCGGATATGCCTTCGCCCGCTTGCGTTTTCCCGGCCGCGAGACGCTCTTCCTCGCCTACCTCGCCACCCTCATGGTCCCGCTCACGGTGACCGTGATCCCGCAGTTCCTGCTCATGCGCGCCTTCGGCTGGATGGACACCCCCTGGGCCATGATCGTCCCCGGGCTGTTCGGCAGCGCCTTCGGCACGTATCTGATGCGTCAGTTCTTCGCCACTCTCCCAACCGAATTGGAGGAGGCGGCGACCCTCGACGGCTGCACCCCGTGGCAGATCTACTGGCGTGTTCTGCTTCCGCACGCCCGTCCGGCGGTCATGGTGCTGGCGGTCCTGACCTGGATCACCGTCTGGAACGATTTCCTCTGGCCGCTGATCATGATTCAGCGCGATGAATACGCCACCGTGACCCTCGGCCTGATCCGGCTCCAGGGCCAATACACGACCAATTGGCCCCTTCTCATGGCCGCGGCCACGCTGATCCTGCTCCCGCTGCTGCTCATCTACGCCGTGGCCCAGCGCGCCTTCATTCGCGGTATAGCCATGTCCGGCCTCGGCGGCCGCTGACCCGCTTCACAATTGCGGTGGGGTGGCGGCGGCGTAGCGGCGGGCGAGCGTGCGCAGGTGGGTCACCAGTTCGGGCGGGCCGTCGACGCGGAAATCCATCATGAGCATGCTCAGGTAGATGGCGATCGTCTCCAATTTGTCCGCACCCGTGAGGAGCAGGCAGGAGGCGTCATCGATGGGTTCGACCACGCCGACCGTCGGGTTGATGCGGGCGATCACGGTGTCGGCGGATTCGAGAACGGTCACCCGGGCATGGACTTTCCAACCGGTCGAGGCGACCTCGCGCAGTACGAACGCCACCAGATTCTCCTCGGGCAGGGCGCGAGCGGCGAAGGCGCGGCCGGTGCGTTCCACCGCGGGCAGATCGGCCACGGGAAGTGCGCGCCAGGTGTGGTTCTCCAGGCTGTAGGCGACCAGGAACCAGCGGCGCTGCCAGCTGATCAGGCGGTAGGGCTCGAATTCGTGACCGTCCGCGCGCAGGGTGGTGGTGCCGCGGATCGCGGTGGCGATGGTGGTGAGGGTTTCGGCGGGGACGGGCGCGTCGGGTTCGCGGCCGCCGGTGACCGCGGGCCCGACCTCGGTGGTGCTGCGCAGCGCATTCACCTTGTGCTGCAGGCGTTTCGGCATGATGCGCTGCAACTTGGCCAAGGCTCGGGTGACGGTGGCGTCGATATCGGCGACGCCGGTACTGCCGTTCTCGGTGAGTCCCATGGATACCGCGACCGCCACGGCCTCCTCGTCATCGAGCAGCAGTGGCGGCATATTCGCGCCCTGACCCAGGCGATAACCGCCGATCGGACCGCGTTCGGCGTGCACCGGATAGCCGAGTTCGCGCAGCCTGGCAATGTCCTGGCGCAGCGTGCGATCGGTGACGGCGAGGCGTTCGGCCAGCTCACGGCCGGTATGGGTGTGGTCTTGCAGCAGGGAGAGCAGGCGCAGCAATCGGGTTGTGGTGGAGGTCACACTGCCGCCTTTCGATCACTTCCCAGTATTAGGAAGAAATCTAGCCTAATCGGCTCATACCTTTATCTCAACGGATCGAAACGACCTGAGAGGCAAGAACAATGAGCAACGACTCGCAGACCGCCAACACCCCCGCCGCCATCCTCGCCCCCGTCTGGCGCGATGTGCTCGCCACCTCCTACACCGCGCTCACCAGCGCCGTCGCCGGTGTCGGCGCCGATCAGTGGCAGCTCGCCACCCCCTGCAAGGAATGGACCGTCACCCAGGTCGTGCAGCACGCCGCCGGTGATCAGCTGGCCTACGCCAAGTTCCTGGGCATCGGCGACGGCCCGGCCTACGACCCCTTCGATCCGTCCGGCACCGTCGACGGCACCCCGGCCGCACTGGTCGCCGCCGCGGTCGAGGAGACCGCCGCCGCCTGGGCCACCGTCGCGGACGATGCCGAAACCGTCCCCACCCCGCTGCCGCACGGCGAACTCCCCACCCCGGTCGCGGCCGTCATGTGCGCCCTCGACGCCGCCGTGCACGCCTGGGATATCGCCATCGCCACCGGTCAGCCCTCGCCGCTGACCGAGGAGCTGTCCGGCCATCTGCTCACCGCCTCGCGCGGACTGGTGGAGCCGCTGCGGCAGTGGGGCGCGTACGCGGCGGTCATCGAATCCGATTCCGCGAGCGCCACTCCCGTCACCGATGAGCTGCTCGGTTACCTGGGCCGCGACCCGCGCGCCTGATATGCCACGAGATTTCGGCGATTCGGTGCGAGGCTGGTGGGCATGGACGACCTACCGGCCGGAGGCCGATGAACCGGATCACCGCCACGCGGGTCATCGCGGCGCTCTGCACCGCACTGCTTCTGCTCGCCGCCGTCACCGCCGCCACACCGGCCCCCGCGCCGGTGTGGCAGCCGGTGTGGGTGACCGCGCTGCAGCGGCCGGGTGACAGTTTCGCGCCCAACTGGTCCGGGGTGGGATTCGGGAATCAGACTGTGCGGCAGATGATTCGGACCAGCACCGCGGGATCGGTGCTGCGGCTGCGGTTGTCGAACAGCTTCGGCACGCGGGCGCTGGCGGTGACCGGGGCGACCATCGCGCGCAGCGCGGGCGGTGCAGCGATACACCCGGACAGCCTGCGGCACTTGACGATCGGTGGTTCTCCGGGCTTTCGAATCGAGCCGGGCGCGGACGCGGTCACCGATTCGATCGATATGCCGGTGCGGGCGCTGGAAACGCTCACGGTGACCCTGTACTTCGCCGACGCCACCGGTCCGGCGACGTTTCACGCTCAGGCCCAGAACAATTCGTACCTCGCCTGGGACGACCACCGGGCGGACGCCTCCGGCAATGCCTTCACCGTGAATTCCTCGTCCTGGTATTACCTCTCCGCCCTGGAGATCGAGCAGGCGTGGCCGAGCCGATCGGGCATTGCTTTGTTCGGCGATTCGTTCACCGAAGGCGTCGGCTCCACCTACGACGCGCACCGCAGTTATCCGGATCAGTTGGCCGAAGGTTTTGCCGCACAGGGTGAATCGCGCCCGGTACTGAATCTCGGCATCGGCGGTAACTGCCTGACGGCCGATTCGCGCTGGCTGGGGGACAGCGGGCTGTCCCGCTTCCGCCGCGATGTGCTCGACCAGCCCGGCATCGGCACCGTGGTGATTCTCGAGGGCATCAACGACATCTGGCTCGACGGCGCGAGCATGGCGCTGGGCGCACCGGTGCAGGGGGCCACCGCCGAACAATTGATCGCCGCGCACCGCACGCTCATCGAGCAGGCGCGGGACGCGGGCCTGCGGGTGATCGGCGCGACCATCCTGCCCGCGGGCGGTTCCGCGTTCGGCGGCGGTGATCGTGCTCGCTACGCCGACCACGACCGCGTCCGGAAAGCGGTCAACACCTGGATCCTCACCTCTGGTGAATACGACGCCGTCGCGGATTCGGCCATCGCACTGGCCGATCCGGCCGATCATGATCGCCTCGCGCCCGCGTTCGACAGCGGTGACCATCTGCACCCCAACGACGCCGGATACACCGCCCTGGCGGCGGTCGTCGCCGCTGCGCTGCGCTGACCGCGCGGCCTCCGCGCCCGCCCGGGTCCGTTCGGTCGGAACTGCGCAGGTAAACTCTCGTTCTCGTGAGTCTCACCCTCGGAATCGTCGGCCTGCCCAACGTCGGAAAGTCGACGCTCTTCAACGCGCTGACCCGCAACGACGTCCTGGCAGCGAACTACCCGTTCGCCACCATCGAGCCGAACACCGGTGTCGTGCCGTTGCCGGACCCGAGGCTGGCCAAGCTCGCCGAAATCTTCGGCTCCGAGCGCCAACTCCCCGCCGTGGTGACCTTCGTCGATATCGCGGGCATCGTGAAGGGCGCCTCCGAGGGCGAGGGCCTGGGCAATAAGTTCCTCGCCAATATCCGTGAGGCCGACGCCATCTGCCAGGTTGTGCGCGTCTTCGCCGACAGCGATGTGGTGCACGTCGACGGCAAGGTCGATCCGCTCGCCGATATCGAGGTCATCGAGACCGAGCTCATCCTCGCGGATATGCAGACCCTGGAGAAGGCGGTCGTGCGCCTCGACAAGGAAGCGCGCATCAAGAAGGACCGCAAGCCGGTCGCCGATGCCGCCAAGCAGGCGCAGGAGATCCTGAACGCGGGCCGCACCCTGTTCGCCGCCCAGAAGGAACTTGATGTCGAGCTGCTGAAGGAACTTTCGCTGCTCACCATCAAGCCGTTCCTCTACGTCTTCAACGCCGATGAGGCCGTCCTCACCGATGAGGCCAAGAAGGCCGAACTCAAGGCCGCCGTCGCCCCCGCCGACGCCGTCTTCCTGGACGCCAAGATCGAATCCGAACTCATCGAACTCGACGACGAATCGGCCCTGGAACTCCTCGAATCCATCGGCCAGTCCGAGCCCGGCCTGCACGCCCTGGCCCGCGCCGGCTTCCACACCCTCGGCCTCCAGACCTACCTCACCGCAGGCCCCAAGGAATCCCGAGCCTGGACCATCCACCAGGGCGACACCGCCCCCAAGGCCGCGGGCGTCATCCACACCGACTTCGAACGCGGCTTCATCAAGGCCGAAATCGTCGCCTACACCGACCTGGTCGCCGCGGGCTCCATGGCCGCCGCCAAGGCCGCGGGCAAGGTCCGCATGGAAGGCAAGGAATACGTCATGGCCGACGGCGACGTCGTCGAATTCCGCTTCAACGTATAGGTTTTCGCGAACCGGCCGCTGGGCCCCATCCGAATCGGGTGGGGCTCAGTTGGTTTCGGGGGTGAGGATGGCTCGTTCGACGAGGGTGTGGACGAGGTCGGCGGCTTGTTTTTCGTCGAAGATGCCGGGGAGGGTGAGGCGTTCGAGGATGAGCCAGTTGAGGGCGAGGTAGAGGATTACGGGGGTTTTCTCGTCGCCGGGCATGCCGTAGTCGAGGTGGTTGCGGATATTGAAGTCGAGGTCGGCTCGGACGCGTTCGGTGAGCAGGGTTTGCAGTTCGGGGCGGCGGGTGGCTTCCAGGCGGAGTTCGAGGATGGCCAGGTAGCCGGTGCGGAACTGGTAGACGCGGTTGACGACCTCGGTCATGAGTTCGGTGACGGTTTCGCGGGAGCGCAGGCCGTGCAGTTTGGCCATGGTGTCCTCGGAGGGGACCAGGCGCTCGTAGTAGCGGTGGCCGACCTGGACGAAGAGTTCATCGCGGTTCGGGAAATAGTTCGAGGCGGTGCCCGCGGGCACCCCGGCCTCCTTGTCGACCGCGCGGAAGGTCAGGCCGCGGGCCCCTTCTCGGGCCAGGACCTCGATCGATGCGTCCAGCAGGGCCTGCCGGCGTTCCGGGTTTGTACGAACCACTTGACACCACTCCATCCGTAGTACTACGTTTCAAATCACTTCGAACACAGTACTACACCCGAGGCGGTTTGAATGCGCAAGCAACACGGCACCTACCCCACCCGGAACAACCAGTCGCGTTTCGTGACTCGCCCGCTGCCGCCGCGCACGGTCGCCAACCCCAAGGGCGGCTATCCGCGGCACGGCCGGTCCGGCGCGCGATAGCGCCCGACCAGCGGTCCGACCGCCCCGGGTTGCGGCGAACCCGGGGCATACCGAAAAGTCTTTCGCCGAAGCAGGTATCGGCTCGAATGGGAGATTGAGTAATGAGCGACGTGATCATCGTGGGTGCGGGTCCGACCGGACTCATGCTGGCCGCCGAACTTCGCCTGGCCGGAATCCGGCCGCTGGTGCTGGAGCGGCAGCCCCGGCCCCGGGACACCCCCAAGGCGGGCGGGATCGGCGGGCAGATCCTGGAACTGCTGCGCTACCGCGGTGTGCTGGAGCGCTTCCAGGCCGCCTGCACCGATCCGATTCCGGCCCCGCGCTTCCCGTTCGGCGGGGTGCATGTGGACCTCACCCAACTCGAGGGCAACCCCATGCACGCGCTGCCGCTGCCCCAGCAGCAGCTGGAGCGGGTACTGAACGAATGGGTCGATGAACTCGGCGTCGACATCCGGCGCGGACATCGGGTGCTGGGGGTGGAGCAGGACGCCGAGGGCGTGCACGTCGACGTCGAAGGCCCGGACGGGACCTACCGGCTGGACGCCCGCTACCTGATCGGCTGCGACGGGGCGCGCAGCCGAGTGCGGGAACTGGCGGGAATTCCGTTCTCCGGCACGGTCTATCCGGAGGTGAACCGCCTGGCGCAGATCACCGTGCCGGAGTCGGTGACCCGGCTCGACAATGGTGATCTGGAGGTTCCCGGATTCGGCACCGTCCGTTCGGGTTTCACGCGCACCGAGCGCGGGCTGTTCGGTATGGCGGCGGCGCCGAACTCGGATTCGCTGTCCGTCTACACGATCGAGGACGAGGACGCGGAATACGACGATGACGTTCCGCTGACCGTCGCCGAACTCCAGGAGAGCATCCAGCGCGTACTGGGTGCGAATCTGCCTGTGGCGCAGACATATCGGCTGTCGCGGTTCACGTTCAAGGCGCGTCAGGCCGAACGCTACCGGGAGGGGCGGGTGCTGCTCGCGGGCGATGCCGCGCACCTTTTCCCCGCCACCGGGGTCGCGCTCAACGCGGGCATGCTCGACGCGGTCAACCTGGCGTGGAAACTCGCCGCCGTCGTCGACGGGCGCGCGTCCGAGCAGCTGCTCGACACCTATCACGAGGAGCGGCATTTCGCGGGTGCGCGGACCATGCTGCACACCCAGGCGCAGGTGGCGCTGCGTCGCGGCCATGATCCGGCGGCGGAGGCGTTGCGCGCGGTGTTCCAGGAACTGCTCACCGATGAGCAGCCGCTGCGCCGAATGGGCGCGTTCATCGCGGGCAGTGATATTCGGTACCCCCTGCCGAATCCGAACAATCATGCGCTGACCGGTGCTTTCGCACCCGATCTGGAGTTGCACGCCGATGACGGCATCCACACCGTCGCCGAACTGCTGTCCGCGGCCCGGCCGGTGCTGCTGATCCTCTCCGATCGCGCGGATCTGGCCGATATCGCCCGGGAATGGCTGCCGCACCTCAAGATTCGCACCGCGAAGCTCGATGATCGGCCCGCCGACGCGCTGCTCATTCGGCCCGACGCCCATATCGCCTGGGCGGCGGCCATCGATGAGCCGATCGCGGCCGCCGAGCCCGCCCTGCGCGCGGCGTTGGAAACCTGGATCGGAACGCCCGGGCAGCGCTGACCGGGGCGTATTCATGGTGCGCACGCGCTGACATTGACATACCACCAGGCTCGCAATACCGTAGGTATTCGAATACTGGTGGTATCCAACGAGGAGGTTGGGTTAAGTCGTGCGTGCGTCCCGTGAGCCGCGCATTGTGATCATCGGCGCCGGGGTTTCCGGAATCGCCAGTGCCATCACCTTGCAGCGCAATGGATTCCATGACTTCGTGATCCTGGAGAAGGGATCCGACGTGGGTGGGGTGTGGCATTGGAACCACTATCCGGGGCTCACCTGTGATGTGCCGTCGCAGCTGTATCAATTCGGGTTCGCGCCCAAGGCCGACTGGTCGCGAATCTTCGCGCCCGGCCCGGAGATTCAGCGGTATCTCGCCGATGTCTTCGAGGAATACGGGCTGCGCCCGCATCTGCGGGTGAACGCGGAGGTCACGGCGGCGACCTTCACCGGATCGGGCTGGCGGGTCGAAACCGGTGACGGGACCGTCCACGAGGCCGATTTCGTCATCGCCGCCACCGGTGTGCTGCATCATCCGGCTATGCCCGAGCTACCCGGTCTGGATGAGTTCACCGGCGAGATACTGCATACCGCCCGCTGGGACGACTCCGTGGCCACCGATGGCCGCCGTATCGCGGTCATCGGCACGGGATCGACCGGCGTGCAGGTGGTTTCGGCCCTCCAGCCGAAGGCCGAGCGCATCACCCATTTCGTGCGCAGCCCGCAGTGGGTGATCTGGGCGCCGATGCGCCTGCCGCAACCGCCGCTGCTCGGCGCGGTGCTGGACCGGTTGCCGCAGGTCAACAAGGCTCTCTATCAGGTCGGCATGACCGGCGCGCGAGTGTTCACCGATGTCGTCACCCGCCCGAGCTGGCGCCGCCGCACGGTCCAGGAGTACGCCCGCCTGAGCCTGCGCGCCCAGGTCCGCGACCCCGAACTCCGCGAACAACTGACCCCCGACTACCAGCCGCTGTGCAAGCGACAGGTGTTGTCCGGCAGCTACTATCGCGCCCTGCGCGCTCGCAACGCCGAACTGATCACCGACGGCATCGAGGCCGTGACGCCCGCCGGAATCCGCACCGCCGACGGCCGTCACCACGAGGTCGACATGATCGTCTTCGCCACCGGCTTCAAAGCCCACAACTACATGCGCCCCATGAATCTGGTTGGCCGCGAAGGCATCTCGATCGACGACGCCTGGGCGAAAGGCCCCCGCGCCTATCGCATGACCGCCATCCCCGGCTTCCCCAACCTCTTCACGGTCCTGGGCCCCAATTCGCCCACCGGCTCCATCCCCCTGCACCACGCCGCCGAGGTGACGGCCCGCTACATCACCGCGTGGATCCACCGTTGGCGCACAGGCGAATTCGACACCGTCGAGGTCACCGAGGCCGCCACCGCCCGCTTCGAACAAGAAGTAACCGAAGCGCTGACCCCGACAGTCTGGAACACCGGCTGCAATTCCTGGTATTTCACCGAGGGCGGCAGCATCGACCTGCTCCCCTTCGATCGCGCCACCATGGAGCAGATGCTGGCCGTCCCCGACGACAACGATTTCCACCTGCGCGACGCCACCGCGAACTGAGGTTCCGCTCTCCCGCCGCCTCCCGAGTCCCCGGCTCGGGAGGCCCGTCGTTCCCAGCATTGGGACGCGCCGAGGCCGCGGATATCCGAACCCGGACCCCGCCCGAAAGCGCGGCTGTGACCGGGCGATCTGGGGGTTTCGGGGGGTTCGGAAACACGTCGGGCGCGACACGCTTATCGGGGAAGTAAATTTGCGCGCTGCCTTCCTTGTTGTGAGCCCTTGTTCCGCTATCGTTCATCGCACTGTTCGATGCTGCTACTGGCGCGCCAAGGCTGATTCGTCGATTCCGGAGCACTCGGCCGGTTGGGCACTGTCCGAAGCGAGCCCCGACCGTATCCGAAAGATCGAGGGAACGTGCCTGTACCCCTTACTCTTACTGGCCGTCTGGTACGGCTGGAACCCCTTGCGCCGCAGCATGCTTCGGGTGTAGCGGAGGCAGCTCAGGGGAATCGAGACGCATATGGGTTCACACCTGTCCCACACGGTGTGGACGAAGCGCTGGATTATGTGGCGCAGGCATTGGCCGGGCATGCCGCCGGGACCTCGCTGGCGTTCGCGATCATCGCGGTCGCCAGTGGACGGGTGCTGGGGTCGACCCGGTTCACCAGATTCGACTACTGGCAGGGGCCGATGGTGTGGCCGCTGGTGCACGGGCTACCGCCCGGCGACCCCTTGATGGCGGTGCCCGACGCCGCCGAGATCGGCAATACCTGGCTCGCCCCGGACGCTCGCGGGGCGGGTATCAACCTGGAATCCAAGCTGCTGCTGTTGCAGCACGCCTTCGAGACCTGGCGGGTGCGCCGCATCAGCATGCGGGCCGATGTTCGGAATACCCGCTCCCGCTTGGCGATCGAGCGACTCGGGGCCACCAGCGACGGGGTCCGGCGCGCGCATTCGCGCGGGCTGGACGGGGAGGTGCGCAGCACCGCCTTCTACTCGATCCTGGACGAGGAGTGGCCGACTGTCCGGGCCACCATAGAAAGACAGCTCAGCGCCCAGCCTGCCCGTAACAGGCTGATCGACGCTTAGTTCCGCGACTATAATTCCGAGTGTTGCACTGGTCGGTCGCCGAGGAGATCAGTCCGAGTCGGGTGACTCGGCGGCCGGCAGGATCTCGGATGAATAGTCAGCAACCGGGCGCGGGGTCGCGTTATGCGGCCCCTCTTTCTCGAAGGAGAAGCGCATGCCCGACCCCATGGCCACCAAGGTGTATCTCGCCGACAAGGTGTCCGGCGCTCCCGCGCTCACGCTCTTCCTGGTTCCCGAACCACGCGTCCCCGGCGCGGCCATGCTGCACCTGCTGGAGCAGACGCCGCTGACCGGCCGCATACCCCGCCCCAACGCCACGCTGGTGGACTGGCTGCAGGTGCACTGCACCCCGGCGGTCCGCACCCGATTCCTGGCCTTCCGGCCCGGGATTCACGATCCGGCCCGGGTGCGCGCGGTCCTGCACGATCACTTCATCGCCGATCCGGCGCCGATCGGACTGGACCTCGACGATCCGGCCGAACTCACCCGCCTCGCGCTGCTGCCCGAACACGCCCTGGGCGCGCGCCGCGTCGACGACTTCCACGATCAGGCGGTACGCACCGCCATGCTCGCGGTGTACCGGCATTTCGGCGTGGATCGCCGCATACCGCTCATGTACCACGGCTTCGCCGAGCCCGAGGACGGCTGGTTCGAGGAGCCCGCGGCGCAGGCGTGAGGGTGTGAGCCCGGCGCGGGCGTGAGCCCTATTCGGCGGGCACCACCGTCAGCAACCACCAGGGTCGCCGCGGCGCCTGGAACTGGAAAGTCTGCACGTACATGCGCCGCTCCTCGCGGGTGGCGGATTCGCGCATGAGCATGGTCCGCTCGATCTGCGGGTCCGGGTCGGCCTCGTTGTGCCACAGGCGATCCCATTCGGGCGCGCGCCGGCACAGGTTCAGGATCTCGTCCCGGCGTTCGGGTGCCACCAGTTCGGGTCCGCTGCCGCGGAAGGCCGAGATCATGATCTGCGCCTCGGCTTCCCAGTCGCCGAGTCGGTACCGTGCCATAGGCTCCAGCATGATGGCGGTCAAAAGATTGGCGCCGGGGCCGGTACCCGGAAACAGTTGGCGGAAGGCGCTGTTCGCGGCCACTACGTCGAAGGCGCCGTCGTGCAGGCACGCCGGATGCGTAAGTGCGTGCAGCACTGCGAGATCGGCGGGCGGGGGCCGGGAGGGGTCTAACACTCTGAGCAGTGTGCGGTACACCTCTTGCGGTTCACTTCGTATTGGGTTAAGAGGGATAACAAGACTGGGTACTGTCGCAGAATTTCTGCCATATTGATGATCCTGTTTGGTTTGTTAGTGAAGTGGGTATCGGGGGTGTTTCGGCGCGATGGCGGTCACGCGGATCGGTGTGCTGGGTCCGCTGCACATCAGTATCGAAGGTCAGCGGGTACCGCCCGGAGCGCCGATGCAGTGCGCGGTGCTGGGGCGGCTGGTGGCCGCGGGCGGCCGGGTGGTCCCGACCGACCGGCTCATCGACGACCTCTGGAGCGGTGACCCGCCCGCCAAAGCCGTTGCCGCGCTGCAGGTCTACATTCACAACCTGCGCCGGGTCTTCGAACCCGACCGGCCGCGCCGGGCGCAGTCCCGCGTCATCGTCTCCGAATCACACGGGTACGCGCTGAATCTCGAACCCGAACAGGTCGACTCCTGGCATTTCGAGCAGCTGCTGCACGGGCACGAATCGGCCATGCGCGATCCGGCGCTGCGCCCCGATCCGCTGGAACAGGTGCGGGTGCTGGACGCCGCACTGGCCTGCTGGCACGGCAGCGCCTTCGAATCGTTCGCCGGAATGTCCTGGGCGGTACAGGAAACCGCCCGGCTCGGCGCGCTGCGGCTCACCGCGGCCGAACTGCGCGCCCAGGCCGCGCTGGAGATGAATCGGCCCGCCGAGGTGGTGCTGGCGCTGCGACCGGTCTTCGCCGAACATCCCGGACGCGAGGAATGCGCGCGGCTGCTGGCACTGGCGCAGTACCGACTGGGACAGTCCCTGGACGCGCTCGCCACCGTGCGGCAGTGCCGTGAATTCCTCACCCTGGAATTCGGCGTGGATCCCGGACCCGGACTGCGGGACCTGGAAACCGCCATCCTCACGCATTCGGTGGACAGCGAACCCAGCACACCGCCGGTGATCATCCGACCGCCCGAACCGGAACCGGCGCACCCGCCGGATCCCTTGCTGGACAGCGGTTACCGCGAACAGCGCACCGGCCTGCTGGACGCCGCCGCCACCGCCGCCACCGGACAGGTGCGCCTGGTCTGGCTCTCGGGCGAAGCCGGTGCGGGCAAGACCACCCTCGCCGCCACCCTCGTCGCCCGGCTGGCCGAACAGTCCTGGACCACCGTATTCGGGCGCTGCCCGGAGGTGGAGGGCGCGCCGCCCGCCTGGGCCTGGGCCGAAGTGCTCACCGGACTCGACGCCGCCGATCCGGAAACCTATACCGCCGCAGACGCTTTCACCCTCGCCCGGCGGGTGGTGCGATCCTGCCGGGAACGCTCGGCGGGCGGACCCGTCGCCATCGTGCTGGAGGATGTGCACGGTGCGGACGCCGCCACCCTGCAGGTGCTGCGGCAGGTGGTGAACTGGCTGCGCGATCGCCCCATCCTGATCGTCGCCACCCTGCGCGGCACCGAAGCTGGACCGGGCGTGCGCGATACCGCCGCTGCCCTGGCGCTTTTCACCGCCGAGCGCATCGAACTCGACGGCCTGGATCTGGCGGGCACCCGCAGCGCCGCGGCCGCCGCCGGACTCACCACCCTCGACGATCGCACCGTGGAACTGCTGCGCCGCCGCACCGGCGGCAATCCGCTCTTCGTCCGCGAACTCGCCAAACTCGTTGCCGGACAGGGCAGCACCGACGCCCTACCGGACAGCGTGCGGGATCTGCTCGGCCGCCGCATCGCGCAGCTGCCCGATCAGGTCTCCGAACTGCTCCGGCATATGTCGGTCTGGGGTGAGCACAACGACGTCACCACCCTCGCCGCCTCCGCGGCGCACACCCCGGACACCCTCATCGATCTGATCGCCACCGCCGAGGCCGCTCGCCTGCTGCGCACCGAGCGCAGCGGCCGCATCGCCTTCGATCACGCGCTGGTCCGGGAAACCGTCTACTACGACATCCCGGTGCTGCGCCGCTCCCGAATGCACTGGGCCGCATTCGAATTGCTGTGCACCAGACTGCCGGGCGGCGCCGCGACGGGGACTCCCGCGCCCATGGACGCGCTCGCGCACTCCGCCGCGGTATCGCTGGGCGCGATAGCGCCGCTGCCCGAGTTCACCGCCCGCACCCCGGCGACGGCGGGGGACACCGCGCTGCCCGGCACCGATATCGACGCCCTCGCCCATCACGCCGCCCTCGGCGCGAATGCCGAAACCGCTGTTCGGGCACTCGAATTCGTGCGCGCGGCGGCGCGGCGCTGCGTCGAGCGGCGGATGCGCGCCGATGCGGTGAGCCGCTGGCGATCGGTGCTGGCACTGCATGAATTGGCCGGGCACGCGCTACCGGAGGCGACCCGGGAGGACCGCGTCGCCGTGCTGGAGGCCCGCTGCGAACTCGTCACCGCGCTGGCCTACGACGGTCAGCACGTGGAGGCCCGCGCCGCGCGCGAGCAGGCGCTCGAACTCGCCGAAACCCTCGGCGGCGCAGAGCTGTTGGCGCGCGCCGCCACCTGCTGGCCGACCCCGCTGATCTGGTCCGTCGACGATTGGCACACCCCGGATCCGCGCATTCGCGAACCGCTGCGACTGGCGCTCGAGGATGCGGAACTACCGGTCACCACGCGTATTCGAGTGCACATCACCACGGTTTTCGATCGCGCGCTCGATGATCGGGACGCCGCGGCCGCCGCCGCCCGCGCGGCCAGTGCCCTGGCCGCACCGCTGCCCGATCCGGATCTGCTCTGCGCGGTACTGAACGCACAGGCCTTCGCCGCCTTCGCCAATGGCGGCTTCCTGCGCGCCGACGAGCTGAAACGTCATGCGGGACGGATGCTTCGGATTGCCACCGACGCCCGGCTCACCGAATTCAGCGCGCTCGCACACTATCTGCTGTTCCGCGTCGCACTGGCCGACGCCGATCTGGTGGCCGCCGCCGAACACGCGCGCAGCGCGGGCGAATACGCGACCGACGGCCAGCTGCGGCATCTGCTCGACGCCATCGCACCCTTCGATATGGTGCTGGAACTGTTGCGCGGCAATACCGACGCGGTGGAATTGATGCTCGCCATGGAACCCCGCTCCGCCGACGACATCCTGACCGAGCCGGGCGTCGCCGAACCCGCCCGCGAACCCAACGCCCTGCACATCGGCATCGCCATCTCACTGGCCTGGCAGCGCAATGACATGTCCGGGTTCGTCGATGAGATGCGCGAGCGCGCCGCGATCAAGCCCGAGCTGTTCGTCTACGGCTACGCGCTGGCGCTGGTCGACTCCGGACAGGAGGTACTCGCCCGCCAGGTACTGCGGGACGCCGGACCACTGGCCCCGCAGTTCTGGACCACCTTCAGCTCGGTGCGCGCCCGCCTGGCCCTCGCCCTGCGCGACGACGCATGGGCACGCGAACTGTACGACCAACTGCTGCCCTACGCGGGCACCATCGCCGGATTGGAAACCGGCGCGACCGTCCTGGGTCCCATGGACGACAACCTCGCCGACCTCGCCGAATTCCTGGGCGCACCGGAAATAGCCGCCGCGCACCGGGATTCGGCTGAGCGTCTACGCGCACGGCTCGAGGTGGATCTGGCCCTGCTCGCCGAACGCGGTGGCCAACACCACGTTCCGCCGCGCAGCGACCCGGTGCGCGGTGGCACCCGGGGACAGATGTGCCGAGTCCCCGGCCACTCGGACTGACAACCGCACGGGCCTATATGAGCGACAGCCCATTTACCGGATGGGGTGCCGCTGACCCGGGTTCGCCCTGCGACCGCCGGGCTGGTCGCGGCAACCCGGGAGGCGCTCGGCCCAGCCGATGCGTGCCGGGTTCGGGACGGAGTTGTGGAGGTGTTGTGTGCATGGGAACCCGGGGCCGACGCGGGGCGTCAGACTGGGTAGCGGCTGATCTTCGGCCGGATTCTGGGGAGGGATCGTATGACCGTGCAATTGGAACGGCCGGTGCGCAGGCGCAAGCGGCGCTGGCCCGCGGTGGTGGCGGCGCTGCTGGTGCTGCTGGCCGTGGGCGGGGCGGCGGGAGTGCGCTGGTGGCAGGACCATTCATCGGATTACGCCATCGCGGGGGACCGGTTGCGGAGTTTCCCGGCCGTGGATCGCACCGGGCTCGATGAGACGCAGCTGCGCATTCTGGATGTCACGAAGCGGGAATTCGGGCGGCAGCCGGGCGGGGAGACCTATGCCGAGGGTGTGCGAGAGGCGTGGTGCGCGGATTTCGTCAGCTGGGTGATGCGCGAATCCGGCCGGCCGCTGGACAATCCGAATTCGGGGTCCTGGCGTATTCCGGGCGTCTCCACCCTGGAGGCGTACTACCGGCAGCAGCAGCGCTTCGAGGAGCCGGGATATCGCGCGCATATCGGCGATGTGGTGATGTACGCGGCGGGCAGCGTGTTCAGCCAGCACACCAATATCGTCATCGACGCCGATGCCGACTCGATCACCACGATCGGCGGCAATGAATTCGGCAAGATCAGCATTCATCGCATCCGTCCGGCCGAGGTTTCCGGGGTCGTCGGATACGGCCGATTGTGAACAGTCCAGTTCCACATTTTGGAAAAGCAGGCGCGCGAGGGTGGGACTCCGAGACTCTTCCGCCTACGATGGTCTCGGCGGCGCCCGGCAGCGTCGCCGATTGGTCCCTGTCCTGCTGCCCCCTCATCGGCAGGACAGGGATCCCCGCCCGACGAAAGTAGCTGGATGACTCCGTCCGACGAGCCGACCTGGATCGATTACGCCGAATTCGGCGAACGTTTCGTGGCGGCGGCGGTCACGGAATCCCGCATCGAGGCGGCGGTCTCCGGAATGGCCGGGCGCGGTATGACAATCGGACCATTCAGCATCGGCCCGGCGGGCCTGGCCCGCTTCGTGGCCAAGGGCAGCGTCGGCAAGCCCACCATCATCCGGCGCGGCCCGCATGTGCACTTCGATGTGGCGCTGCCGGTGAACTTCCGGGTCGACGTCACCCTCGGCGGTCAGCGATTACGCCTGGAGGCGGTCGTTGACATCGATCTGAAATTGCACGCCCGCACCGCGGATCCGCTGCTCATCGTCATCGATATTCCACCCGTGACCGGCCGCGACGTCAGTTTCGTCATGCGCGCGCAGGCCATCGGCGCGGCCTTCGATCTACTCGTCGACCCGATCGCCAAACTGGTGCAGAACGAGGTCGCCAATCGCATCAACGGCATCCTCGCCGATCCGGACGCCCAGCGCGGGCGCACCTTCGACGTGGAGGCCATTCTCAACGGCAGCCGCTCGCCCTATCGTGGCTCGCCCGCGCACGCGTGGATCGGCTACGGCGAATTCGGGCACCGCTTCTTCGAGCGCATCGTCACCGTCGACCGGGTGCGCGAGGTGGTGGAAGCCATGGCGGGCAAGCCCATCGAGGTCGGCCCGATTCGCACCGGACCGGGTAACAAGGCGCAGGTCGCGGTGCACGGCACGGTGCGACTGCCGCGCATCGTGGAGTCCACGCATCTGCCCGCACCGTCGCCGCCGGAGCCGGTGATCGCGGAATTGCCGAAGGTGGAACATCATCCGATGCCCGAGGCGGACACCCCCGATAAATCGGATCTGGTGACCTTCGATCTGACGATTCCGGTGAGCCTGGACATCACCGTCGATGTGCTGCAATCGAATCGGTACAGCGCCGAGGTGCAGGTACCGGTGGCGTTGACCGCCCGCGCCGCCGATCCGCTGCTGATCATCATCGATGCCGCGCCGCCCGCGGCCGAGGACATCGAACTCGAGCTCAAGGCGCAGGGCCTGCGCGCCGCCACGCTCGGCAAATTGGCGGGTATTCGCAAACAGGTTGTCGCGCAGGTGGCGTCCGTGGTCCGCGCCGAGGTTGCCGATGCCTCCCGCCGCACCATCGATGTGGGCGCGCGGCTCGACGGCACGCGGGTCTGACCGGATTTCTTCCATTTCCGATGTGCCCGATTGCGCACGTATGGGACTAATGATGCTCATGTGCCGTGTGTGTCTGGCGATTCCAATGTGAATATGGTGAAATGAGGGCACGTCAAAGGCTCCCGGCGCACGGATGACCCTCGGGTCATCGGGGAAGGTGCGCCGGGCACGCCGCAAGAGTTCTACCGGTCACGGGCAAGCTCTCTCGGTGCGCACGCGATCGGCATGTTCGGTCAGCGAGTGTGCGAAGGAGTCCCGCGATGCGTCTGTCCCGTGCCCGCAATGCTCTCTCCGACCGCGCGGTGGGCCGTCGCGGATTCCTGCTCGGCAGTGCGGCCGTGGCCGCCGGTGTCACCGCCGGATTCACCCTGCCCGCCCCGATCGCCTCGGCGCGGCAACAACTCGGCACCCTGCTCGATTACGCGGGCGGCGTCCCCGATGTCGACGCGATCAGTGATGACGGGCATATGGGCGTCATCCGCTACGTTTCCGATCGCCGTCCCGGCGCGGAATGGATGGCCGGAAAACCGCTGCTGGCAAGGGAAGTCGACGCGCTCCGCAGTGCCGGACTATCGGTGGTGTCCTGCTACCAGTTCGGCAAGGGGCCCACCGCCGACTGGCGCGGCGGCTTCGAAGCCGGAGTCCAGCACGCCACGCGGGGCCTGGTGCTGCACAAGGCCGCGGGCGGACCCGATAACGCGCCCATCTACGCCTCGATCGACGACAACCCCAGCGACGCCGACTTCGAGTCCATGATCGATCCGTACCTGCGCGGCTGGGAAACCGTCCTGGGCCGCCCGCGCGTCGGGGTCTACGCCAATTCGCCGACCATCGACAACATTCGCGACGCGGGCCTGGGTTCCTACTTCTGGCAACACAATTGGGGCACCCCGAAGGGGTACGTGCACCCGGACGCCCACCTGCACCAGTTCGAGATCGACAAACGCTCGGTGGGCGGCATCAGCGTCGACGTGAATTCGGTCCTCGCCCCCGCCTACGGGCAGTGGTGGTAACTCCGGGCTAGGTCTGGCAGTGGCGGGTCGGGTCTTCGAGCAGATCCGGTTCGTCCGGGACCACGCGCAGAGTGTGGTGGTGGTCGACGTTGTCGGCGTCCGGGCCCTGTGAAAAGGCTTGGCGGTCACCGTTCCACGAGAAGATCGACCAGCGGGACAGGCCGGAGAAGGCCGATCCGATACTGCCGAACGACGCGGACGAGAGCAGTGAGCCGAAGGATCCGGCGGAGCCGATCGACAGCACCGATCCGACGCTGCCGATGGACAGGATCGAATAGGCGGAGCCGATCGACAGGATCGATCCCTCGGAACGAATCGACAGGATCGATCGGCGCGACTTGATGCCCCGAGGGGTGGAGTTCGCAGCGGCCATATCCCCGGTCTACCACAGTGGCTCGGGCCGCAGAAAGAATTCAGCCCCTGTCCCTCCCGGCTTGTCGCGCGGGTGGAACAGGGGCGAAATTCTCGGCTGACCGTGGAATCCGGTCAGACCGTGAAGAATCCGATGGTCGGCAGGAACGAGCAGGTGATGGGCTGCGATTCGGCATCGGCCTGAGTGGTCAGCGAGCCGGAGACCACGGCGACCACACGACCGCCACCGGTGTTGACGATGGCCGACAGCGTGGCCGGACCGTCCGGGTTGATCTTGGCCTCATCGGTCAGGTTGGCCACACCGGACTGGCGGGTGTCCAGGTTCAGCCACTGCACCGTCATCGGCGGGGTCTGAATTTCGGTGGGGCGCTTGGTGCCCAGCGCGGTGAACACGAATCCGGTCTGGCTCGCGGCCGGTCCGGGCGGGGGCAGCTGGGCCGGGCCGGCGACGGCGAGCGCGGTGCCCACCGAGTCCGCACCGGAGCCGATGCAGCCCTTACCGATGGTCGGCCACAGGAACTGGGCGATGACCGGGCCGTCCTTGGGGATGTCCGGACCGCCGCCGCCACTGCCGTCCAGGAAGGTGATGATCTTGTTCAGCGTGTCCTTGATGGACTGCGGCAGGTTCAGCGTCGCCAGGATCTGCTTGGCCTGATCGAGGATGGCCGTCTGCGGGCCGGGAGCCGCGATATCGGCGGGCCCGGCGGCCGCACCGATGATGGCCGGGATCAGCGAAGCGAGCGCATCGACCGAAACGCCTTCGGGGACCATCGGAATGGTCGCGGTCACCTGCTGCGGTGCCGGTGCCGGTTTGGCGAACGCGGTGGTGGGCACGGCCACGGTGGCACAGGCGGCCAGGGCCACTGCGGTGGTTGCGAACCGCGATCCTCGGGTGCGAAGCACTGGTGTAGCCGTCCTTACCTTCGGGTGCAACTAGCGGCGATGGAGCATCGCTCCGCGCCACTCTAGGGACCGGGCTGCCCGGTTGTACAGCCACGGAGTGATCTTGGCGTCCTATATCAGGTAAAGCTATCGAACGGCCGACCCGAAGTGCTGTTACTGATGGGGTCAGTGATGCGAATGTTACAGCAGGGGGAGCGCGACGCAGGGCGCCACGCGCGGTGCGACTACTCTTGTCGAGGCCCGCAAGCCCGCCGGTATTCGGCCTGTTCGAGGTGTATCCCGGCGTCATCCGCTGCCCGAGCTGAAAGTCCCGAGCCGTGAATCGACATTTCCGCCTGGCTGCCGTGGCCCTCGGCCTCTCCGTACTGGCGCGCCTGGCCTGGGTGCTGCTGCTGCCGAACGGCATGAATTTCGTCGACCTACACGTCTATGTGGACGGTTCGGCGAATCTGGGCAGTGGAAATCTTTATGAATACACGGACGCCAGCAAAACACCCGATTTTCCGCTGCCGTTCACCTATCCACCGTTCGCGGCGCTGGTGTTCTATCCGCTGCATTTCCTGCCGTTCTCGGTGGTCGCCATCGGCTGGCTGCTCGCCACGGTCGCGGCGCTGTTCGGCGTGGTGTGGATCGCGCTGGAATTGATACTCGGCAAAGACGCACTGCGGCAACAGTATTGGCGCACGACGGCGGTCGCGTGGACGGCCGTCGGCATGTGGCTCGAACCCGTGCGCACCACCTTCGACTACGGCCAGGTCAATGTGTTCCTGGTGCTGATCGCCATGCTCGCGGTGCGCAGCACGAAATGGTGGGTGTCCGGCACGCTGGTCGGCGCGGCCGCTGGAGTGAAGCTGACACCCGCCGTGACCGGGCTGTATTTCGTGGCACGACGGCGCTGGCTGGACGCGGCGTGGTCGGCGATTGTGTTCTTCGGCACCATCGGCCTGACCTTCGCCATCACCCCCGATGAGACGCGCAAGTACTTCACCGAACTGCTGGGCGACGCGTCCCGGATCGGCCCGGTGGCCTCGTCCACGAATCAGTCGCTGCGCGGCGCGCTCAGCCGTTTCCTCGGCCATGACGTGGTGTCCGGACCGGTGTGGCTGGTGGCGGTGCTGATCACGGCGGTGCTCGCGGTGCTGGCGTGGCGTGCGCTGGTCAAGGACGATCTGCTGGGCACGCTCGTCATCGTGCAGCTGTTCGGTCTGATGGTGTCGCCGATTTCCTGGTCGCACCACTGGATCTGGTTGATTCCGGTCATTCTGTGGCTGGTGTACGGACCCATGCGCGAGGTCGCGGGCGCTCGGTGGGTGGCCGGATACTGGCTGCTCACCACGGCGATCGGGGTGCCCTGGGTGCTCGGGTTCTTCCAGTCGTCGATCTGGACGGTTTCGCGGCCGGGCATTCTGTCCTGGCTGGGCGCGGTGGATGTGATCGGCGTGCTGGTGTTCTACGCCTGGGTGGCGTGGGCGGGCCGGTCTAGCTCTGTCCGTCCAGTCGATCGATCTCATGAGCCAGCGCGACATCCAGTGCCGTGAGCCCATTGGCGTCATGCGTGGAGAGTGTGAAAGTGACTCTGCGCCAACGGATATCGATATCCGGGTGATGGTTGGCGGCTTCGGCGGCGACCGCGACGCGGCGCACCAGTTCGATGCCCGCGAGGAATGAGGCGGCTTCGACGGTGCGGGAGATGCTGTCCCCGGTGCGGGTCCAGCCGGGGAGTTCGTGCAGGGCCTTGGCGAGGTCTTCTTCGGAGAGCTGGGCTGGGGTCATGCTTACGGTGTACCCCGCATTCACGCCGCGCGTGCGGCCTTGAGGCCCTTCTTCAGCTCTTTCTTGCCGCAGCAGCCGGAGGCTTCCAGCTTCTTCATGCGCATGATGACGACAGGGCATTTCAGACACCGCGTTTTCTTGCGGCAGCACTTTTTCTTCGGCTTCAGACTCGAAACGTCCTTCGCCTTGACCTTGCCCATGTTGGTTAGCTTAACCTAACTCGGGAGCGCTAAACGTGTGAGTTCCAACCAACGGTAGTGTGTAGCTCGCCGCATGCCCGGTGGAATCTCTACTTTCCCCATGCATGACCCGCCGGGTCGGGCCAACCCTTTGCACCAGGAGGAATTTACTGTGTCGTCTGTCGAGTTCCGTAACGTCGCCATCGTGGCGCACGTCGACCACGGCAAGACAACACTGGTCGACGCGATGCTGCGGCAGTCCGGCGCATTCGCCGAACGTGCCGAGCTGGTCGACCGGGTGATGGACTCCGGGGATCTGGAGCGCGAGAAGGGCATCACCATTCTCGCGAAGAACACCGCGGTGCACCGGCACAACGCCGACGGCTCGCTGACCGTGATCAACGTGATCGACACCCCCGGCCACGCCGACTTCGGTGGTGAGGTCGAGCGCGGCCTGTCCATGGTCGACGGTGTCGTGCTGCTGGTCGACGCGTCCGAGGGCCCGCTGCCGCAGACCCGCTTCGTGCTGCGCAAGGCGCTCGCCGCCTCGCTGCCGGTCATCCTGGTGGTCAACAAGACCGACCGTCCGGACGCCCGCATCGAAGAGGTCGTCGAGGAGAGCCACGATCTGCTGCTGGACCTCGCCTCCGATCTGGACGACGAAGCCTCCGAGGCCGCCGAGCTGGCCCTGGACCTGCCCGTGCTGTACGCCTCGGGCCGTGAGGGCAAGGCGTCCACCAACCGTCCCGAGAACGGCAGCGCGCCGGACGCGGAGAACCTCGACGAGCTGTTCGAGGTCCTGATGAAGTACGTGCCCGCCCCCAAGGGCGATAAGACCGCCCCGCTGCAGGCGCACGTCACCAACCTCGACGCCTCGCCGTTCCTCGGCCGTATCGGCCTGGTCCGCATCCACAACGGCACCCTGCGCAAGGGTCAGAACGTGGCGTGGATGACCCCCGAGGGCAATAAGACCGTCCGCATCACCGAACTGCTGCAGACCGTCGGCGTGGAGCGCAAGCCGGGCGAGGAGGCCATCGCCGGTGACATCGTCGCCGTCGCGGGCATCCCGGAGATCATGATCGGCGACACCCTCGCCGATGTGGACAACCCGGTCGCGCTGCCGCGTATCACCGTCGATCAGCCGGCCATCTCGGTGACCATCGGCACCAACACCTCGCCGCTGGTGGGTCGCGTGTCCGGGCACAAGCTGACCGCCCGCATGGTCAAGGACCGCCTGGACAAGGAGCTCATCGGCAATGTGTCGCTGAAGGTCCTGGACATCGGCCGTCCGGACGCCTGGGAGGTGCAGGGTCGTGGTGAGCTCGCGCTCGCCATCCTGGTCGAGCAGATGCGCCGCGAGGGCTTCGAGCTGACCGTCGGCAAGCCGCAGGTGGTCACCCAGACCGTCGACGGCAAGATCCACGAGCCCTTCGAAGAGCTGACCGTGGACTGCCCGGACGAGTATCTGGGCGCGGTCACCCAGCTGCTGGCCGCCCGCAAGGGCAAGATGGTCCAGATGAGCAACCACTCCGCCGGGTGGGTGCGCATGGAGTTCATCGTCCCCTCGCGCGGTCTGATCGGTTTCCGCACCGACTTCCTCACCGAGACCCGCGGCACCGGTATCGCCAACGCCATCTTCGACGGTTACGCGCCGTGGGCCGGCGAGATCCGCGCCCGCCACACCGGTTCGCTCGTCTCGGACCGCGCCGGTTCGGTCACCCCGTTCGCCATGATCCAGCTGTCCGATCGCGGTCAGTTCTTCGTGGAGCCGGGCGCGGACACCTACGAGGGTCACGTCGTGGGCATCAACCCGCGCGCGGAGGATCTCGATATCAACGTCACCCGTGAGAAGAAGCTGACCAATATGCGGTCCGCCACGGCCGATGTCTTCGAGACCCTGGCCAAGCCGCTGCACCTGGATCTGGAAGCGGCCATGGAGTTCTGCACCGACGACGAATGCGTCGAGGTCACCCCCGAGGTCGTGCGCGTGCGCAAGCTGATCCTGGGCGCGACCGAGCGTGGCCGGGAACTGTCCCGCAAGAAGGCCCGCGACCGCGCGGCCAACTGATTTTCACAGCTCTGCCGTAACTCCGGCGGTTCATGGTTGTTCGCGACCGTGGGCCGCCGGAGTTGTCGAATGCGGTCGCGAACTGAGCGCGACGCCGGTGACCGGGTGCGGAAGGGGCGTTGAAGTAGAGTGCCGAACGTGAGAAGGGCTCGGATGCGCGCGAAGTGGCGTGCGGTGCTGATCGCGGTGGCGACGGTCGTGACGGTCGCGACCGGATGCACCGCGAATCCGCCACCGCCGATCGAGTCCACCGACAGTCCGAAGACGCAGCCCGCCAAGCCCGGTAAGAATTCCGTGGTGGTGGCGGTGGACGATATCGGCATCGGGTTCAATCCGCATCTGCGGTCGCAGCTTTCGCCCGCGACGTCCGCGGTGTCGTCGATGGTGCTGCCGAGTCCGTTCCGGTCGGTGCCCAATACCGTGGTGCCCGGCGGTTCGGATTGGGTGCTGGATCCGGCGCTGATGGTGTCGGCGGATGTGACGGCGCAGGAGCCGTTCACCATCACCTATCAGATCAAGAACGAGGCGTCCTGGTCCGATGGCGCTCCGATCGCGGCCGAGGATTTCAAATACCTGTGGCAGCAGATGATCACGCAGCCCGGTGTGGTGGATCCCGCCGGGTACCGGCTCATTTCGGATGTCAGTTCGTCCGCGGGCGGTAAGACCGTCACCGTCACATTGCGCGAAGAGTATCCGGCCTGGCGGCAGTTGTTCACCGATCTGCTGCCGCAGCATCTGGTGAAGGATTCCGGGTTCGAACAGGGCCTGGTGGACACCATTCGGATTTCCGGCGGGCAGTTCCGGATCAAGCAGGCCGATCGCGGCCGCGAGGAGATTCTGCTCGAGCGCAATGACCGGTACTGGGGTAAGCCCGCGGTGCCGGATCAGATTCTGCTGCGGCGCGGTGGAACTCCGGCGCAGGTGGCCGAATCGCTGCGGGTCGGTGACGCGCAGATGGCGCTGGTGCACGGCGGTGTCGCGTTGCAGGCGCAGTTGGCGGCGATTCCGTCGGTGCGCACCGCGATTCAGGCGCAGTCCCGGGAGATGCAGCTGGTGCTCAATGGCCGCACCGGTGATCTGGCCGATGTGCGGGTGCGCAAAGCCGTTCTGGGACTGCTGGATCCGGTATTGCTGGCCACGGTGGGCGCGCAGACCGGCAGCTGGGTGGAGCCCGTGCGCGCACAGGTGCTCGCGCCCTCGGACCCGGGTTACGTTGCGACACAACCGCCGCGGCTCAGCTCGGAAGAAGTGTTCGGTCTGCTCAATGAGGCCGGATACGGCCGGGCGGCCGAGCCCGCGGTGACGCAGTCGCCGACTTCGCCCGCGCCGCAACCGCGTCCGATCGCCAAGAACGGTAAGACGCTGACGGTCCGGATCGGCGCGGTCGAGGGCGATGACGCCACGCTGGCCGTCGCCAATACCGCCGCCGACCAATTGCGCAGTGCCGGAATCGATGTGATGGTGCGCAGCATCGCCGCCGCACAGCTGTACGGCAAGGACACCACCGATTCCGGGGTGGACGCGATCGTGGGCTGGGAGCATGCGGGCGCGGATCCGGCGACCGCGCTGGCCTCGCGGTTCGGCTGCCCGCCGCTGCCGATTCCGGACGCCTCGGGCACGGGCACCGACAGCACGGTCTCCGATGCCGCGAAGAAGGCCCCGTCGAATCTGTCCGGGGTGTGCGATCCGGTGTTGCAGCCGGGTATCGATGTGGCGCTGCGCGGGATCGATGTCGGCAAGGTGATCGGTGATTCCGAGCCCGCGCTGTGGAATCTGGCGACGGTGCTGCCGATCGTGCAGGACACGCAGGTGGCGGCGGCCGGACCCCGGGTGGACGGCGTCTCGCTCAGCGGTGCGATCCAGACCGGCATCTTCGCCGATGCCGCGAATTGGCGGCGGCTGCCGTGACCGACTTCGGGCCCGGACAGGGCGGGCTGCTGCTGGTGCACGCGCATCCCGATGACGAGTCCATCACCACCGGCGGCACCATCGCGCACTATCGGCGGCGCGGTATTCCGGTGACGGTGGTGACCTGCACCCTCGGTGAGGAGGGTGAGGTCATCGGGGAGCGGTGGGCGCGGCTGGTGGCGGATCAGGCCGATCAGCTGGGCGGCTACCGGATTCTCGAATTGTCCAGGGCCCTGGCCGAATTGGATGCGGGTCCGCCGCTTTTCCTGGGCGGTGCGGGCCGCTGGCGCGATTCCGGTATGGCCGGGACTCCGGCGGCGCGCAATCCGCGGGCCTTCGTGAAATCCGGTCAGGAAGCGGTCGACGCGCTGGTGCAGATCATCCTCGAACTGCGTCCGCAGGTGGTCGTCGGCTATGACCCGCGCGGCGGGTACGGCCATCCGGACCATATTCGGGCGCACGAGATCACCATGGCCGCAGTCGATTCCGCCGCCGAATGGGGCTGGGAGACGCCCAAGGCGTACTGGACCGTCACCGACAGCGCCACCCTTGCCATGCATACCGAGGCGCTCAAGCGGCGCACGGTCGATCAGCTGCCGGGTGCGATTCCGCCCGGCTGGCGACTGCCGCACACCGGCGAATTGGCCTGTGTGCCACACGAATCCGTCACCACCACGGTGGATGTGGCGGATGCGCTGGCCGCCAAGCGGGCGGCACTGCGCGCGCACGCGACCCAGGTGACGGTCGCGCCGTCCGGCCGCGAATTCGCGCTGTCGAACAATATCGCTCAGCCGGTGCTGCCGGAGGAGCATTACATTCTGGTGCGCGGGCAGCGCGGTCCGGTCGGAGCGGACGGGCGTGAGCACGATCTGTTCGCCGGATTGCCCGGCGCACAGGTTTCACCGTCGATCGAGATGAGACACTGAGCCATGTACAACTGGGATCTGCAGAATGCGATCGCGGCGTTCGTCGAAAGTCAGCGCCCCAATTTCCAGGCGCAGCACGAGCTGTATCTGTCGGTGCTGTACGGATTCGTCGATATGCAGAGTCACCTGCTGACCCTGCTCGGCTTCCCGCCGGTGCCGTGACGTCCGCCGTCGCCAAGCACGGTGAGCGCGTCGGCCTGGGCAGTGTGCCGGGGCGGCCCTGGGTGGGTGCCGCCATCGGCCTGTTCCTCACCGTCGACGCGCTGATCACGCTGGTGCTCGAGGTGCTGTACCTGCCCATCTACGTCGGCCACGCGAACGCGCCGATGAGTGAACCGGTGCTGGCCGCCGCCGCGCCGCTGGCCTCGACCAGCACCACCGCCGGTGCGATTCCGCTGCCGATCACCGCACTGCTCGCCGGGGTGGTGAATGTGCTGCTGGTGATGGGCATGTCGGTGGTGAGCCGGCGGATTCCGGTGATGATCATTCCGCTGACGGTGTGGACGCTGGGTTTCCTGGTGTGCGCGAGCAGCGGGCCGGGTGGCGACGCCCTGCTCATCAGTGATTGGCCGACCATGGCGCTGCTGCTGTGCGGACTGGTGCCGCCGGGGCTGTACCTGTACTGGAAGGCGACCTCCCGCTACGCCCATGAGATCGAGGCCGTGCGCTAGTCCGGTCGATTCGGGGCTCGGGTCACACTTTGCCCGGCCGTCTCGTCTTCTTGGTGACCATCGAGAAAATGAGGAGCGCGCAATGGCTTTCGAGGCTTTCGAGACTTTCGAGGAACTCCGCGGCACGATTCGCGGCCGGGTGCTCACCCCCGGTGACGCCGATTTCGAGCAGGCGGCCGCGCCGTGGAATACCGCGGTGGCACAGCGTCCGGCCGTCGTCGTCGAGGCCGCCGACGCGCAGGACGTCGCCGCCGTGGTGCGGTTCGCCCGGGCCGCCGGGCGGTTCGTGATCACCCAGCCGACCGGGCACGGTGCGACCGATGCCATCGAGGACGCGATCCTGTTGCGCACCGGGCTGTTGAACTCGGTGTCGATCGACCCCGAGGCGCGAATGGCGCGCGTTGGCGCGGGCGCGAACTGGGGACAGGTGCAGACGGCCGCCGCCGCGCACGGACTGGCCGGGCTCTCCGGCAGTAATCCGGTGGTCGGCGTCACCGGCTACACGCTCGGCGGCGGCGTCGGCTGGTTCGGCCGCAAATACGGCTGGGCCTCGAATGCGGTGCGCGCCTTCGAGATCGTGAATGCCGAGGGTGAGCAGGTGCGGGTGACCGCGGACAAAGATCCGGAGTTGCTCTGGGCGCTGTGCGGTGGCGGCGGTGATTTCGGTGTGGTGACGGCGCTCGAGTTCGAGTTGTTCCCGGTGCCGCGGGTGTACGGCGGCCGGGTGACCTGGCCCGGTGCGCGGTTGTACGAGGTGTGGGATCTCTTCCGGCAGTTGACCTCTCACGCACCGGACGAGTTGTCCGTCTGGTTCCAGCGGTTCCAGTTCCCGCAGGCGCCGGAGATGGTGGCCATCGATATCGCCTACCTCGGGGATCCGGAGCGGGGCCGCGCACTGGTCGCGG
The DNA here is from genome assembly GCF_042269265.1 of Nocardia sp. NPDC056000. Taxonomy (NCBI): domain Bacteria; kingdom Bacillati; phylum Actinomycetota; class Actinomycetes; order Mycobacteriales; family Nocardiaceae; genus Nocardia; species Nocardia sp. NPDC056000. Next base: position 118,497 of record NZ_JBHJXS010000010.1, on the reverse strand, counting down.
CGATCGATGCGCTCGGCGGTGCGGTGGCCGATACCCGCGCGGTGCTGTCGGTGGCGAATCTCGGCGATATCACCGCCGAGCCGACCGCGCCGAGTCCGTCGGTGTCGCGGGCGGAATTGCTCACCGATCTCGATGACGCGACGGTGAAAGTGCTGCTGGGCGAATCGGTCGCGCCGCTGTTGAATATTCAGGTCCGGCATCTGGGTGGTGCGCTGGGGTTGCCGGGTGCGGGTGCGCGCGGTCCGCTGCCCGAGCAGTACGTGGTGTATCTGCTGGGCCTGGGTTTGCCGCAGTTGCGAGATGCGGTCTCCGCCAAGCAGAATGCGCTGGTCGAGGCATTGGGTGCGCATATCAGTGGTGCGAAGCCGTACACCTTCCTGGCGCCCGGCGAATCCGTGGCGGCGGCCTTCGACGCGCGCACGCTGGAGCGGTTGCGGGTGCTCAAGCGGGATCGGGACGCGGACAATGTGATTCGAGCCAATTTCGGTGTGCTGGGTTGATGAGAACGCATAATCGCAAAATCCTTAGCATTCGAAATGAATTGCATCTGTAGTCGATTCGGGAACTTTCCGTTACTCTCTCGATCGAGAGAAAGCGTGACGAACAGCTCATTTTGGGCGGCTCGGCATGATCGGGGGCGCGGCAGCGTTCGGGAGCGGGAAGATTTTCGGTGGGCAGCTGGCAGAACCTGCGCAAATCGATTGGCAGGCAGACCGATTCGATAGAGCGCGGGGTTCAGGGCTGGGTGAGCATCCGGGTCCGGCTGCTCGCCATCGTGCTCATCTCCAGCATCACGCTGCTGGCCATCGGTGCGGGCGCGGCCAGTTACCTGGTCAAATCCGCGCAGGATGACGAGGACTGGGCCCAGCTCAGCGGCGACACCACGACCCCCGCGATCCTGATGGTCTCCTCCTTCCAGGAGGAGCGGCGGCTGTCGATGCTGCGGCTGGCCGGTGACGCCGACGCGATCGCCCAATTGACGCCCGCGCGTACGCGTTCGGATCAGGCGCTGGCCGTGGTCAAGACGAAGGGCGACGCCGCGCGCAAACTCAATCCCGATGGCGCGGCGGCCGATATCGACGGCTACAACAAGCTTTTCGGCATGGTGCCCACGCTGCGCAACGGCGTGGATTCACTGCAGGCCACCCCGGAGCAGGTTTTCGGATTCTTCACCGAGGTGATCCGGACCATTATCTCGGCGTCGATGCTGGCGGCCCGGGTCGCGCCGAACGCCAAACTCGGTGTCGAACTCGGGCACGGTGTGGAGCCGCTGCGTGCCGCCGAAGCGCTGTCGCAGGCCGACACCATCGGTGCGGTGGCGGTGACCACCGGCGCCTTCTCCGGTGCGCAACTGCTCGAATTCAGCCGCCGCGCGGGCGAATTCCGCGCCCAGGTGGCGTACGCGGGCACGGTGCTCAAGGGCAAACGGCTCGCCGAACTGAACGCGATCACCGACGGTTCGGCGTGGCAGCAGGTCACCGCGATGCAGGATGCGCTGCTGCTGCGCGGTCCGGTCGGTGACACCGATACGACGGCGACCGGGAATGCGGCCGAGACCGGGAAGGCGGCGACCGGGAAGCCGCGCGACACCGCCAAGGCGACCGCCGCGTTGCCGGTGAGCCTGGACGATTGGCAGCGGGCTTCCGCCCAGGTCAATATGGCCCTGCAGAAGCTCTGGGAGAATCAGAGTCGCGATCAGCATGTGATCGCGAGCAGGCAGGGCGCCGCGACCACCCGCGATTCGCTCATCGGCGGCGCGGTGGTGGGGCTGATCGCGCTGCTGGCCTTCGGCGCGGCATTCGTGCTGGCCAATCGCTTCATCGGCCGGATGAAGCGATTGCGCAGTGACACACTGGAATTGGCCGATCAGCGGATGCCGGGCCTGATTCAGCGGCTGGGCGCCGGCGAGGATGTCGATGTCTCGGCCGAGGTGTCGCGCCTGGACTTCGGCACCGATGAGCTGGGTCAGGTGGCCGATGCCTTCAACCGCGCTCACGTGGCGGCGGTATCGGCGGCGATCGCCGAGGCGCGCACCCGCGCCGGTATCAACGCGGTCTTCCTGAATATCGCGCATCGCAGTCAGGTGGTGGTGCACCGGCAGCTCGGCCTGCTCGATCGCGCCGAGCGCGAGGAGAAGAACTCCGATCAGCTCGAATTGCTGTTCCAGCTCGATCATCTCGCCACCCGGGCCCGGCGCAATGCCGAGAATCTGATCATTCTCGGTGGTGAGCAGCCGGGGCGGCGCTGGCGTAATCCGGTGGCGCTCATCGATCTGGTGCGCGGTGCGGTGGCGGAAAGCCTGGACTACACCAGGATTCGGACCGGCCGCCTGCCCGAGGTGTGGGTGGCCAGTCGCGCGGTAGCCGATATCATCCACCTGCTGGCCGAGCTGACCGACAATGCCACGGCCTGTTCACCGCCGGAATCCGATGTCACGGTGTCGGCGGTGGTGGTGGGCCGGGGCGTCGCGGTCGAGGTCATCGATCACGGTCTCGGCATGACCGAGGCCCAGTTGGCCGAACGCAATGCGCTGCTGGCGAATCCGCCCGACTTCAGTGTGGCGACACTGTCCGGCAATACCCGGCTCGGCCTGTTCGTTGTCGCGAAATTGGCTTCCCGGCATGCTGTTTCGGTGAAACTGCTGGAATCCGAGTACGGCGGCGTGCGCGCCGTGGTGCTGATTCCGTCGGCGGTGCTGGAGACTTCCGGGCCACCGCGGCATGAGCAGCCGTTTCCGCATCGCGGTCTGCCCGCCGCGCAGACCTCCCGGTTCGCCGTGCCCGCGCCGCCGCCCGCCGCGCCGCCCGCCGGTGGTCCGGATTCCTTCGAATCATTGGCCCCGGTGTGGTCGAATGCCGTTCGCGCCGAACGGAATCCGGAATTCCCACGGCCCAGCCTGCCCGCCCGGGAACCGGGGCCGAACGCGCTCACCAGCATCTACACCGAACACCCGGACGCGAACGCGGACCGCCCGGGAACCTATACCGATCTCTCGCGGTCCGATTCCGCTCGCCCGGATCTGCCTCGTCGCAGTCGCCGGACCGGTGCGGATACGGCCGCCGAACCGGTGGTGTCCGCACCGCCGCGGCAGCGCACGGCCGATGAGGCCCGCAATCTCATGAGCGCGATCTCCAAAGGCACCCGCCAGGGCCGCAAGCACCCTCCGGAATCCGAGAGAGGACCACAATGACCACCTTCCAGCGAATCGATCTGGGCTGGCTGCTCGACGAAATGGTCAGCGGGCTGACCGACGCGCGGGTGGCGGTGCTGCTCTCCACCGACGGCCTGCTGCTCGGTTATTCGAAGGGGCAACAGCATTCGGAGGCGGAGCGTTTCGGCGCGATGGCCTCGGCGCTGCACAGTCTGGCGCGGTCGGCCGGGCACCACTTCAGGGCGGGCGGGGTCTGCCAGACGGTCGTCGAACTCGATGAGGCGGTGCTGTTCATCACCGCGGCCGGGGAGAATGCCTGCCTGGCCCTGCTGGCCTCCGAGACCGCCGATATGGGTCTGGTGGCCTATGAGATGAATCAGACCGTGCAGCGCGTCGGCACCCATCTGTCGGTCGATCCGGTTCGCCGTCCACCACACGCCGATCCCGCGGGCGGCGCGCAACGGCCATGAACGAGCCGCGCGAACACTGGTACGAGGAGGATTCCGGTCCGCTGGTCCGCCTCTTCGCGGTGACCGGCGGCCGCGGCGGCATCGAGCGGCCGGAGCTGTCCATGACGACGCAGCTGGTCGATGTGCAGCGCGGTGCGTCCGTGCGGCGCACCGAACCGGAGTACGCGGCCATCGTGCGGATGTGCCGCACCCCGATCTCGGTGGCCGAGGTGGCGGCGCATCTGCATCTGCCGCTCGCGGTGGTCAAGGTGCTGATCGGGGATCTGATCGATGAGGGCAGGCTGGTGTATCGCACGCCGCCGCCCCCCACGGGCAGCACCGCCGATATGGGGCTGCTGACCGCGGTACTGGAGGGCATCCGGTCGCTCTGAGCTGACCCGTCGATGTGAGCTAAGTCAGTTGTGCGGCAAGGCGTTTGGCGTTCATATAGGCGATGGCCTCGATGGAGACCATCGGGTTGACGCCCGGCGCGGTGGGGAAGCTGGAACCGTCCGCGACGACGATATTGGCCACATCCCAGGTGGCCCCGTCCGGATTGGTGGCCGAGAGCTCGGGGGAGCCGCCCATGCGCGCCGAACCCATGATGTGCAGCGCGCCCAGCGCGCACTGTCCGGGACCGTAGCCCGCGCGCTCGCAGGCCGCCTCGAATTCGGCGTGCGAGCCGCGCACGCCGGGTTCGTAGGACACCCCGGCCTGATGTCCGGAGAAGATGCGGCGTGCCCCGGCGGCCTCCAGAATCTGTGCGGCACCGGTGATTCCGGTGTGCAGGTGTCCGGCGTCGTACTCCGAGAGCTTGTATTTGACGATCGCCTCGCCGGTCTTGTCGATTTCCACGGTGCCCGAATCGCGGTCGCGGGTGATGACGCCGACGGCGTTCGAGTGGGCGAAGTCCAGCATGGTGGCGCGGTGCTCGGCGGCCCCGCGCCAGTTCATGAATCCGGTGGCCAGACCCGGGTGCAGGGGTCCGGTCTCGTAGATGACGCCGTAGCCCTTACCGTCCAGATCGGCATGGTGGCGGCTGATACGAGTCTGCAAACCGCCTTCCCAGCCCCGGATCTCGTCATCGAAGACGCCGAAGACCGCCGCGGCGGGATGCAGGCGCAGATGGCGGCCGATGTTCTTGTTCTTCAATCCGGACCGCTGCAGTAGTGCGGGGGTCTGGATGGCTCCGGCCGCCACGACCACGGCCCGGGCCGACACCGTGATCTCCACACCATTCGAGGTGACCGCCGAAACCGCCTCGGCACGACCGTTTTTCACCTCGATGCGCCGTACATCGGCATCGACCACCAGGCGTGCGCCGTGCCCGGCCGCATCGGCGAGCCAGGTCTTGGTGACCGACTGCTTCGCGCCCACGCGGCAGCCGTAACCGCAACGGCCGCATTCGATTCCGGCATCGCAGGCGTCGGAGACATTGCGCGGCAGGGCATCGATATCCCAGCCGAGCGCCTGTGCGCCGCGTTCGAGGACGCTGTCTCGCAGTGACAGTTGCGATTTGGCGGTCGTGACGCCGATGCGGCTGGATACCGCCGCGAGCGCGTCACCGTACTCGGCCTCGGCGAATTGCGGTGCGCCGAGTTCGGCCCACTCCTGCCGCACGGTATCGGGGGTGGGCAGCGAGGTGCTCCAGTTGACGACGGTGCCGCCGCCCAGACAGGTTCCGGCGACCAGGGTGATCTGGCCTTCGGCCGATCCGGCGGGGCCGGGCGCGTACAGACTGGTCAGCGCCTCCAGTTCGCCCGCGCCGAAATCCCGGTCGTCGTAATAGTTTCCGCGTTCCAGCACCACCACATCGAGTCCGGCCTCGGCGAGGACCGCGGCCGCCGCGCCGCCGCCCGCACCCGAGCCGATGATCACGACATCGCAGGTGAGCGTGGTGGATTCGGTGAACCGCTGCGGCTGCAACGCCGGTTTCGGAGCGTTCTGCAACGGTCCCGCCGGAGCCGGATAGCCGATCTCCTTCCACAGCGGATTCGTGCCGGTCGGTCCCGGGGTCACGTTGTAGGCCAGCAGCGATGCCTGCTTGAGTGCCTGGAAGATGGCCCGCACCGGTGCCAGTCCGGAATCGCCGAGCTTCAGCAGCGCCTTCTCGCGCTGCTCCTGCGACAGTGTGGAGAACTTGCGCGGCCCATTGCCGGTGAGCAGTCCGGTGAGCCGGGAATCCCACAGCCCGAGCAGCGTCGCCAGTTGCTTCTGCTCCGCCTCGCGCGGATTGCGGCCCAGAATCCGGAAGATGGTGTCCACGGTTCCCAGCTCCGTCGCGGCGGGCAGGGTGAGCCCGTCGCCGGGCAGGAACGTATCGCAGATCTGGCCCAGCGCGGCCCGCTGTGCGGCCGTTGGTTCCATGACAACTCCCCTCGTAAAACCTGGGTGTTTTCTACCATATCGGGCGAATGTCGGCTCACTTTTCAGCGTCTCGATCTGCGGAAATCTACGGTTCTCGAGGTGAATGAAAAATTACATCCGGAATCGATGTCACACCCGTGCGGGCCGCGTCGTCATCTCTGTGTAGTCAACAAGAACCCAGTGGAAAGAGCAGCACAATGACCCGCTTCGCCCTGTACCAGAATGAAGTCGCCGCCAAGTTCAACAAGCGCCTGGTGACCGCGGCCCGCGTCGTCGACGAGTCCACCCTGCCCAAGGCCACCCAGGAACTGGTCAAGATCCGCGCCTCGCAGATCAACAGCTGCGGCATGTGCCTGGATATGCACACCAAGGACGCGGCGCACGCGGGTGAGACCCCGGTCCGCCTGGCCATGGTCGCCGCGTGGCGCGAATCCACCGTCTTCGACGAGGCCGAGCGCGCCGCGCTGGCGCTGACCGAGGAGGGCACCCGCCTGGCCGACGCCCACCAGGGCATCAGCGAGGACACCTGGGCGCAGGTCCGCAAGAACTACGACGATGACCAGATCGGCGCGCTGATCTCGCTGATCGCCACCATCAACGCCTGGAACCGCCTGAACGTCATCGCCGGCATGACCGGCGGCGAGTACCAGCCCGGCCAGTGGTGACCCGCTCGGTCCGCTGAGTCGCGGTGCGGCTCAGCGGGTTCCGAGCTGACCCGGGGTGACGGCCTCGATCAGCGGCCACACCTGTTCCAGCGGAATGTCTATGACGTGATAGCGCTTCTTGCCCGCCGCGGTGGCGGCGGTGATGGTGGCCAGGCCGACCCGGCGCTGGAACCAGGATTGCCGCACCGTCCAGCCGATGATGCCGGTGCCCTCCAGACAATCCCGATCGCGATCGAGCGAGCCGCTGCGCGTGATCAGCCAGGTGGGGTTGTCGCCGGTCGCGGGAATCACCGTATGGCCCAGACCCCGTGCGCGATCCCACGCCAGTGCGGTGGCCACGGCGGCCGCCAGCACCAGTAGCGCCCAGATCCACGCCGGAATCGACCCGCCCGCAAGGGATATCGCGATCAGGACGACCGCGGCCACACCGGGCAGGCTCAGGGCCCGGGTGTAGCGGCGGCGGGTGGCGGCCGGGCCGTGCGAGCGCAGCTCCGCGGTGACGATGGGCGGAATCGGGAGTTCGGCTTCGCCCCGGACCGCACCGTTCGCCCCGGAGACCGGACCCGCGCCGGGCGTGACCGCATCGAGAACGGCGGTGCTGTCGAGCAGATGCGCCAGGGTGTGATCGACCGCCGCGCGGGGAGCCTGGGGAACGATTTTCTGACGAGACTTGGTGCCCGTCATGATGGTTTCGAGTTCGGCCGCTCCCGCCATGCGCAATAACAGCGGCTCGTTCACGGTCGCGCCGCGCAGGCGGGCCAGATCCAGGGTGGTCTGGCGGGTGGTGAACAGTCCGTGCCGGATATGCAGTGTGCTGCCGTCGTCGATGACCTTCAGTCCGTAGTAGGTGGTCAGGTAGCGGGCGCAGGCCGCCAGGCTGACGAATGCCACCAGGAACAGGAACAGCGCGGTCACCGCCAGCGCGATGGCCTGTGCGCCACCGTCTTCCACGCCCTGTACGGCGCTGGAGTCGAAGATGATACGGGCGAAGCCGTATTGGAAGAGCAGGCCCACGATGGGCGCGATGATGGCGAACCCGGTCAGCGACAGCGGTGCGTAGCGCACCCAATTCGCCTGCCAGTGCGTGATTTCCACCGGTGCGTGCGCGGGCGGTGCGGGCAGGTCGACGACCGGCTTGTTCAGCGTCACGCCGCCGGTCGCGGCCGTATCCCGCTGTGGCTCGGCGGATTCCGCGCCATTGTGCCCCTGCTCGCGGGTGTGTTCGAGCAGGGTGGTGCGCAGTGCGGGCACCAGCCCGGCGTCGAGCGAATCGAGTTTGAACCGGTCCCCGCGCTCGGCCTGCTGTCCGGTGCCGATGGACAGCACCGCCAGCCCGAGCGCCCGGTGCAGTAGATCGGCTTCCACGTCCACCGAGCGAACTCGATTGCGCGGCACCGACAGTCGCTTGCGCTGAATCAATCCGGTGCGCAGTTCGACATTGTCCGGCGTGATCCGATAGGTGGTGGTGAACCAGCGCGTGATGGCCAGCACCACGATGATGCCAACCACCCCGAGGCTCCACATCGGGCTGTCACTGCGCGCCCCCGCGATGAGGGTGGCCAGCAGCACCGGGATGAAGCGGATCAGCTCGGTGATCGGGTGCACCAGCAGCATGCGCCGATCCAGCCGCTGCCAGGAGGCGCTCGGCGGCGGGGGAGCGGGCGGTGCGGGAATCGATTGTGGCGCTGCGGGATCGGGGTTGAACGGGTCGGTCACGTGGCGTCTCCGCGATGCCGGGCGGCGATTTCGGTCAACTGCGTGACGGTGCGCCGGGCATCGTCGAGGGCGAGTGCGCTGATGTGCACGGCCCCGGCCGAGGATGCGGTGGTCACCGTCACCGTGGCCAAGCCGAGCAGTCGTTCCAGCGGTCCGCGATAGGTGTCGACGGTCTGGATGCGGCTGATCGGCGCGACCCGGCTCTCCTGGGTGAACCAGCCAGTCCGCGTGTAGACGGCCTCGGCGGTGATCTCCCACCGGTGCACCGCGTACCGCCACATCGGTACCACGGCGATGCTGAATACCGCTGCCAGCACGGCGATTACGAGTATCCACAGCTGCCAGGTGCGCCGGTGCGGATCCACGATCATCCAAACGATCAGGGCCAGGAAGGGGAACGCCCACGACAGTGCGGCGCCGATCGCCCACAGCAATTTCGCGCGCGGACTCGGATGCCAGGCGGGATCCACCATGATCCCGCCGGGGGCGGGCTGGAGGTCGCCGGAGGCGGGACGCTCGGACATGCCTGCCATGCTTGCACGATTCGCCGCCCCCGGCCGGGAGATAGTGCCCCGCTAGTTCGGGGTGATGCGGAAGAGTCCGCTCAGGGTGCCCTGGTATTGCACGCGGCCGGGGGCGATGGTGCCGACCATTTGCAGGGTGTCGTGAATGGTGGTGGCGCCGATGGTCTGTGCGGTGTCGACATGGCCGGTGGCGGCGTCGATGACGGTGTATTTGTAGTTGTCGGTGACGCCGCCGCTGCCGCTGGGCAGGCCCGCGCTGCCCGAGCCGAGGCTGCCGGACGAGCTGCCCGAACCGCCGCTGCCCGATCCGAGTAGCGAGTGCCGGGCGATGGTGTAGATCTTGCCGTCGGCGACCGACAGGCGCGGAACCGCCGCGGAGGGAACGGTATTGGTCCACACCACGGTGCATCCGGACCCGGTGACGTCGATACGGGTCATCCCGCCGGTGAACGGTGCGCTCGCGGGCTGGCTGGGTCCGGCGTTGGCGGGCAGCTGCGGGTACGGGTAGCCGTAGGTGCTGGCCACGAACAGGCTGTTGCCCGCGCCGATGGGGGAGTTCTCGGTGCCGTCGATGGCCGGCACCGAGCACACCGTATTACCGGTGGCCGTATCGAAGACGAGCAGATTCTCCTTGGTCGCGGCATTGTCGGTGATGGCGATGTATTCGGTGCCGCTGCCCGCGCCGAAGAAGGTGGGGGTCGCGCCGGTGCCCCAGCTCAACTGTCCGGGTTTGCGCGCGGGTCCGCGATCGTAGGCGCGCCGCCACACCACATAGGGATTGCCCGAGGAGTCCGCGCGCAGCAGGTACAGCGCGTGATCGGTGGCGACGGTGACGCCCTGCGGTGCGCTGGAGATGCTGTTGGCGACCATTTCCCCGGGTGCGAGTTCCACGGCCTTGGCGGTTCCGGTGGCGGGATCGGCGAATCCGGCGGCCCCGTTATCGGTGGCGAACCAGACCCGGCCGTCGAAGTCGGGCATGACCGCGGCGACGTGATCGCAGTCCCCGCCGCCGCAGTGCGCGGTAACCGCCTGTGCGATGGGTGTTCTCGAGGTGATGGACAGTTTCCAGCCGTTGCCGTCGCGTTCGTGCCCGATGCGCAGCAGTTCACCGCTGCCGTCGACGGTGACCATGCGGTCCTGTTCGTCGAGGTAGGCGTAGACGCCGCCGAGCAGGCTGCCCTTGGTGAGATTCAGTGTGGCGAGGGTGTTTCCGTTGGTGGGATCGAGCAGCAGTACTTCGGGGGCGCGGTCGGTGATCTTGGTGCACAGGGCCTGCGGGAAGCCGTCGGCGCCCTGCAGGATGGTCGGGCAGGCGGCGGCCTCCTCGTGGAAGTCGGCGCGGACATTCCCGGTGCCGGGTCCGGGGAGCGGGGTGGCGTCGGAGGATTCGGCATCGCCGTGCATGGTCGCGGTGCCCACCGGCCCGAGATACGGATTCGCGGGCGGCAGGTTGTAGGCGGCGGAGGCCGGGCTGGTCGCGACGGTCAGCATGAGCGTCGCGCCCGCCGCTCCCAGGAGGGTGGCGCGGCTGAATCTCTCGAACACGGGTTCCCCATCTCAGCAAGGTGAATGCGAATATTCGAATCAGGCGATACGAGTAATCGTGGCGGATCACCTTAGGCACGCCATCCGGCCCCCGCAAGGTTTTGTCCCATCGGGCACGTCACATCGCGCGATCGCCGCTCTCATGCGCGAGAATATTCGCGCGTCGGCGATGGAATAGCCTGCCGCTGCGCCCGGTTGCCCGTTCTTATGGCACCCGAGTCGGACCAGTCGGATGGATGGCGCATGATCGAAGACGTGACGGATCTACCGAACCCGAATCTTCCCCCGGTTCCGCCCAGCCCCTCGGGCATGCGCCGGGCGTTGCGGCGGGCGCGCGACGGCGCGACGCTCAACCTCGACGAGGCGGTGGTGCTGCTCCAGGCGCGGGGCGGTGACCTGGAGGATCTCGCCAAATCCGCCGCGCGCGTGCGCGATGCCGGACTGCGCGAAACCGGTTATGCCGGGGACACATTGCCCATCACCTATTCGCGCAAGGTGTTCATCCCGATCACGCACCTGTGCCGCGACAAATGCCACTACTGCACCTTCGTCACCGTGCCCGGCAAATTGCGCGCCGCGGGCAAGGGTATGTACCTCGAACCCGACGAGATTCTGGACATCGCCCGCAAGGGTGCTGAACTCGGTTGTAAGGAAGCCCTTTTCACGCTCGGCGACCGCCCCGAGGAACGCTGGCCCGAGGCCCGCCAGTGGCTGGACGAGCGCGGCTACGACTCCACCCTGGATTACGTGCGCGCCATGTCGATCCGGGTACTGGAGGAGACCGGCCTGCTGCCGCACCTGAATCCGGGTGTGATGAGCTGGGCCGAGATGTCCCGGCTCAAGCCGGTGGCCCCGTCCATGGGCATGATGCTGGAGACCACCTCCACCCGGCTGTTCACCGAACCGGGTCAGGCGCACTACGGCAGCCCGGACAAGGATCCGGCGGTGCGGTTGCGCACGCTGACCGACGCGGGACGGCTGTCCATACCGTTCACCACCGGCATTCTGGTCGGCATCGGCGAGAACCTCACCGAGCGCGCCGAATCCATTCTGGCGATCCGCAAGTCGCACAAGGCTTTCGGGCACGTGCAGGAGGTGATCGTGCAGAACTTCCTGGCCAAGCACGACACCGCCATGCGCAATACCCCCGACGCCGATCTGGAGGAGTTCCGCGCCACCATCGCGGTGGCGCGCCTGCTGCTCGGCCCGAAGATGCGGATTCAGGCCCCGCCCAATCTGGTATCGCTCGAGGAATGCCGCGCGCTCCTCGACGCGGGCATCGACGATTGGGGCGGCGTCTCCCCGCTCACCCCCGATCATGTGAATCCGGAACGGCCCTGGCCGAATCTGGACACGCTGGCGCAGGTCACCGCCGATGCCGGATTCGTGCTCACCGAACGGCTCACCGCGCATCCGAAATACGTGCTGGCGGGCCATCCCTGGATCGATCCGCGGGTGTCCCGGCATATCGACGCGCTCTCCGATCCGCTGACCGGCCTGGCCCGCACCGTGAACCCCACCGGCCTGCCCTGGCAGGAACCGGACCACGATTGGGAATCGGTCGGCCGCATCGACCTCAATACCGCCATCGACTCCGAGGGCCGGAACACCGAGTCCCGCAGCGATTCCGCGCTCGCCAGTGACGGCCTGGGCGCGTTCGGCGACTGGGAGACCATTCGCGAACAGGTGAAGGAGCTCGCGGTCGCCGCACCCGAGCGCTTCGATTCCGAGGTGCTGGCCGCGCTGCACGCCGCCGAGCGCGATCCGGCGGGGCTCTCCGACGATCAGTATCTGGCCCTGGCCACCGCGGACGGCCCTGCGCTGGAAGCGATTACGGCGCTGGCGGATCAGTTGCGCCGCGATACGGTCGGCGATGACGTCACCTACATCGTCAACCGGAATATCAACTTCACCAATATCTGCTACACCGGCTGCCGCTTCTGCGCGTTCGCGCAGCGCAAGGGTGACGCGGACGCCTTCACGCTGAGTGCGTCCGAGGTCGCCGACCGCGCCTGGGAGGCGCATGTCGAGGGCGCGACCGAGATCTGCATGCAGGGCGGTATCGATCCGGAGCTGCCGGTCACCGGTTACGCCGATCTGGTGCGCGCCATCAAGGAGCGCGTCCCGGGCATGCATGTGCACGCCTTCAGCCCGATGGAGATCGTCAATGGGGCTTCCCGCGGCGGTCAGAGCATTCACGACTGGCTCGCGGCGCTGAAAGAGGCTGGGCTGGACTCGATTCCGGGCACCGCCGCGGAGATCCTGGACGATGAGGTGCGCTGGGTCCTGACCAAGGGCAAACTGCCCACCTCGGCCTGGATCGATGTCATCACCACCGCGCACAAACTCGGCATCCGCTCCAGCTCGACCATGATGTACGGCCATGTCGACAACCCCAAGCACTGGGTCGGCCATCTGCGCGTACTGAGCGGAATCCAGGACGAGACAGGCGGTTTCACCGAATTCGTGCTGCTGCCGTTCGTGCACCAGAGCGCCCCGCTCTACCTGGCGGGCGCCTCCCGCCCGGGCCCGACGGTGCGCGACAACCGCGCCGCCCACGCCCTGGCCCGCATCATGCTGCACGGCCGCATCAAGAACATCCAGACCAGCTGGGTCAAACTCGGCATCAAGGGCACCCAGCTGATGCTGAACGGCGGCGCCAACGACCTCGGCGGCACCCTCATGGAGGAGACCATCTCCCGCATGGCGGGTTCGGAGCACGGATCGGCGAAAACGGTCGCGGAACTGACCGAGATCGCCACCGGGATCGGCCGTCCGGTCCGGCAGCGCACCACCACCTATGGTGTGCCACAGCACAGTTCGCTGGTGGCTCCGCTGGCACTAGGCTGAGTGGGAGCCGCTCCCATCGGCGTTCGCGGCCCCGACCCGGTCCGCGAACGCGGCCCAGGGCAAATTAGGCTTGCCTGACCAGGAGTATTGTGAACGCGCCGGGATACTGTTTCGCGGGGCGGACTATCCCGCATGTGAGGACAGACTAGGAGAGCGGCAGTGCCGTACATCATCGCTGAACCGTGCGTTGACGTGAAGGACAAGGCGTGCATCGAGGAATGCCCCGTGGATTGCATCTACGAGGGTGGCCGCATGCTGTACATCCAACCGGACGAGTGCGTGGACTGTGGTGCATGTGAACCGGTGTGTCCGGTGGAGGCCATCTTCTACGAGGACGACACCCCGGACCAGTGGAGCGGCTACGTGAACGCGAACGTCGAATTCTTCGACGATCTCGGTTCGCCCGGCGGCGCCACCAAGGTCGGCAAGGTCGATTACGACCCGCCGTTCATCGCCGCGCTACCGCCGATGGCCGCGGAGTAGGTCTTGACCGCGCGTGGCCGGGTGAGTGCACTACTACCCGATTTCCCTTGGGACACCATCACTTCCGTGAAGGCGAAAGCCGCTTCGCATCCGGGCGGGCTCGTGGATCTTTCCGTGGGCACCCCGGTCGATCCGGTGGACCCGCTGATCCAGGCGGCGCTCGCGTCGGTGGCGGCGGTACCGGGCTATCCGACCACGCACGGCACCCCCGAATTGCGCGAAAGCGTTGTGGCAGCGCTGAAACGGCGATTCGGGATCACCGGCATCGAGCCGGACGCGGTGCTGCCGGTGATCGGCACCAAGGAGCTGATCGCCGGATTGCCGCGCACGCTCGGGCTGGGCGCGGACGATCTCGTGGTGATACCCGAGGTGGCCTATCCGACCTATGAGGTCGGCGGGTTGCTGGCGGGTACCCGAATCCTGCGCGCGGACAGCCTGACCCAGCTGGGTCCGGAGAAGCCCGCGCTCATCTTCCTCAATTCGCCGTCGAATCCGACCGGTAGGGTGCTCGGCGTCGAACATCTGCGCAAGGTGGTCGAATTCGCCCGCGAGCGCGGCGCGATCATCGCCTCGGACGAGTGCTACCTGGGCCTGCCCTGGGAGGGCCGGGCCATTTCGGTGCTCGATCCCGAGGTGTGCGATGGGGATCACACCGGCCTGCTGGCCATTCACTCGCTGTCCAAGACGTCGAATCTGGCGAGTTACCGCGCCGGTTTCGTCACCGGTGATCCGGCCCTGATCGCGGAGTTGCTGGAAGTGCGCAAGCATTCCGGCATGATGCTGCCGTTCCCGATCCAGGCGGCCATGACCGCCGCCCTCGGTGATGACGCGCATGAGGCCGAGCAACGCGAGCGCTACCGTGCCCGTCGCGAGGTGCTGCGAAAGGCGTTGGCGGCGGCCGGGTTCCGCATCGACGATTCCGAGGCCGGCCTGTACCTGTGGTCGACCCGTGGCGAGCCGTGCCGCACCACGCTGGACTGGCTGGCCGAGCGCGGCATCCTGGCGGCTCCGGGCGAGTTCTACGGCCCGCGCGGCGCACAGCATGTGCGCATCGCGCTGACCGCGACGGATGAGCGCATCGCCGCCGCCGCTGATCGCCTGACCAGCTGATTTAGTCCCGGACCCCGGGTCGTGCTAACGTCTACCGCGTTGCAAGGCCCGCGGGCCGAGCGGCAGTTAAGGCCCTGTGGCGCAGTTGGTTAGCGCGCCGCCCTGTCACGGCGGAGGTCGCGGGTTCGAGTCCCGTCAGGGTCGCACTTCCAAGGAAGGGCGTGAGCAGCAGCTCACGCCCTTCCTTTTTGCGTTGGGCCCCTTGCCTTCTGGTTGCCGGACTTTTTCCTGATTTGCCGAAAACTGACACACGGCTACTTCACAATCTCTATAACAGGTTCTCATCGAGTCTCGATGAGGAGTCTTTCAGTGCGTGGATCCATTTATGAAACCCCCGGTAAGAGTATCTACGGGAGTAACGTCACCCGTCGCGGTTTCCTAGCTGCAACAGGTGTCATTTTCGGGGCGGCGGTGCTGGCCCGACAGGTCCCCGCTCGAGCGTTGCCGACCAAGCAGCTCGCCGACGGCGACAAGGTGCCGGTGCTCGTCATCGGCTCCGGATACGGCGGCGCGGTCGCGGCGCTGCGACTGGCGCAGGCCGGGGTCGACGTGGCCATCGTGGAGATGGGCATGTCGTGGTCGCAGCCGGGCTCCGACGGCAAGATCTTCTGCAACATGCTCAAGCCGGACGGGCGGTCCTTCTGGCTGCGGACCGAGACCGATCAACCGGTCAACCACTTCATGGGCGCGCCCTACAACAAGTCCATCAACAGGTACACCGGCGTACTGGATTCCGAGCACTTCAGCGGGATTCGCGTGTACCAGGGCCGCGGCGTCGGCGGCGGCTCACTGGTCAACGGCGGTATGGCGGTGACGCCCAAACAGGAGAACTTCGCCAGCATCCTGCCCTCGGTGGACGTGGGCGAGATGTACAGCACCTACTACCCGCGCGCCAATACCGGCCTCGGCGTGAACAATATCGACCAGTCCTGGTTCGACAGTGCGGACTGCTATCAGTTCGCCCGCGTCGGCCGCAAACAGGCTGAGCGGTCCGGGTTTTCGTGGACCTTCGTGCCCAACGTCTACGACTTCAACTACATGAAGCAGGAGCAGGCCAAGACCGTCACCCGCTCCGCGCTCGACGGCGAGGTCATCTACGGCAACAACTACGGCAAGAAGTCCCTCGACAAGACCTATCTCGCCGCGGCCGTCGGCACCGGCAAGGTCGGCATCACGCCCATGCACATCGTCACCGCGGTATCGCCGACCGACGGCGGCTACAAGGTCGAGATGAAGCAGATCGACACCGGCGGCAATACGGTGGCCACCAAAGCCGTTGTGGCGCAGAAGGTCTTCTTCGCGGCCGGCAGTGTGGGCACCAGCAAACTGCTGGTCAGCATGAAGGCCACCGGCAAACTGCCCAACCTGCCCGATTCGGTCGGCACCGGCTGGGGCACCAACGGCAATGTCATGGTGGCCCGGCAGAATCAGGCCTGGGACGCCACCGGCAGCCTGCAATCCTGTATTCCGACCCTCGGCATCGACAACTGGGCCGATAGCGGTGGCCCGGCGTTCGCCGAGGTGTCACCGTTCCCGGCGGGGCTGGAGACCTTCGCGAGCCTGTATCTCGCGATCACCAAGAACCCCAATCGCGGCAAGTTCACCTACAACTCCGGAACCGGTGGGGTGGACCTGAACTGGCAGACCGCCTGGAACCAGCCGAGTATCGATGCGGCCAAACGCATTTTCGACAAGATCAACAAGAAGGAAGTCACGATCTATCGCACCGACCTGTTCGGGGCGACCAAGACCTGGGGCGACGACCTCACCTACCATCCGCTGGGCGGTTGCGTGCTCAACCAGAGCACCGACAACTACGGTCGCCTGACCTCGTACAAGGGGCTCTACGTCATCGACGGATCGCTCATCCCGGGTATGACGACGGTGAACCCGTTCGTGACGATTACTGCTCTCGCGGAACGCAATATCGAGAACATCATCGCCAACGACCTGAGCTAACCGGAGAATTTTCGGAGCGTCTCGCCCACGGCGGTGGTCTTGTTCGCGTTAGCCTGGGATATGGACGCTGTCACGGTTGTCCCTGCTCCCGCGAACGAACCGGTGCACACCTACGCACCCGGCTCTCGTGAACGCGCACTGCTGACGGGCAGGCTCGCCGAAATCTCCGCAGGATCTATCGATGTGCCGCTGGTGATCGGCGGCAAACACCAACCCGGCACCGGTGAACGTGCCGACATCGTGATGCCGCACCGGCATCGGCAGGTGCTCGGCACATTCACCGATACCACCCACGCGGAGGCGAGCGCGGCCGTCGATGCCGCGCACGCCGCCGCGCCCGCCTGGCGGGCACTGCCGTTCGAGGAACGCGCGGCCGTGCTACTGCGGGCGGCCGATCTGCTCGCCGGACCCTGGCGGGAAACCATCGCCGCCGCCACCATGCTGGGGCAGTCGAAAACGGTGCAGCAGGCCGAAATCGACGCACCCTGCGAACTCGTCGACTTCTGGCGCTTCAATGTGGCGTTCGCCCGGCAGATTCTGGCCGAACAGCCGCAATCCTCGGCGGGGGTGTGGAATCGGCTGGACTACCGGCCCCTGGAGGGGTTCGTATACGCCGTCACGCCCTTCAACTTCACCGCCATCGCCGGGAACCTGCCCACCGCACCGGCGCTGATGGGCAATACCGTGGTGTGGAAACCCTCACCGACGCAGACGCTTTCGGCGTACTACACGATGAAACTGCTGGAGGCGGCGGGCATGCCGCCCGGGGTGATCAATATGGTCACCGGCAATGGCGTGCGATTGTCCGAAGTGGCGCTGGCCGATCCGCGGCTCGCCGGAATCCACTTCACCGGTTCGACCGGAACCTTCCAATACCTGTGGCAGCAGGTCGGCGCGAATATCGGCCGGTATCACGGGTATCCGCGCATCGTGGGCGAGACCGGCGGCAAGGATTTCATCGTCGCGCACTCCTCCGCCGATCCGGATGCGCTGCGCATCGCCATGATTCGCGGCGCGTACGAGTATCAGGGGCAGAAGTGCTCGGCGGCCTCGCGCGCCTATATCGCGAAATCGGTGTGGCGGGAGATGGGGGAGGAGTTCCTGGCGCAGGTCGACGAGCTCACCTACGGCGATGTCGCGGATCTGTCGAATTTCGGTGGGGCCGTGATCGATCGGCGCTCCTATGACAAGAACGCCGCCGCCATCGCGCGCGCCCGGGACAAGGGGCTGGGCATCACCGGCGGCGGGTGCGACGACTCCGAGGGCTTCTTCATTCGCCCGACCGTACTGCTCAGTGATGACCCCGGTGACGAATCGTTCGCCACCGAGTACTTCGGGCCGATCCTGTCCGTGCACGTCTACGACGACAGCCGCCCGGACGCCTTCGCCGATATGCTCGCCACCGTCGACGCCACCTCGCCCTACGGACTCACCGGCGCGATCTTCGCCCGCGACCGCCAGGCCGTCGAACAGGCAACCACCGCACTGCGATTCGCGGCCGGGAACTTCTACATCAATGACAAGCCGACGGGTGCGGTGGTCGGGCAGCAGCCCTTCGGCGGCGCGCGCGCCTCGGGCACCGACGATAAGGCCGGGTCCTATCTCAACCTGCTGCGCTGGGTCGCGCCGCGCACCCTGAAGGAAACCTTCGTCGCCCCAACGGATTACCGCTACCCGCATATGGAGGAGGCGTAATGAACCCGCTCCGACCGGCAATCCTGGCCGCGGCCGATTCACCGCGACTGAAGAAGGCGGTGACCCGCACCCCGATCACCGCCGCGGTGGTGCGGCGCTTCGTGGCGGGGGAGACCCGCGCCGAACTCGCACCCGTGGTGCGCGCGCTGCTGGACAGCGGGCGCATGGTCAGCGTCGACTTCCTCGGCGAGTACACCACCGATCCGGCCATGGCCAATGCCGCCGTGGCCGAATACTTCTCGCTCATCGACGATCTCGCCGAACTGGATCGCGCGCCCGATACCGAGGTCCCGCCGGTGGAGGTGTCGGTGAAACTTTCCGCGCTCGGGCAATCGCTGGGCGTGGACGGTCCGGCCATCGCCGCCGAGAACCTGCACAAACTGTGTGCCAAGGCCGTGGAATCGCGGGTGTGGGTGACCGTGGACGCCGAGGATCACACCACCACCTTCGATACGCTCGCCACGGTCGAGCAGGCGCGCGCCGAATTCCCCTGGCTCGCGGTGGCCATGCAGACCTATCTGCGCACCGCCGAGGACAATTGCCGGGACGCGGCGGCCTCGGGAACGCGAGTTCGCCTGTGCAAGGGCGCATATCAGGAACCCGAGACCGTGGCGTATCAGAAGCGCGGTGAGGTCGACGCCTCCTATCTGCGCTGCCTCGACGTGCTCATGCGGGACGCCTGGCATCCCATGATCGCCACGCACGATCCGGCCATGGTGGAGGCGGCGCTGCGGCTGTCGGCCGAACATCGGCGCAGCCCAGGGGATTTCGAATTCCAGATGCTCTACGGCATTCGCGACGCCGAACAGCGCCGCCTGGTCGACGAGGGCCACGCCCTGCGCGTGTACATCCCCTACGGCACCCAGTGGTACGGCTACCTCATGCGCCGCCTCGCCGAACGCCCCGCCAACCTCGGCTTCTTCCTCCGCGCCCTCACCGAACGACGCTGAGTTCGATATGCCTGTGCCGCCGTCAGACCAATGGGCGGCCGAAGCGGCGGCGCAGGCGCATATCGGCGAGGTAGAAGTTGTAGGGGAAGAGGCGGAGCACCGTGGGCATGCGGGTCCAGACCGCGGAGATCAGGCGCAGGAAGCCGCCGAAGAAACGTTCGTCGCGGGCCGACCAGGTCATGCCCATCTCATCCCGAAGATGTTGCGGGAGTAGCGCGGTGACGATGAAGCGGTGCAGGCCGCCGAGCAGGAATTGCAGCGGGTAGGGGAGCATCTTCAGGTCGGTGAGCGCGTTGAAGTAGGCGCGGGTCGGCTCGTCGATGTGCTTGGTGGCCAGGTTCTCCTCCCAGTACGCGTAGAAGGCGTCGCGGGTCGGCGGCCACATCTCCGCGCGCATCTGCAGGGTGGTGCCCAGGCGCGCGCTGTACCGGTAGAACGCCTCGGCCACTTCGGGACTCATCGGGCCGCGCATGCGGTGGTAGAGGTCGTCCATGCCCCAGTACAGGCAGGCTGCCACCCACAGTTGGAGTTTGGGATCGAAGGCGTTGTACTTCACCGGACTGGTGGGCTTGGTGTGCACGGTGCGATGGGACTTGTTCACCGCTTCGCGATACGCGGCGCGATCATCGTCCTCGCCGAGCAGGGCGACGGCGATATAGGTGAGGGTGGTGCGCAGTCGTTTGATGGGCCGCACCATGACGCTGCCGCTGCGTACATCGCTCTCCATCACCCCGTACCCGACGGGTTTGAGCGAGAGTTGCATGATCACATTGGCGGCCCCGCCGAGGAAGGCGGCCAGCCCGTCGATGTGCTCGCGGACGGTGTCGGGAGTGAGTGGTTCGGTGCCGGGTGCGAATCCGTAGCCATCGGCCGGGTCGGGGAAGGGCTGGCGCAGCGGGGCGGTCATCGTTGACTCGACTCCTCGTCGTCGTTCCTCGTCGCTGAGGAGAGTGTGAGAAACTCTTGTCCTCACCTTCTCATCGAGGTGGGTCACTGTCAATGTGCGATGATTGGTGCCTCATCGTATCTTCGCGACTCGAAAGGGGCCGGACCATGGCCAAGCTGGCCAAACTCCTGCCGCTCGTGCGCGGATCCGCTCCCGAGGACAGTAATCAGGCCAAGGTGCTCGACGCCGCACTGGTCGCCTTCCTCGACTTCGGGATCAAACGCACCAGCATGGTCGAGGTCGCCCGGCGCGGCGGGCTCTCGCTGGCCACACTCTATCGGCGTTTCGCCGGCAAATCCGATCTGATCGAGGCGGTCGGGCTGCGCCTGGCCCGGCAGTTCATCGCCGACGCCGACGCCGCCGTGCACGCGGAGATCGAGCGCGATGCCAGCGCACAGGATCAGATCGTCGCGCTGTTCATCGCGTTCATCGAGGGATTGCGCGGCAATCAGCTGCTGGGCCGGTTGCTCAAGACCGAACCCGAGGTGGTGCTCCCGTTCCTCACGGTGCAGGGTGCGCCCGTCATCGAATTGGGCCGGGACTATCTGGCCGAGTTCATCACCCGGCTGCAATCCGAAGGCAAACTCCCGGAATACGATCCGCTACCGCTGGCGGAGATGGTCGCCCGCAACGCGCTGTCGCTGGCGCTGACCCCGCAGACGGTGATCCCGCTCGACGATGAGGCCGCACTCCGGCAGTTCGCCATCGATCACGTCCTGCCGGGCTTCCGGATTCAGTGAGCCGCAGCGGTTTTCACACCAGCGGCAGACCGAGCCTGCGGCGCAGTCGCATATCCAGCAGATAGACGTTGATCGGGAAGATCCGCACCGGCGTGGGCAGTAATTCCTCCGCCGTGCCGACCGTGCGCATGATCCGGGCCAGCAATCGATCCTGCCGCGGCGACCAGGTCATCCCCATTTCGTCCCGAAGATGTTGCGGCAGTAGGCCGGTCACGAAGAATCGATGAATTCCGCCGAAGGCCGATCGCACCGGCAGCGGCATCATCTTCAAATCGATGAGATCCTCGAAATAGGCGCGAATTCTCGGATCGATGGTGGTCGCCGCCAGGTTCTCATTCCAATACCGTTCGAACGCATCGCGATTCGCGGGCCACAGCTCCTCGCGCATTTGCAGCGTGGTGCCCAGCCGCGCCGAATACCGGTAGAACGCGTCGGCGTCGGCCGCGCTCATCGGGCCGTGCATTCGCTCGTAGAGATCGCGTGCGCCCCAATAGAGGCAGGCCGCCACCCACAGCTGCAATTTCGGATCGAAGGCGTTGTACTTCACCGGATTTCCGGGCCGGGACCGCACCTGCCGATGCGAGGTGTCGACCGCCGCGCGATAGGCCGCCCGATCAGCGTCGGTCCCCAGCAGCGCGACCGCCAGATAGGTGATGGTGGTCCGCAGCCGCTTGATGGGATGCACCATCACATTGCCGCTCTCCACCGGGGATTCCACCACCCCGTACCCCACCGGTGGATGCGCGAGTTGCATGATCACGTTCGCGGCACCGCCGAGCAGCCCGGCCGCCCCGTCGATGAATTGCCGGATATCGATATCGGGTTCGCCCGCCCGCCCGTAGTACGGCTGCGCGGCCATGGGTCTGGTCATCGTCGACCACATCCTCGGAAGTGAGAAGGTTGTACACAAACTGTCTTACCCACTCGCCCCACCTGTCAACCGACTTGCCACCATCGCGGCCGATTCGTGCCCGGCCCGGCGGTATCGGCCCGCACCCGGGGCTTCGGTAGCGTGAGCGGGTGTCTTATGGGTCGCCACTCCTGCTGAGGTCCTTGCATCCCGCCGCCGTCGCGGCCGGGGACGATATCCCCGATGCCGTCACCATCGCCGGGGTGAGCCTGTCGCGCAGTGATCTGCTCGGCGCGGCCACCTCCGTGGCCGAACGCATCGCACAGGCCCAACGGGTCGCGGTGCTCGCACGCCCCACCGTGAGCACGGTGCTGGCGGTGATCGGCTGCCTCATCGCGGGCGTCACCGTGGTGCCGGTCCCGCCGGACGCGGGCAGCGCCGAATTGGCGCACATCCTGGATGATTCGGGAGCGCAGGCGTGGCTCGGGGAAGCGCCCGAAGGCAGTGCGCTGCCGGTGGTTCCGGTGCGGGCGCACGCGCGGTCCTGGCATACCTATCCCGAACCCGCGCCCGGGGCGATCGCTTTCATTCTGTACACCTCCGGAACCACGGGAGCGCCCAAGGGTGTGATGCTGAGCCGTCGCGCCATCGCGGCCGGGTTGGACGCGCTCGCGCAGGCGTGGGGGTGGAAGTCGAATGACGTTCTCGTGCACGGGCTTCCGCTGTTCCACGTGCACGGGTTGATTCTCGGGCTGCTCGGGCCGTTGCGGGTCGGCAGCCCCGTGATCCACACCGGTAAGCCGACGCCCGAGGCGTATGCCGCCGCGCCGGGCACCATGTATTTCGGGGTGCCGACGGTGTGGTCGCGGATCGCCGAAGACGCCGTCGCCGCAAAGGAATTGGCGAAGGCCAGGATTCTGATCTCGGGGAGTGCGCCGCTGCCGGTGCCGGTGTTCGAGCGGTTGCGGGAACTGACCGGGCACGCGCCGCTGGAGCGGTACGGCATGAGCGAAACCATGATCACGCTGTCCACCCGGCCGGACGGGGAGCGGCGGCCGGGGTGGGTGGGCACGCCGGTGGCCGGGGTGCTGACGCGGTTGGTGGACGAGGCCGGGAACGTGCTGCCGCACGATGGGGAAAGCGTTGGCGGACTGCAGGTCCAGGGGCCGATGCTGTTCGACGGGTACCTGAACAAGCCGGAGGTGACCGCCGAGAACTGGACCGCGGACGGGTGGTTCAAGACCGGCGATGTCGCGGTCATCGACGCCGAGGGCATGCACCGGATCGTCGGCCGCGAATCGGTGGACCTGATCAAATCCGGCGGCTACCGAATCGGCGCGGGGGAGATCGAGACCTCGCTGCTCGGACATCCCGCCGTGGCGGAGACCGCGGTGATCGGCGTCCCCGACGACGACCTCGGCCAGCGCATCGTCGCCTATGTCGTACTGCGGGACGGTGCGGGGGATGCGGTGGCCCAGCAACTCATCGACCATGTGGCGGGCGAACTTTCGGCACATAAGCGCCCCCGCGAGGTGCGCGTGGTGGACGCGCTGCCGCGCAATGCCATGGGCAAGGTGCAGAAGAAACTGCTCGGCTGAACATCGCCCCGCCGGGACCGTGTCGCTTGACCTGAACCGCACTTCAGGTCATAACGTCGCGGACATGATCGCAACACTGACGCCCGCGCAGATCGAGTATCTGGGCAGCCAGCGCCTGGGCCGGCTCGCCACCATCCGGCCCGACGGGTCACCGCAGAACAATCCCGTCGGGTTCCGCTACAACGCGGACCTGGGCACCATCGATATCGCCGGCCACAATATGGGGGCGTCGCAGAAGTTCCGGAACCTCGCCAAGGAGGAACGGATCGCCTTCGTCGTCGACGATGTGCCCTCGGTCAACCCGTGGACCGTGCGGTGCCTCGAAATCCGCGGCACCGCACAGGCTTTGCGCGGCGTCGAAAGCTATATCCCCGGCGGCACGCCGGAGCTGATCCGCATCACCCCGGAGCGGATCATCGCCTTCGGCATCGAATAGCGGTCCAGCGGTTGGGGAGTGGGTCAGTCGTTGGCGTGCAGTGCGGCATTCAGCTCGATGCCGGTGCCCTTGCGCGCCACCGCTTCCACCGTGCCGGTCACCGAATTCCGGCGGAACAGCAGATTGTCCTTACCGCTCAACTCGGCCGCCTTGATGACCGCGCCGTCCGGCAGCGTCACCTTGGTGCCCGCGGTGACATACAGCCCGGCCTCGACCACGCAGTCATTGCCGAGCGAGATGCCCAGACCCGAGTTCGCGCCGAGCAGGCAGCGCTCACCGAGCGAGATGACCTGCTTACCGCCACCGGACAGGGTGCCCATGATGGACGCGCCGCCACCCACATCGGAGCCGTCGCCGACCACGACGCCACCCGAAATGCGGCCCTCCACCATGGAATTGCCGAGCGTGCCGGCATTGAAGTTCACGAAACCCTCGTGCATGACCGTGGTGCCCGAGGCCAGATGCGCGCCCAGGCGCACCCGATCGGCGTCGGCGATGCGCACACCCGACGGCGCGACGTAATCCACCATGCGCGGGAACTTGTCGATGCCGTACACGGTGACCGGGCCGCGCGAGCGCAGCTTCAGGCGGGTCAGCTCGAACTCCTCCACCGAGCACGGGCCGTAATTGGTCCACACCACATTGGCGAGCAGGCCGAAGACGCCGTCCAGATTCAGGCCGTGCGGCTTCACCAGGCGATGCGAGAGCAGTTGCAGGCGCAGGTAGACATCGTGCGTATCGACCGGCGCGGCATCGAGATCGGCGATGCTGGTGCGCACCACGACCGTCTCGACGCGGCGGGCCTCGTCGACGCCCGCGGCGTCGGCGAACTTGGCGTATTCGATATCGGAGGCGTCCAGGCGCTTGGTGCCGGTATCGGCGACCGTGCCCAGCTCCGGATACGGGTACCAGGTGTCCAGCACCGTGCCGTTGGCGGTGATGGTGGCGAGGCCGACTGCTACTGCTCCCTGAGTGCTCACGTCGGTAAAGATTACCGGCCGCGAATTTTGCCCCGAATGGTGGCTTTTTGTGCCACGGCCGCCGCCATACCGGGAGCGGAGATTACACCTCCTTTAAGGTGGAAGGGGTGACCATCGATCTGAGCGCCGACCCGATCAACCTCGCTGCCGCTCTGGTGGACATTCCCAGCGTTTCCAAGGACGAGACCCGCATCGCCGATATCGTCGAAAAAGCCCTGCGCGAGCAGACCACCGGCTTCGAAATCCTGCGGCACGGCAATACCGTGCTGGCGCGCACCAATCGCGGTCTGGCCACCCGGGTCATCCTCGCCGGACATCTGGACACCGTGCCCATCGCCGACAATGTGCCCAGCCGCTTCGAGGTCACCGCGACCGGCGAACGGCGGCTGTGGGGCTGCGGCACCGTGGATATGAAATCCGGTGACGCGGTCTTCCTGCACCTGGCCGCCACCGTCGCCGAACCGGTGCACGATCTGACCCTCATCTTCTACGACTGCGAGGAGATCGCCGCCGAGTTCAACGGGCTCGGCCGCATCGAACGCGAACTACCCGAATGGCTGGAGGGCGACCTCGCCGTACTGGGTGAGCCGTCCGGCGGCTGGATCGAAGCGGGATGCCAAGGGACGCTGCGGGTTCGGCTCACCACCTCCGGCGTGCGCGCGCACACCGCGCGAGCGTGGCTGGGCGACAACGCCATTCACCGGCTCGCGCCGATCCTGGAGCGGCTGGCGAATTATCGAGCGCGCGAAGTGGATATCGACGGCTGCGTCTACCGCGAGGGCCTGTCCGCCGTGCGCGTCTCCGGCGGCGTCGCGGGCAATGTGGTCCCCGATGTGGCCGAGGTCGACGTGAACTTCCGCTTCGCCCCCGACCGCACCCTGGACGAGGCGACCGAGCATGTGCGCGAGGTCTTCTCGGGCCTGGACCTGGGCTTCGAGCGCACCGACGGCGCTCCCGGCGCGCTACCCGGCCTGACCGCCCCCGCCGCCAAGGACCTCATCGAGATCGTGCACCTGCACGGCAGCGGCGGCGTCCGCGCCAAATACGGCTGGACCGACGTCTCCCGCTTCGCCGCCCGCGGCATCCCGGCCGTCAACTTCGGTCCCGGCGACCCCAACCTCGCCCACAAACGCGACGAACACCTCCCCGTCGACCAGATCACCCAGGTCACCTCCATGCTCCGCAGCTACCTCCTGGGCGATAAGGCCTGACGGCTCGCAGCGGCGTCGGCCGCCGCAGCGAAGCGGAGGCAAACCCAACCCAGTACGGTGGCTGGCATGTCTGCTGAGGCTGAAATCCCGGGTTCGAAGAGTCCACGGTTTCGTGGGCCGATAATGCTGCGCCGGGATCGCAAGGTCGGGATCGGGACCACCGATCAGCATCTGCTGGATGAGCGGGGACCGGCGGATTGGGTGCATACCGATCCGTGGCGGGTGCTGCGCATTCAGGCCGAATTCGTCGAGGGCTTCGGGGCTTTGGCGGAGGTGCCGCGCGCGGTGGCCGTATTCGGATCGGCGCGCACCGCGCCGGAATCGCCGGAGTATCAGGCGGGCATCGCGATCGGCGGGGCGCTGGCGCGGGCCGGGTTCGCGGTGATCACCGGTGGCGGGCCCGGGGCCATGGAGGCCGCGAATCGCGGTGCTTCCGAGGCGGGCGGCTATTCGATCGGGCTCGGGATCGAGCTGCCGTTCGAACAGCATCTCAACGAGTGGGTCGATCTCGGCATCAACTTCCGGTACTTCTTCGCGCGCAAGACCATGTTCGTGAAGTACGCGCAGGCGTTCGTCTGCCTGCCGGGCGGTTTCGGGACCCTGGACGAGCTGTTCGAGGCGCTCACGCTGGTGCAGACGCATAAGATCAATCAGTTCCCGATCATCCTGTTCGGCACCAAATACTGGTCGGGACTGGTGGATTGGCTGCGCGAGTCACTGCTCGGCTCGGCCAAGATCGCGCCCGGCGATATGAATCTGCTGCACGTCACCGACAGTGTGGACGAGGTGGTGCGCCTGGTGCTCGCGGCCGCCGAACAGCGCGCCGAAATGGATGCCGCGGCACAGGGAGATCAGTGGTGAGCGATTCGTATTCGGTCTGCGTGTACTGCTCGGCGAGCATCGGCGATCCCGCCGCACTGGAATTGTCCCGCCGGGTGGGAGCCGAAATCGGCCGCCGCGGTTGGCAATTGGTGTCCGGCGGCGGCAATGTCTCGATGATGGGCGCGGTCGCGACCGCGGCGCGCGCGGCGGGCGCGAAAACCGTCGGCGTCATCCCCAAGAAGCTGGTGCACCGCGAAATGGCGGATGTGGACTCGGACGAACTCATCGTCACCGATTCCATGCGCGAGCGGAAGCAGGTCATGGACGAGCGCGCCGACGCCTTCCTGACCCTGCCCGGCGGCATCGGCACCCTGGAGGAGTTCTTCGAAACCTGGACCGGGGCCTACCTGGGCATGCACGACAAGCCCGTGGTGGTGCTGGATCCGGACGGGCACTATCGCGGGCTGTTCGCCTGGCTGGAGGAATTGCGCGAACGCGGTTACGCCGGGCGCGAGGCGATGGACCGGGTGATCGTGACCGGAGATCTGGCGGAGGCTTTCGAGGCGCTGCGCCCCGGGCGCTGAGTGCTGTGGAGCCCCGGGCTCCGACACCTGTTGAAGTTGACAGATTGCGCCGTCACGGGCGGTGCATCTGACAATTTTGTGCGGAACTATCGGGTTTCACTCGACAACGAAGGGTGTATCCGTCAGGGTGTGACCACGAGCACGACCCGGTGAGGAGCCCCGCGCAGTGAACAACGACGCCCGTTCGACGGTCAGCCTGGTGGATCTGGCGCGCAGCCTGCCCGGTATGGCGGTACAGCTGCCGGGCATGACCCGCAATGCCGTGCACATGCTGGTGAAATCCGATTCCAAGGCTTCCATCGGACTCTTCTTCCAGCGGGCCGCCGCCAAACACCCCGAGCGCGCCTTCCTGCGCTTCGAAGGCCGCGAATACCGTTGGGGTGAAGCCAATTCCGAGGTGAACCGGTACGCGAGCGTATTGGCCTCGCACGGCGTCAAGCGCGGCGATGTGGTCGGGGTCCTGATGACCAACCGGCCCGAGGCGCTGTTCACCGTGCTGGCCGTGGTGAAACTCGGTGCCACGGCCGGACTCCTGAACCACAATCAGCGAGATGCCGTGCTGCAGCACAGCTTCGGACTGTTGAACTCGGTGCTGGACGTGATCGGCGAGGAATGCGCCGAGGCCCTGGACACGCTCACCGAACTGCGCCCCGCGGTGCTCTGGTCCAAGGATCTGGAGGCCGCCGCCCGCACCGCCGACGCCGCGAATCCCGCTGTCTGCGAACAGATTCTGGCCAAGGAACGCGCCTACCTGATCTTCACCTCCGGCACCACCGGCCTGCCCAAGGCCAGCGTCATGACCCATATGCGCTGGACCAAGTCCATGGCCGGGGTCGGCGGTCTGGGCGTGCGCCTGGACGGCGGCGACACCCTGTACTGCTGCCTGCCGCTCTATCACAACAACGCCCTCACCGTAGCGCTGTCCTCGGTGGTCGCGGGCGGCGCGACACTCGCACTGGGACGCAAGTTCTCGGCCTCCCGCTTCTGGGAGGAGGCCATCGCCAATCAGGCCACGGCCTTCATCTACATCGGCGAACTCTGCCGCTATCTGCTCAATCAGCCCGCCCGCCGCACCGATCGGCAGCATCGGGTCCGGCTGGCGGTCGGCAACGGCCTGCGCCCGGAGATCTGGGACGAATTCCGGGATCGCTTCGGTATCAAGCGGATTGTCGAGTTCTACGGCGCGAGCGAGGGCAATGTCGCCTTCATCAACGCGTTCAGCCTTTCGCGCACAGCGGGTTTCACCCCACTGCCGTTCGCGGTCGTCGAATACGACGATGCCACCGGCAAGGCCAAGCGCGGCCCGGACGGCAAACTGCGCCGCATCGGCGCGGGCGGGGTCGGCCTGCTGCTGGCCAAGGTCACCACCAGTTCCCCCTTCGACGGCTATACCGACAGTGCCGCAACCGAATCCAAGCTGGTGCGGGACGGTTTCACCGCCGGTGACTGCTGGTTCGACACCGGCGATCTGGTGCGCAATCAGGGCTGGGGTCATATCGCCTTCGTGGACCGGCTCGGCGACACCTTCCGCTGGAAGGGTGAGAATGTGGCGACCACCGAGGTGGAGGGCGCGTTCGACGGTATCGACGCGGTGCTCCAGGCCGTCGTCTACGGCGTGGATATCCCGGGCGCGGACGGCAAGGCGGGCATGGCCGCGATCACCCTCGCCGAGGGCGCGACCTTCGACGGTAAGGTCGCCGCGAAGACCCTCTACGACCGCCTACCCACTTACGCTGTGCCCCTTGTCATTCGAGTGGTTCCGGAACTGGAGCAGACCTCGACCTTCAAGTCCCGCAAGGTGGAACTGCGCACCCAGGGGCTCGGCGCGGACGACATCAGCACGCTGTACGTGCTGACCGGGCGCGGTGACGGTTATGTCCCGATCTATCCGGAATACGCGGCCGAGGTGGCCGCGGGCAAACTTCCGCGCGGCTGAGGCCCGGGCGGCGGCCGGAATCCGGTCGGCTGCCCAGCATCAGCTGGACACGTGTCGGTACAGTCGAGGGCATGTGTGCGCCGTTGCCGACATTGTGCGGAAAGCCGGTGGCGACGGATCGGGCGCTGGTGATGGCGATCGTGAACCGGACGCCGGACTCGTTCTATGACCGGGGTGCGACCTTCTCCGATGAGGCGGCCATGGCCGCGGTCACCCGGGCGGTGGACGAGGGCGCCGATCTCGTCGATATCGGCGGAGTGAAGGCCGGACCCGGTAGCGATGTGGATGCCGCCGAGGAGGCGCGCCGGGTGGTGCCGTTCGTCGCCGCTATCCGGCAGCGATTTCCCGAGCTGCTGATCAGTATCGACACCTGGCGGGCCGAGGTCGCGCGGGCCGCCGTGCACGCGGGCGCGGATCTGATCAACGACACCTGGTCCGGGGCCGACCCGGGACTGGTCGAGGTCGCCGCCGAGTTGAACGCCGGAATTGTGTGCAGTCACACCGGCGGAGCCATTCCGCGGACCCGTCCGCATCGGGTGCGCTATACCGATGTAGTGACCGAGGTCACCGAAACCGTTGTCGCGGCCGCCGAGAATGCGGTCGCGGCGGGAGTTTCCAAAGACTCGATATTGATAGACCCCACGCATGATTTCGGGAAAAACACGTATCACGGGCTCGATTTGTTGCGTTCTGTGGACGTTCTTGTGAATACCGGATGGCCGGTCTTGATGGCGCTGAGTAATAAGGATTTCATCGGAGAGACTCTTGGTGTCGAGCTATCCGAGCGATTGGAGGGCACATTGGCAGCGACTGCATGGTCGGCCGCGGCGGGTGCTCGAGTTTTCCGGGTACACGAAGTAGCGGCCACCCGACGCGTGGTGGACATGATCGCCGCGATCCAGGGCCTGCGCCCACCCGCCCGAACCCTGCGAGGTCTGGCATGAACAAGGTGACCGACTGGGTGACCAGCAATACCTGGGACCGCCCTGAATGGACCGTCGAGGAACTCGTGGCCGCCAAGGGCGACCGCACCGTCTCGGTGGTCCTGCCCGCACTCAACGAAGAAGCCACGGTCGCGACCGTGGTGGCCAGCATCCGGCCCCTGCTGGGCACGCTGGTGGACGAACTCGTCGTTCTGGACTCCGGTTCCACCGACGCCACCGCCGAGCTCGCACAGGCCGCCGGAGCGCGCGTGGTGACCCGCGAACAGGCCGTGCCCGAACTCGACCCGGTTCCGGGCAAGGGTGAGGTGCTGTGGCGCTCACTGGCCGTCACCTCCGGTGATCTGGTGGCGTTCGTGGACTCCGATCTCATCGACCCGGACCCGATGTTCGTGCCGAAACTGCTCGGGCCGCTGCTCACGGTCGACGGAATGCACCTGGTGAAGGCGTATTACCGGCGTCCGCTGCGGCAGGGCGCGAGCATCGACGACAACGGCGGCGGCCGCGTCACCGAACTGGTGGCCCGCCCACTGCTGTCGGCGCTGCGCCCGGCGCTGTCGAATGTCCTGCAGCCCTTGGGCGGTGAGTACGCGGGCACCCGCGAACTGCTCACCGCGGTGCCGTTCGCACCCGGCTACGGCGTGGAGATCGGGTTGCTGCTCGATACCCACGACATGCTCGGACTGTCCGCCATCGGGCAGGTGAATCTCGGTGTGCGCCAGCACCGCAACCGCCCGCTGTCCGAACTCGGGGTGATGAGCCGGCAGATCCTGGGCACCGTGCTCGGACGCGCCGGGGTCTCCGACTCGGGTGCCGCGCTGACCCAATTCCCGCTGATCAGTGGCGAATTCACGGCACGCTCCACGGATGTGTCGCTGGAGGATCGCCCGCCGATGAACACCCTGCGCCCGGAATGGGCTGCCGCGTAAGGATCCCGGCGTCCCGGTCGCGTCCGCGACCGGGACTCAGCGGTCGTGCCGGTAGATCGGGGTGAGCAGGTCCGCCTCGATCGGCTCACCGGTATTGCGGTCGTAGCGCACGCCCACCACCGCCGAGAACGGGTGGGTGGCCGCGCGCTCGTGCAGCGTCGCCAATCGTGTTGCCAGCAAACGGATCGCGCCCAGTGAGGCCGGGGGATGCAATCCGTCGATGACAAGGACCGTTCCCTTACCGTCCGGGCGGGGGAGCCGGGCCAGGTAGGCGATGTCGTACGGTTCGGTGCCGCCAGGGCGGTATACGCGCCGCGCGGCCCGATCCTCGATACCCCGGCGCACCCGGCCCGCACGCGCCACCGTGCGGCGCAGCCTGGGGTCCGCGGCGACGAGATAGCGCAAGCTGGGCGACAATTCGGGGCCGCCGAGCACGATCAGGCCGTCCCGATCCAGATCCAGCGGCCGCCCGGGCAGGAAGCGCTGCACCGCCGCGGTGAACCCGAGTTCGCGTAGCAGCTCCACCAGGCGATGCGGCGCGGCCGCGTCCGGTGCGCCCACCAGGGCGATGGCGCGCGTGGTGCTGCGCACGTCCGGGGTGAGAATCGTGAGCGGGCCGTGTCCGAAGAACAGGCCCTCCGGCACCGGGCCCTGCGTGCTCACCTGATGGATGCGGGCCCGGGAAAGTCCGGCGGCCGCACCGATTCTGGCGAACGTCCAGCCCTCGGCATGTAGTTCGCGGATTACGGCGCGGCGTATACGCGTGAGCTCATTGATCTGCTGTTGCGCCGCCGCCACGCCGTCGGTGGCGGCTTTGAGGCGCTCGACCTTGTCCTCGATCGCGAACACCCGTGCCACCTCGTCGGCTGACATGGAGGCAGTCTAGATACCTGAACAGCCCCATGCGTCTAGACCGCTTGACGAAGTTGCTCTAGGTGGCGTCCGGATCGACCGGCGGACGTTCGTTGCGCTCCAGCGGTTTCTGCGGTTTCGGCATGGAGTAATCCTCGAAACCGCTGCTCGCGGCCGTGACCGGCTTGTCGAAGTTTCCGGTCAGAAACGAATCGTCGCCATTGAGAAGATGTTTGGTGACCAGAGTCTTGGGATTCATACCGCGGAGTTCGTTCAACTGCTCCAGCGGTTTGCGGATCTCCTCGAACTCCGGCCCCAACTCGTCCTTGAGTTGCTGCGTCGCACCGCTCGCGTAGTCGCGAGCCTGCCGCAGCGCATTGGTTGTCCAGCGCACGGCGCCGGGCAACCGCTCCGGGCCGAGGATCACGAGGGCGGCGACGAGCAGAATAAGTAGCTCGCCCCAGCTGATATTGCTGAACACGGTACCTATTCTGCCTTAATCCGATTCCAGGGTTACCGGCACATCGACTTCGCGGCCGTCGCGAATGAGGCGCACATTCACCTTCTGGCCGATCTCATTCGACTGCACCGCGACCGTCAATTCCTCCGGGCCGGTCACATCGCGATCGCCGACCTTCACGATCACATCGCCCTCCACGATGCCCGCCTTGGCGGCCGGGCTACCGGCCTGCACATCGGCCACGGCCGCACCGCTCATCACGTCATTGGCGACGATTTTGGTCTTGGCGCTCACGCCCAGGCGGGGATGATGCACCGACCCGTCCCGGATCAGCGCCTGCGAAATCCGCTTCACCTGATCCACCGGAATCGCGAAGCCCAGACCCACCGAACCACCGCTCTCGGACTTGATAGCCGAGTTGATGCCGATCAGCCGACCCGTCATATCCACCAGCGCGCCACCGGAATTGCCGTGATTGATCGCGGCATCGGTCTGCACGGCGTCGAGCGTGGCATTGGTATCGGTGCCCTCGCCGCCCACCTTCACCGGGCGGTGCAGCGCCGAGACGATACCGGAGGTGACGGTCTTCTCCAGGCCCAGCGGCGAACCGATGGCCAGCACATCGTCGCCGACCTTCACATCGTTGGAATTGCCGAGCTGAATCACCGACAGGTTCTTCACATCGACTTTCAGCACCGCCAGATCGGATTTGATATCGCGGCCGACAATGCTGGTCGGCACCCGGGTGCCATCGGAGAACACCACTTGCAGTTGGGCTTTGCCGCTCTTGTCATTGGCGGCCAGTGAGATCACGTGATTATTGGTCACGATGTAGCCCGCGCCGTCGATCACCACACCCGAACCCGTGGAACCGGAATCGCCGACCCAGGCGCGCACGGTCACCATCGCGGGCATGACGGTGTCCACGACCTTGGAAATCTGGCCGTGCGCCACATTCGTCGAATCCGCGGACTGCAATGAGACTTTGCGCGAGGTCAGCGCCGATTCGGCGGTGAGCCGGCCGACCAGACCGCCCAGCAGACCGCTCATCAACCCGACGACCAGTGCGATCACGGCCAGAATGGCCAGCGCCGCGGGCGCGACCTTACCGCCGAACAGCACCTCCCTGGCACTGATCTGACGGCCCTGCGTCAGCGGCGGCGGCAGCGGGGTGCCCACGGCCGGAGTGCCAAGGCGGGCAGCGGAATTCGGATCCCGCCACGGATCGGCGGTCCCGGCCGCGGCGGTCGTCTCGGCCTTGGCCTCGGGATCGCGCTGCAGGAGCTCCTGTGAACCGGCGGGACGGCCGAACGCCTCGGCCAGCACCGCGTCCGGCGGCCGGTTCTGCACCTGCGGGCCGTCCGTGGCGGCGGCAGCGGCCGCGGCGGCGGCCGTGCGCGGTGAGAACGAGCCGTTCTGCCCACTCGGGCGGCGGAAGGCGCGTGCGGTATGCGTGTCGACATGCGGCCGCATTACCGGCCGCGGTCCCAGGACCGGTGCGTCCGACGGCCTCAGGTTCCCCCGATCGGCCGCCGAATCCGAAGCCTGCGCGGAATTCTGCAGGTTGTTCGCCGCGGGCCCGTCACCCGGAACCGGGCCCGTGTTCTTCGATTCGGTGGTCACGCGATGAACTCTACTTGCGCCACCAGGATGTCCACCGTTTGCTGTCGAACGAATCTTGGCGCAGCCCGACGAAGTTCGCGCCGCGCGCGAAAGTTCCGCGATCCGCATTCAGCGTTTCCGCGGTGGGAAGTTCCGAGAGCGGGATGCGGCTCAGTGAATCGTGCAGGCGCATCGGCGCGGAAATCTGATCCGAGGACTGCCGCAGCGCAATGCGCGCC
This sequence comes from Nocardia sp. NPDC056000, assembly GCF_042269265.1. NCBI lineage: Bacteria > Bacillati > Actinomycetota > Actinomycetes > Mycobacteriales > Nocardiaceae > Nocardia > Nocardia sp. NPDC056000. The sequence goes on along the minus strand of NZ_JBHJXS010000010.1, from coordinate 83,907 downwards.
TGCTGCTGCGCGTCCACCTCCGCCGCGCATTCCACGCAGACGGAAAGATGGTGAGCGGCACGCAGGTACGCGTTCATCCGCAATTCGCCGTCCACATACGCGGCAATGGCCTCACTGGCCAGATGCTCGGTGGGGGCGAAACGCGGCGGACGCGGCGTTCTGTCCTCGCCACTCATAAGCTGCACACCCTTCCGGGACACCTCGGCTGCATCGGGAATGCCGGTGTTCGGGCGCTGGGCCCGGCGTGTCACCTGGCGTTCTCGGGGGCGGCGAAGCGCCGCTCCACTCCATTATGCGCAAGGTGTTCTTTGAGTGCCTGACGTCCTCGGTGGATCCGGCTGCGCACGGTGCCCAACTTGACCCCGAGCGTCGCGCCGATCTCCTCGTACGACAGACCTTCGATATCGCAGAGCACCACCGCGGCACGGAACTCCGGCGCCAGCGAATCGAGCGCCGCCTGCAGCTCCGGATCCAGATTCGCGTCGTGGTAGACCTGCTCGGGGCCCGGGCCCTCGGACGGCACCCGGTCGTAATCCTCGGGCAGCGCCTCCATGCGAATCCGATTGCGGCGCCGCACCATATCCAGGAACAGGTTCGTGGTGATGCGATGCAGCCAGCCCTCGAAGGTGCCCGGCTGATAGTTCTGCAGCGAGCGGAACACCCGGATGAAGGTTTCCTGGGTCAAATCCTCTGCGTCCTGCTGATCACCGGTGAGGCGGTAGGCCAGGCGGTACACGCGGTCGGCGTGCTCCCGGACCAGTTCGTCCCAGGTCGGCATCATGGTGCGGTCACCGGTGGCATCGAAGGCCGCGGTGCCGCTCAGGGCAGCCTCGTCGAGTTCGCTTTCCGGCACGGTGGTGCCGTCCAGCACGGAGTTCAAGTCCTGCGTGGGCAGGATGGCGGGTTCACGCGCCGCGTCGACCATGTGGATGGGATTACCTCCTACTCGGGACCGAAGTTCCGACTGCCGGGTACAACCGACCTGGTTGGTCGTGTGTTCCCCGCCCGCCGGACCGACTGTCGCTGGCCTGACTTGGCAATACTCTTGCCGGTCCCGATGTGGTGGTCGTATGCGCAGGCTGAGGGACACCTGAGAAAAATCGCCACACCGGCCGGTCGCCGCCGGGCTTTCCCGGTTCCGCGCCATTAGCCTCATAGCCGTGAGCCTCACTCCCGCGGCATCGAACCTGCAGCGCAACCTCGCCTACGTGGAGGAATCCGTCGCCGAGGACGAGATTCTGATCAGCGCGCGCGAACGCGCCCTCGAACTCGGCGCCGCACCGGTACCCCCGTCGGTGGGCGCACTTCTCAGTATGTACGCGCAATTGCTCGGTGCGCGAGCGGTCGTGGAGGTCGGCACCGGGGCCGGGGTGAGCGGACTCTGGCTGCTCGACGGCATGCGCGAGGACGGCACGCTCACCACCATCGATTCCGAACCCGAACATCAGCGCGCGGCGCGCGAGGCGTTCCGGTCCGCCGATATCGCGCCCGCGCGCACCCGGCTGATCAACGGCCGGGCGCTGGATGTGTTGCCGCGCTTGGCCGATGGGGCCTATGACCTGGTGTTCATCGATGCCGCACCGCTGGAGCATCCGCAGTACGTGGCGCAGGCGGTGCGATTACTCCGCGAGGGCGGGGCGATTCTGCTGCACAACGCGCTGCTCGGCGGGCGGGTGCCCGATCCGGCACAGCGCGATCCCCAGACCCAGGCGGTGCGCGCTGCCACTCGGGCCATCGCCGAGGATCCGGCGCTCACCAGTGTGCTGATTCCGGTCGGCGACGGACTGCTCTGCGCTTCGCGGGGCTGATTACCGCTCTACCGCCTCTGACCTGCGGATAGTTTTGTCCACGCGGGGACTTTCCGCGTAGCAGCAGCTGCTGCGGGGGAGGTGTTCCGCGCGTGGAACATCCGCGTTCGCGCTTGTTTTCGCACCCTTGACGGTTTCTTTCGGCGTGCGCTCTTGCCATCGCATTGAACGAGTGTTTAATCTATTGAACATGCGTTCAGCCTCTGAGGATCTGACCACCCGGGCCCGGATTCGCGATGCCGCGATCACCACCTTCGGCGAGCAGGGTTTCGGGGTGGGGGTGCGGGCCATCGCGGCCGCCGCGGGCGTCTCGCCGGGTCTGGTCAACCACCACTTCGGGTCCAAGGAAGGGCTGCGCGCGGCGTGCGACGATCACGTCCGGGATGTCATCCGGGCCGCGAAAGTCGAATTCGCACAGCGTCCTTCACCCAACGGACTGCTGGAACAGATGGCCGAGATCGAGGAATTCGCCCCGCATATGGCCTATATGCTGCGCAGCTTCCAATCCGGCGGGGATCTGCTGACCAGTTTCTTCGAGCATATGGTCGAGGATGTCGAGCAGTACCTGATCGCCGGTGTCGCCGCCGGAACCTACCGTCCCCCAAGGGATTTGAAGGCCACCGCCAGATACATCGCCACCACCAACGGCGGCGGCATGGTGATGTTCCTGCAGCTGTACGCGGCCCAGCACGAAGGCCGCATCGACTATCGAAAAGCCTTGCGCGAGTACGCCGATCATATGACGCTGCCCGCGCTCGAGATCTACACCAACGGGCTGCTCACCGACTCGATGGCGCTGGACACCCTCACCCAACAGCAGTAATACCCACTGTCGTTTTCCTACAAGGAGATTCGATGAACACACCGGCCACCCCGGCCATCTCGGTCCGAGATCTGCACAAGAATTTCGGACAGGTGCGCGCCCTCGACGGTCTCGACCTGGAGGTCGCGGAGGGGGAGGTACACGGATTCCTCGGGCCCAACGGCGCGGGAAAATCCACCACCATTCGCGTGCTGCTGGGCATTCTGGCCCGCACCTCGGGTGCCGCCGAGGTGCTCGGGCGGGATCCGTGGACCGACGCGGTCGCCCTGCACCGCGATATCGCCTATGTGCCCGGCGATGTCACGCTGTGGCCGTCCCTGAGCGGCGGTGAGACCATCGATCTGCTGGCGCGCATGCGTGGCGGACTGGATCAGCGGCGGCGCGCCGATCTCATCGAGCGGTTCGAACTCGATCCGCGCAAGAAGGCCCGCACCTATTCCAAGGGCAATCGGCAGAAGGTGGCGCTGGTGTCGGCGTTCTCGTCCGAGGCCCGGCTGCTACTGCTCGACGAACCCACCTCGGGTCTGGATCCCTTGATGGAGCAGACATTTCGCGAATGCGTGACCGAGGCCGCGGCGCGCGGCTGCACGGTGCTGCTGTCCAGCCACATCCTGTCCGAGGTGGAGGCGCTGTGCCAGCGCGTCACCATCATCCGGGCCGGGCGCACGGTGGAATCGGGCACGCTGGCCTCGATGCGGCATTTGAGCCGCACCGCCATCACCGCCGAAATGATCGGTGACCCGGGCGATCTCAGCCGGATTCCGGGCGTCGCGGACATCACCCTGGAGGGGCACACCCTGCACTGCCAGGTGGACAGCGAACATCTCGGTGAGCTCATCAAGGTGCTCGGTGACGCCGGTGTGCGCAGTCTGGTCAGCCAGCCGCCGACGCTGGAAGAGCTTTTCCTGCGGCACTATTCGCTCAACGGCGAGGACGCCGCCGAATCCGGCCGGGATTCCGCCGATCTGCAGCGGGCCGCGAAATGACCGCCATCACCGCACCTCGCGCTGTCGAAAGCCCCTTGCGGTCAACCGATTTCACCGGCACCGGGCAATTGCTGCGGCTGTACCTGCGCCGCGATCGCATCGTGCTGCCGCTGTGGGTGCTGCTGCTGTCGCTGCCGCTGGGCAGCGTGTACATCAACAGCATCGTCAGCGTGTACCCGGACGAGGCCGACCGCGTGGGCTTCGCCAACTCGATTCTCGCCAGTCCGGCCCAGCTGGCCATGTACGGGCCGGTGTACAACACCAGCCTCGGCGCGGTCGGCATCTGGAAGGCGGGGATGTTCTACAGCCTCATCGCCATCGCCACCATTCTCACCGTCATCCGGCACACCCGCGCCGAAGAGGAAACGGGCCGTGGGGAATTGGTGGCCGCCACCCGGGTCGGGCGCTACGCCGGGCTCACCGCGGCGCTCATCCTCGGCTACGGGGGTGCGATGGCCACCGGCCTGATCGGCTTCCTGAGCCTGTCCGGCAGCAAGCTCACCGGTGACGACGCCAGGACCGGATCGCTGGCCTTCGGGCTCGCGCTGGCCGGATCCGGTGTGGTGTTCGCCTCGGTGGCCGCGGTGTGCGCGCAATTGACCACCAGTGCGCGGCTGGCCCGCGGTATCGCCTTCACGGTGCTCGCGGTGACCTTCACGCTGCGCGCCATCGGTGACGCCCGCGCCGGAGACGGGCCGACCAGCCCGCTGGTGTGGCTGTCACCGCAGGGCTGGTCACTGCAGGTGCGGCCGTTCGCGGGCAATCACTTCGCGGTGCTGCTGTTGCACGCGGCGGCGGTGATCGTGTTGACCGTCATCGCGTATTCGCTACTGCGGCACCGGGATATCGGTGCGGGACTGATCGCCGAACGCCCGGGCGCGGCCACCGCCGGACCCGGTTTGGCCGGACCGTTCGGACTGGCCTGGCGATTGCAGCGCGGCACCCTGATCGCCTGGACGGTCGGACTCGGCCTGTACGGATTGATCATCGGCAGCGTGATCCACGGTATCGGTGACGAATTGGGCAGCAGCCAGGCGATTCGCGATCTGATCACCCGGATGGGCGGCTCCGCCTCGCTGGAGAATTCGATGATCAGCTACGCCTTCACCATGATCGGCGTGGCGGCGGCCGCCTACGCGGTATCGGCCGCGCTGCGCCTGCATTCGGAGGAGAGCAGCGATCACGCCGAAACCCTGCTCACCGGTGCGGTATCGCGAACCCGCTGGGCCGCATCGCATCTGCTGTTTGCCCTGCTGGGACCGGCGGTGGCACTGTGTGTTTCGGGTCTGCTCGGTGGTTTCGTGTACGGACGGGCGGCCGGTGACGTCGGCGGCAAACTGCCCGATGTGCTGGGCGCGGCGCTGATCCAACTGCCCGCGGTGTGGATATTCACCGGAATCACGGTGGCGCTGTTCGGTCTCGCGCCGCGCTGGACCCCGGTGGCGTGGGGCGTGCTGACCGCCGCCATCGCGGTCTTCCTGCTCGGTGCGATCTCCGGTGCCCCGCAATGGCTCCGCGACCTCGAACCGTTCGAACATCTGCCCAAGGTGCCCGGCGCCTCCTTCGACCTCGTACCGGTGCTGATTCTGCTGGTCATCGCGGTCGCGCTGATTGCCTTGGGGCTCATCGGATTCCGCAGGCGCGACCTGCGCTGAACCGTCCGGAGGGGCAGTGCTGGGGCAGTCGCAGGGGTGGATTCGAATGGGCCGCAGGTGGTAAACGAGAGTAAGGAACGAAATAAGGAGGTGGGGCATGGAAGGTTTGATGCTCGGCATTCATCTGCCGGCAGGCTGGCTATGGCCCGCACTGATCATTTTCGGACTGGTCGTCTTCGCCGCGCTCCTGGTGCTGCTTCTGGTGAGCGGAGCCAGATTCGACGATCAATCACACGTGGTGCCCTCGACACCGGGGCCCTGTGAACCGTTCTGCGGGGGGCGCACCGTATCGCCCGTCTACCAGAACTGAACCGTCCTTCCGGACAACAGGATTACCGCGCGCGGATCGGGATACTCCAGGGGAAAGTTCGACGAGTGAGGTTTTCATGAGTCAGCGGGCCCCCGCCGTTGTCGGTCTGTATCTGCGCGAGTCGGGACGATGGCGACGCATCGCCGAGTTCCGGCTGAATTCGGACGGGCGGGCCAGCTTCCGCGCGGTCGATCCGGTCGAGGGCCTGGTCGCGCGCGTCTGGTATCACCAGGGCGTCGACCTCCTCGGCCAGGAGCGCACCGTGCTGCCCGCGGACGGCGCGGAATTCCTGCGAGCCCTGTTGCAGCCGTTCGGATTCCGCGATTACCGCTTCCGGGACGACAGCCGCCCGGGTCGCGCCGTGAACGGGCTGCCGCGCACCGGAGGCGGTCGCACGCGCATCGGGAACGGGTTGCCGCACACCGGTCATACCGCACTGCCGCATGACACCGGCGGCGCCGCAGCCGATTCCGACTGCGCGCACGGCACCCACCGCCCGTCCCGGCCCGCCGCGTGGCGAGCCCTGGACGAGGATGTCATCCGCTTCTGATCCGTACGGGTCTAGAGGCTGTTGGCCAGCAGTACGTACTGCGCCGTGGCCTTCTTCTGCACCTCGTCCTGACTGCTGCCGGTCACCACGCCGACGAAGCGTTTGTAGACCACGTAGCAGCGGTAGGACGTGCTATCCGCGCGGTGCTGAACGCATTTGGTGTCCGGCACCTTGTCCGGCGCGCCGATCGCGGTCTCGCCCAGACTGCTGATCAATCCGGCCGTGAGATCGATACCGCCGCGCGCGTCCCGGGTGCGGAACAGATAGCCGTCCTTGGTGAGCGCCATGGCGTCCATGCCCGTATCGTTCACCAGCCGCTGCCGCAGGCTCTCGTCACCGGCCGGGTGAATGAGCATATTCGCGCCGTACACCGCGAAGTTGTCCGGGTCGGGGGTGTGAGAATCCCTGTCGGACACCAGGATTCGCGCCAGCAGCCGATCCGGATCCACCGGCAGCGCATCGATCTGATCGGCCGGCGTCGGGGTGAAGGCGTCCACCACCGGCACCTCGGCGTCGAGGGTCTTCTTCGCCCAGGACAGCAGATCCCCCTGATCCGCCTTGGGCCGCGAGATGAAGATGGAGATGACGAATTCCTTGCGCGCCATGACCACACCGATACTGCCGACACCGGGCCGCCAGTGCGAGAAGGCATCCGGATAATCCGCCAGCGTCAGCTTCTTGTTCTGATCGAGCGCCACACCGAAATCGGCGTCCTCCAGCTCCTTGGCGGCGAGCTTGGCATTGTCGGCCGACGGGAAGCGCAGCAGTCGGATGGTGGCCGTGGTGCTGGCGGGGTCGGGGGCATTGGATCCGGCCGGGTCCGGCAGATCCGAACCGCTCATGGCGAACCCGGCCACGAAACCGCGATTCTGCAATACCGGTTTGGCGGAGGAGGACAGGTGGCTGACGGTCACCACATCATTGATATTGGTCAGCACGATTCCGCCGCGCCCGATCTTGAGACTGGGATCGATCTGCACCGTCGGCACCACCGCCGACGCCATCCGCATACCCTCCAGCATCGGGCCGTTGCCGTTCGAATTGCGGTCGTAGGTGAATCGATTCACCGCGTAGCTGCCCGCGTCCAGGGTGCGGACGTCCATTTCCCCGGCGACGGCCTTACCCTTCTGCGCGCACCCGGACAGGGTGGCAGTCAGGGCCAGACAGGTGAGTGCGGTCAGGACCCTCGTTGCGCGGTTCATGGTCTTCCCTCCCGCGCGGCCCGGCGGGGCAGCGCTCCACCCACCGATTTTCGGACCCGGATGGGCGGCTGTCCACCGTTATCCGCGCGTCGCGGCTGCTCTCACACCCAAATGCCCTTGCCGACCGTGACCACCCCGCCATTGCTGAGCGCGAATCTGTCCCGGTCGCGATCCAGATCCACGCCGATGATCTCGCCCTCGGACACCACCACGTTCTTGTCCAGAATCGCGTGCCGCACCACCGCGCCGCGGCCGATCCGCACCCCCGGCATGAGCACACTGCCCTCCACGGTCGCGCCGTCCTCCACCATCACATTGGAGAACAGCACCGAATTGCGGACCGTGGCCGCCGACAGAATGCTGCCCGCGCCCACGATCGACTCCTGCGCCAGCCCGCCGCGGCCGAATTTGGCGGGCGGCAGATTCTCCATGGCACCGCGAATCGGCCAGTGCCGGTTGTAGAGATCGAAGACCGGATCCACCGACACCAGATCCATATGCGCCTCGTAGAAGGCGTCGATGGTGCCCACATCGCGCCAGTAGCCGCGGCTGCGATCGGTCGCGCCGGGCACCTCGTTGCCGCCGAAGTCGTACACCGAGGCCGCGCCCGCGCGCACCAGGGCCGGAATGATGTCCCCGCCCATATCGTGATCGGAGTCGTTGTCATCGGCGTCCGCGCGGATCGCGTCCACCAGCACCTTGGTGGTGAAGACGTAATTGCCCATCGAGGCGAAGGTGACATTCGGATCGTCCGGCGTGCCCGGCGGATGCGCGGGCTTCTCCAGAAAGCCGGTGATGCGGCCGGATTCGTCGGTGTCGATGCAGCCGAACGCGCTCGCGGTACTGCGCGGTACCCGGATGCCCGCCACCGTGACGCCCGCACCGGATTCGATATGCGCCTGCACCATCTGCTCCGGATCCATCCGGTACACGTGGTCCGCGCCGAAGACCACGATGTACTCGGGGTCCTCGTCATAGATCAGGTTCAGCGATTGCATGATGGCGTCCGCGCTGCCGGTGTACCAGCGCGGGCCGAGCCGCTGCTGCGCCGGAACCGGGGTGATGTACTCGCCGCCGAACCCGGACAGCCGCCAGGTCTGCGAGATATGCCGGTCCAGCGAATGCGATTTGTACTGGGTGAGAACACAGATCCGCAGATAACCGGCATTCACCAGATTCGACAGCACGAAATCGATGAGCCGGTACGCGCCGCCGAACGGCACCGCGGGCTTGGCGCGATCCTTGGTGAGCGGAAAGAGTCGCTTGCCCTCGCCACCGGCGAGCACGATCCCGAGTACGTGCGGCTGGCTCCTCACACTCGCCAAACTACCGGGTATAGCGGAACCCTGAATGAACGTGTCCGTCTGCGTCGCCCGCCGCGTCGCGTGTTCACGGCCTCGCAAGCCGTGGTTCGTCGCCGCTCCACTCCGCCGCCGCGTTCCCGCGCCGCGCCGCACGCGGGACGGCGAACCGCGGGCCGGGTCGTGAACTCTGTGTTTTCTTTCATCGATGTGGGCCCGAGCCGCCCGGTGGCAGGCTGTAGTTTGAATCGGTGAGTTACGGCGCGGACGGCGGGCGCGAACTTCGAGTCGCGATGATGACCCGCGAATACCCGCCCGAGGTGTACGGCGGGGCGGGAGTGCATGTCACCGAACTGATCCCGCGCCTGCGGGCGCTGTGCGATGTGACCGTGCACTGCATGGGGGTGCAGCGCACCGATGCCGTGGTGCACCAGGCCGATCCGATGCTGTACGCCGCCAACTCCGCTCTGCAGATGATGTCCGCGCAATTGCGCATGGCCGATGCCGCCGGTGGCTCCGACGTCGCGCATTCGCACACCTGGTACACCGGACTGGCCGGGCATCTGGCCGCGGAGCTGTACGGGATTCCGCATGTGCTGACCGCGCATTCGCTCGAACCCCGGCGGCCCTGGAAGGCCGAACAGCTCGGCGGCGGCTATCGGCTGTCCTCCTGGTCCGAGCACAATGCCATGACCTACGCCGATGCCGTGATCGCGGTGAGCAAGGGGATGCGCGGCGATGTGCTCGCCGCCTATCCCGATATCGATCCCGCGAAAGTGCATGTGGTGCACAACGGAATCGACGCACAGGTCTGGCATCCCGGCGGACCCGCCCGCGATACCCGCGACATCCTCGCGGAACTCGGGGTGCGGCGGGATCGGCCGGTGGTGGCGTTCGTCGGGCGCATCACCCGGCAGAAGGGTGTCTCGCACCTGCTGGCCGCCGCCCGGTATCTGGATCCGGATATCCAATTGGTGCTGCTCGCCGGGGCCGCCGATACGCCCGCCATGGAAGCCGAAGTGGCCGGAGCCGTCCGCGAACTCGGTAAGACCCGGGACGCGGTGTTCTGGGTGCGCGAGATGCTGCCCACCGAATTGGTGCGCCAGGTGCTCGCCGCCGCAACGGTTTTCGTCTGCCCCTCGGTGTACGAACCGCTCGGCATCGTGAATCTGGAGGCCATGGCCTGCGGCACCGCCGTGGTCGCCTCCGATGTCGGCGGCATTCCGGAGGTGGTGGATCGGGACGCCACCGGGCGGCTGGTGCACTACGACGAACACGCGCCCGACGCCTTCGAACGCGGACTGGCGCGGGCCGTCAACCAGGTGGCCGCGGATCCCGCGACGGCCGCCGCCATGGGTGCGGCCGGACGGGCGCGCGCCATCGCCGAATTCGATTGGGACCGCATCGCCGCGCAGACCGCGAAGATCTACGACCTGGTGCGCAAGAACTAGAGGTCGTAGCGCATGAACACGTCGGCGCGGTCGTAGGGCGTCGGCGGCAGCTCCGACGGCGGCACGTGTACGAAGCCGATCGATTCGTAAAGGTGCACCGCCGGAGCCAGTTTCGAATTGCTGGCCAGGATCAGCGAGGTCGCGCCCAGCGCCCGCGCCTGCTCGATGGCCGCGCGCAGCAGCACCCGGCCGATACCGCGACCCTGAAAGCGCGGCGAGACAGCCATTTTGGAGAGTTCGAAGACGCCGTGACCCTCGGCGACGAGCGCGACGCAGCCCGCGGCCTCCACACCGGCGCGGGCGATGAGCACCCGACCGCCCTCGTCGACGATGCGCCGCGGATGGTCCAGGGTGACCAGGTCCGCGGCCTCGACCGCGAAGAGTTCGGTGATCCACTCCAGATTGAGGTCCTTGAAGGCGCGCGCGTCGGCGGCGGTGGTCATCGGCTCGACCGTGATCGAGCGCTGCTCCGGGGCGAGGGAATCCGTTTGCTGAGTCACCCGTTCAGCATGTCCCGCCTGCACCTATAACGTCCAATACTTGATAGCTCGGATTGATATGTTGAACTTATGATCGAAGGGGTTGAGCTGCGGCACCTGCGCTACTTCCGCGCCGTCGCCGAGGAACTGCACTTCGGGCGCGCCGCCGCCCGGCTGCACATCGCACAGCCCGCGCTCACCCAGCAGATCCAGCGGCTGGAAACCCTGCTCGGCGCACGACTTTTCGATCGCACCTCGCGCACCGTCGCGCTCACCGCCGCCGGGACCGTACTGCTGGAGCGATCCCGGGCACTGCTCGGGCACGCCGAACGCGACCTCGCCGAAATCCATCGGATCGGCCAGGGCAGTCAGGGCACGCTGTACCTCGGCTTCGTGCCCTCGGTACTGCCGCTGGAACCGCTGCGCGGCGTACGGGCCTTCCGGGACCGTTTCCCGCTGGTCGAGGTGGACCTGGTGGAAGGGTTCACCAGCCATCTGATGGAACGGCTCGCGCACGGCGCGCTGGATCTGGCCATCGTGCGCGATCCGGACGAACAGCCCGGCACCGTCACCACCCCGCTGATCACCGAACCGTTCGTGGCGATCCTGCCCGCCGACCATCCGGACGCGCACCGGGACAGCATCACCGGAGCCGAGCTGATCACCAATCCGATGGTGTTCTATCCGCGCGCGGCGGGCGGGCGCGCCTATGACAAGAACCTCGCACCGCTGCTGGAATCCGGTCATCGGCCGCGCATCGTGCAGGAGGGCACCAACTGGACGATCCTGCTGTATCTGGTCGCGGCGGGGCTCGGGGTCACCGTCGCACCGCGCAGCGCCACCTTCACCGCACCCGAATCGGTGCGCATCATCCCGCTCGCCGGGACCGATGCCGCCACCACGATCTACACCGCGCACCGCGCCGACGACAACCGGCCGCTGGTGCGCAATCTGCTGGATCTGCTGCCGAATCAGCCGCGCGGGCGATAGACCGATACCGTCACCGACGCGGTCACCTCGAACGGATCCGGCAGGGCCGCGATGCGTTCGGCGCGCTGTTCGGCCGCGTGGAATGCGGACGGGCCCATCGCGGACACATTCGCGATATCGGTGTGCGTCAATGACATTCGATACTCGACCGGAGTGCGGTCCAGCAGTTCGAAGCGATCTTCCAGCGAATCGGCGAGTCGCTCGGTTTTGCCCGCGTCCACGCGGACCATGTCGAGCGGCTCGATCAACTCGGTCAAATGCCGCGGTGTCGGGGTGACGACAAAAAACCGCCCGCCCGGATTCAGCACCCGGGCAACCTCTTCCGCATTGCGCGGTGCGAAAACCGACAGCACCGCGGTGACCGCCCCCGTGCGCACCGGCAGCCCGCGCCAGGCATCGGCGAGCACCGCCCCGGCTCGCTCATGCGCCCGGGCGCTGCGCCGCACCGCCGGTTTGGACACATCCAACGCCAGCCCGCGCGCGCCGGGCATCGCATCCAATGCCATAGCCAGGTAGTAACCCGTACCCGCACCGATCTCCAGTACCGCGTCCGCCGTCGCGGGTGTCGCCGCAGTGGTTGTCGGGCCACTCGAACCGATCGGCAGGAGGGTCGCCGCGAGCCGTGCCGCCGAGGCCGCGGTCACAGCCGCGCCCGGGCGTGTCATGCCGCTGTCGCGTGCGTGTGCGGTCCTGGGAGGTGCGGGCATGGCCGCGACCGCCGCCGCCAGGGCCGCGGCGATGGGGGTGAAATGACCGGCCCGCTGGAAGTCCGCGCGGGCGTCGAGCATGGCCGGGGTATCGCCGGTCATCTTGGTGGAGGCGCCGGTGAGCAGGCTGATATAGCCCTGTTTGGCGATATCGAAACTGTGCCCGCGCGGGCAGCGCAGGGTGTGCTCGCGGGGGCCGAGGTCCCGACCGCATTCCGGGCAGGACAGTAGGTCGGCGCAGGCGATCAGGCGATCGGCCGGGCCGAGGGGGTATGCGTTCTGAACCGATATGCCGGTGAGCGGCTGCTCTCCGGATCCTCGGGGTTCGGGGGCCGAGTCTCCGAGTGCCCCGGAGGGCGGGTTGCTCACCGGCACAGGCAAGTCTGGCAACTAGCTGGTGACACTCTTGAGTTCGTCACCCAGTGCCGCAGCTTCCTCCGGCGTGAGCTCGACGACCAAACGCCCGCCACCCTCGAGTGGAACCCGCATGACGATTCCACGCCCTTCCTTGGTTGCCTCGAGGGGACCGTCCCCGGTGCGGGGCTTCATGGCCGCCATCCTCTGCTCCCTCCAGATCTGCGCGAATATCTGCGCACTTTCATGGAACTCCAGTTGTCACCAACCAGGCAGCCCGCCGACATGTGGCGGGCTACACCATGACCATTCTTCCCTATCGCGGATCGGGGCGGGTACCTGAGTTCCAAAAACCGACCGTTGTGGCGTTCATGGAGTCCTGACATTCACCCAGCAATCGGCGATGTGATCGTCTACCATCCCCGTCGCCTGCATGAGTGCGTACGCAGTAGTGGGTCCTACGAACTTGAATCCGAGCCGCTTCAGTTCTTTTGCGAGAGCGGTGGATTCGACCGTGACGGCGGGCACATCGGCCAGGGTGCGTGGCCGCTTTCCCGGGGCCGGGGCGAAGGACCAGAGCAGCTCGTCCAGGGATCGTCCCAGGTCGCGAGCAACCCGCGCGTTGTGGATGCTGGCGTGGATTTTGGCGCTATTGCGAACTATGCCCGGATCGGCCATCAGGCGTTCCACATCCGCGTCCCCGAACTCCGCCACCCGCTCGATCACGAACCCGTCGAACGCCGCGCGGAAGGCCGGGCGCTTGCGCAGAATCGTGATCCACGCCAGCCCCGACTGGAACGCCTCCAGGCACACCCGCTCGAACAGGGCGTCATCCCCGTGCAGCGGGCGACCCCACTCCTGATCGTGGTAGTCCCGATACAACTGCGACCCGTCGGCCCACCCGCAACGGGTCCGGCCGTCACTCGGTTCGGCCGCCGCGGTCATCGCGCACCCGGCTCGGTGCTGCCGGGGGTGCCGGGCTCGGCCGCCGGGCTCGGCACGGCGGGTTGGCCACTCACGCCGTGGTCGCCCGGGAGCGGGGTCGGGTCGGCGGCGGGGAGCACCTCGGGAACGGGCGCGGCTGCGCCGGAGAGCGCGTCCGGGGCCATCCGGCGGGGTGCGGGTGGTTCGGCGGGAATCGGCGCGCCATTGGGCGATACGGCGATACCCGCGAGGTGGTTGCCGGAGCGGGCGTGGGCCAGCTGGGTTTCGAGTTCGTCGATGCGCGCCGCCAGGCGGGTGAGCGCCCAGTCGACCTCGCCCGCCTTGTAGCCGCGGATCACCTGCTGGAAGCGCAGCGCGCGCACATCCGCACCGCTGATGCCCTCGGCGGGCAGGACCGTCGCGGTGGTGTTCTCCGGTAGCGGGCCGAGCTCTTCCGACCGTCCGAACAGCGCGCTGACGACCAGGAACAGCAGGGCGGCTACCAGGCCGACGATCAGCACGTACAGAAGCAGCGTGAGCATGCTCCCGAGCTTAGGTGCCGACCGGGGCGCGGCCACATCTCACCCCGGCGGAAATCAGCCGTCGAATTCGCCCGCAGCCGAGCGTTTCTCGCGTGCCGTAATCCGACCCGACCCTGGAAACAGCCGTGGGCCGGGGCATTTCCACCCGGCCCGCCGGGGGGGGAGTGGGGGGGGGGTTTTGGGTCAAGGGGGCGGTGTGGTTTTAACAAAAACAAACCCACCACACACACAACCATAGAGGAGTTGGG